>JAJYHG010000117.1 GCA_021784895.1 Actinomycetes bacterium
ACACCGACCGTGCAGGCAACCTCCGCACTGCTCGACGCGTCCGCCGGTGAGATGCCGACGCGGCTGCTCGGCCCGATGGGGCCCAGCACGATCGCCGTCAGCCAGAACGGCCATGTGCTCGCGGTCGCCTACGCAAACAGGGACCTGGTGCGCGTATACAGCCTCTCCACCACAGTGCCGCGGCAGCTCGCGGCGCTCACAGTCGGACCGCACTCCGACAGCACGTTTGCCGTGGCACTGAACGCTGCGGGCACGCTGCTTGCCGCCGGCGGCACGGACCACCGGGTGAGCCTCTGGACCCTCGCCTCGGCCGGACACCCACGGAGGCTCGCGACTCTCACCGCGGGCTCTGGCACCGTCTACGGGCTTAGCTTCAGCCCCGGCGGCGGCGCGCTCGCCGCCGCCGACGCGGACGGCACGGTGGCCCGCTGGTCGCTGGCGGCGCCGTCGCACCCGGCGCGCGAACCGGTGCTGCGTGCACCCGCCCACCCGGCTCTGCAGGCGGTCGCCTACAGCCCGGCGGGCACCACGGTCGCCGCCGCCGGTGCAAACGGCGCCGTGGTGGTCTGGTCAGCACACGGCTCGACAAGGCCGCTGGCAGCGCTGACGGCGGCCGCCACCACGATGACCACGGTCGCCTACAGCCCGAACGGAAGCACCCTCGCCGCCGGCGCGCAGGACGCGCTGGTCTACCTGTGGCGGGTCGGCACCGGGGGCGCACTCGAGGCGTACCGCGCGCCGCTGCACGGCTTCAGCAGCTGGGTCGACTCGCTGGCTTTCAGCCGTAGCGGCCGCTACCTGGCGGCCGGCGACTCAGACGAGACGCTCAGGGTCTGGTCGACGTCGAGCTGGCGCCAGATCGGCCCGCCGCTCCCACACCCCGCACCGGTCACGGGTATCGCCTTCAGCGCCAGCGACCGCCAGCTGATCAGCGTCGACGAGAACGGGACCACGCGCCTGTGGCAGTTCCCACCGCCCAGCACGTACACGGCGCCGGGCGGCCTCTACACGATCGACTACACCGCCAACGCACACGAGCTGGCTGCCGTCAGCGGCGGGCCCGGCGGTGACGTGGAGCTCTGGAACGTCGCTGACCCGGAGCGTCCGAGGCGAATCGAGTCCGTACACGTACCCGGTCCCTTCGGCCCCGTGGCCGCGGTCGGTGCTCTGAGCCCCAACGGCAAGCTGCTGGCGGTGGGCGACGCTGCCGCCAAGGTCCAGCTGATCAGCCTCGCGAGACCACACCATCCGCGCATGCTCGGGCGCGAGCTGACGGGGGCTGTGCCCTACATAGAGCAGGTCGACTTCAGCCCCAACATGCAGCTGCTGTCGGTGGGTGACGACGCCGGCCGGATCCACATGTGGGATATCGTCAACCCCTCCCACCCCGTCGCGCTGCCGACGATCGACCAGAGGGGCACTTCGAGCAACGTCTTCGGCATCGCCTACAGCCCCAACAACCGGCTGATGGCCGTCGCCTGTGCCGATAACCAGGTGTGGCTGTGGGACATCGCCAATCCCCACGCACCGCGGTTGCTGGCGCGGCTGAAGGGCTTCTCGAGCTACGCCTACACCGTCGCCTTCAGCCCCAACGGCCGCGTGCTGGCCGCAGGCAGCGCCGACGACACCGTGCGGCTGTGGGATGTCAGCAGGCCGTCGGCGCCGCGGCTGCTGGCGCGCCTGACTGGGCCAACCAGCACCGTCTACCAGGTGGCCATCAGTCCCCAGGGCAGCATCCTGGCGGCATCGACCACGGACGGACAGGTGTGGCTCTGGAGCATCGCCGTCCCGAGCCGGCCACTGCTCGAGGCGACGCTGACCGCCGCCACCGGCGAGGTCTACGACGTGAACTTCAGCCCCGACGGCCGCACGCTGGTGGCTGGCGGCACCGCCCACACCATGACGTTCTGGAACTTCCACCCCGTCCAAGTCGCCTCCCGGATCTGCTCACTGGCCGGCTCACCGGTCACCCGCGCCGAATGGTCGCAGTACGTCCAGGGCGCGGCCTATGACCCACCCTGCCGCTAGGCCCGCGACTCGGCGCCCGGACCGGATGCTCGCGCGCGAGCGGGCCGCGCTCGCGCTGCTCGCGCTGAGCGGGGCGGCATTCCTGCCAGGGGCGCTCAACCGCTTCGTGTTCCCCAAGCTCGCGCTGGTCGCGGCCGCCACCGCGCTCGCGGCGACAGTGCCCGCCCGCGGCCGGCTCCCACGGGCAGCGGTCGCGCTGCTGCTCGGCGGCGCCGGGGTGCTGGTGCTCGCCGCGCTGAGCGGCAGGGCGCCGCTGCTCCAGCTGATCGGGCTGCCGCCACGCTATGAGGGCCTCGTCGCCCTGCCGCTGTACGTCGGGGCAGGCGTGAGCGGAGCCCGCCTGCTTGGCCACGGGCGTGCCCGCGGCTCGAGCCGCCGGTTTCTGGACTGGCTGGCGGTCGCGGCACTTGCGATCGCCACCGAGGCGCTGCTCGAGACGATCGGCCTGCGGCCGCTGACCAGCAACGTCTCGCGGCCCGGCTCGCTGCTCGGGAACGCGAGCGACGAGGGCGCCTGGGCTGTGCTGGCGCTGGGGCCGCTGCTGGCGGCAGCCGTGCGCGTGCGCGGGCGGCTGTTCACAGCCGGGTCACTGGGCGCGGCGCTGACCGTCGTCTGCTCGGCCTCGCGCGGCGCGCTCCTCGGCGCCCTGGTGACGGTCTTGCTGCTGGTGCTCATCACCCGCTCGCGCCAGACGCGCGTCGCCTTTGGTCTGGCGGCGGCGGCACTGGCGATCGGCGCGATCGCCCTGCCCACTACCCGTGGCCGCCTGATCGCGGGCTCGGGAGAGGCCGCTCACACCGTCACCGGACGGCTATTGCTGTGGCGTGAGACGCTGCAGCTGCTCGCTAACCACCCGCTGCTCGGCGTTGGCCCAAGCGGCTACCTGAACGCGGTCCCGCGCTACCACACGGTCGCATACGAACGCCAGATCGGCCCTCAGAACCCGCCCGATAGTCCCCACAACTGGCTGCTGCAGGCGGCGGTAGCAGGCGGCATCCCGCTGCTGCTGATGGCGTTGGCGCTGGCGGCGCTGACGCTCAGCCGTGGATGGCGGGCGCTCAGCCAACAGGAGGCAGGCGGCGAGGCGGCGGTGCTCGGCGGGCTGCTCGCGGGCCTCAGTGGCTATGGCGTGGCGCTCATGTTCACCCCCACCTCGCCGGGGGTGACGCCGCTCGCGGCGCTGTTCGGGGGCGCCCTGCTGGCTGGCTTGCCAGCGCGCGCCCACGCCGATCGCGCCGCGGCGGCCTGGGCGCGGGTGCGCGGCGCCGCCCGGCTCACGGCCGTGGGTGCGTTTGTGGCGCTGACGGTGGTCATGGCCTGCGCGGCGGCGGCCGAGGTGGCGCTGCGGGCCGCGATCGACGACGCCGCGAGCGGCCACCTGCCGGCGTCGCAACGTGCCTTCAACCTGGCGCGAGAGCTGCGGCCCTGGGACATCGGCGTGATCGCCACCGCCGCGCACGCCTACGTGACGCTCAGCGGCTACGGCATCGCCGCGGCGATCCCCCACGCCCGGCAGTGGTCGCAGATCGAGTTGCAGCGCTGGCCCGGCGACGTACAGGTCCTCAGTGACGCCGCGACCCTGGCCAACGCCGAGGGAGACCACCGGCAGGCGCTGGTGCTCGTGCGGCGGGCGCTGGCGCTGGAGCCAAACAACCCTGACCTGGCGGTGCTGCTCGTGCGCACGCGGGCGTCGATCCACCACCGGGCCGCGCGAACGGCCACCCCCGCAAGGGGTTCCAACCCGGTATGATGGCCGCCGAATAACAGCGAGGTGCCCCTCCGGGGGAAGAATCGGGAAGCCGGTGTGATTCCGGCGCGGGCCCGCCACTGTGAACGGGGAGCCTGTATCCAAGGTGCCACTGGGCGATGTGCCTGGGAAGGCGGGTACGGCAATGATCCGGAGCCAGGAGACCGGCCTCGCTGACATCACTCGAGCCGTCGGTGGAACGACGGCGACGATAGCGGGAGCCTGTCATGCCACAAACTGAACTGTCATCCGTTGAGCGTCCAAGCCACGCCGCAGAGGGTGTTGCGACCGCCGGCCCAGAGCGGCGGAGCGTCAGCCCGGCCCCTGTCTCGCCTGAGCAACAGCCGCGCGTGATCGCCTACCGCAAGGCCTGTGCGCCGGACGGCGTTGGCCTCGCGCACTACGTGCTGCTGGCGAGCGCCAAGTAAGCCGCCCTGGCGGGAGGGGCCGACGCGGCCGGGCCCGGCCCTGCGCGGCCGCGCCCGGCCGCGCGAGCGGCCCTCCCGCGTTACCTCAAAACGGAGTGATACCCATGCAGAGCACCCTTGCCGACGGCGGTCCCGGTCCTTCTCTGGTTCCCTGGGACATCGGCCATCCGGATTACACGGCCGTGATCGAGCCGGACACCGCGTTCTGGTCGCTCGTCCCCACGCGCCAGCTGACTGAAACCCTCTCAGACGAGAGCTTTCTGGCGCAGGTCAGCGCCCGCCACGCGGACTTCCAAGCCGAGCTGCAGACGTTGCGGTTCGGGCTGGCGCCGTCTGCGGTGTACTTCAACCCAACCGAGCGCTGCAACCTCAACTGCACGTACTGCTATCTGCCCGAGCGGACGCGCCTCCGCGGCGCGCACATGTCGCAGACGCAGCTGTTTGACGCGCTGGAGATCCTGCGGGAGTTCTTTGCCCGCACGCTGCCTGCGGGTGAGCGGCCGCAGGTGATCTTTCACGGGGCCGAGCCGTTGCTGAACCGCCGGGCGGTCTTTGCCGCAATCGATCACTACGCAGAGGACTTCACCTTCGGCGTGCAGACCAACGGCACGGTGCTCAACGCGCGCGCGATCGAGTTCCTCACCTCCCGCCGTATAAGCCTGGGCCTGTCGCTCGATGGTCACCTCGCCGGGATCTCGGATCGCACCCGGCGCACGCATGGCGGCCGCGGTGTCCACCGGCGCGTGGTCGAGGTGCTGGAAGCTCTGCGCGGCTATGACAACCACTCCGTCATCTGCACCGCGACCACCGCCAATCTGAGGCACCTCAGCGAGCTCGTCACTTTTTTCCACGGGCTCGAGGTGCCGACCTGCATGCTCAACCCGGTGCGCTGCACGCTGAGCGGTGGGGCGGCGGTGAAGCCGGCCGACCACGAACTGTCTGCCGCCTACCTTCGCGCGCTGGATCGCAGCGCTGAGCTGTATGCACAGACCGGCCGCAAGCTCGTGGTCGCAAACTTCGCCAACATCCTGCTCGCGATCATCGCGCCGACAGCCCGCCGATTGATGTGCGACATCTCACCGTGTGGCGGCGGCCGTTGCTTCTTCGCCGTCGACGCTCGCGGCGGCCTGTTCCCCTGCAGCGAGTTCATCGGCCTCGACGGCTTCAGCGGCGGCAACCTCTTTGAGGGCGGGCTCGACAGCGCGTTCGGCAGCGAGGCGTTCAGCTCCATCACAACACGGACAGTCGAGCGGATCGACCCGTGCGCTCGCTGTGTGATCCGGCACTACTGTGGCGCCCCCTGCCCTGCTGAGGCAAACGAGCTCCACGGCGGCACCACGCATCCAGGCGCCTTCTGCCAGTTCTATGAGGAACAGGCTCGCTACGCCCTGCGCGTGATCGCCGAGGGCCGCGAGAACGACTACCTCTGGGACAACTGGGATGCCCGCACATCGACCGTGTTCGAGGTTCTCCAATGAACACAGACAGCGAACAGCGCGTGCTGGAGCTCGTGGCGTCAATCGAAGCCGCAGACATGGCTGCTGGGCAGCTGGCAGCTGCCCAGCACGCGGCGCTGGCCAAGCCGGCGGGCAGCCTCGGCCGCGTCGAGGAGCTCGGCGCCCAGCTCGCCGCTATCGCCCGGGTCTGTCCACCACCGGTGCCGCAACGCCCGGCGGTTGTCATCTTCGCCGGCGATCACGGCGTGCTGGCGCAGGGGATATCACCCTGGCCGCAGGAGGTGACCGCAATGATGATCGGCGCGTTCTGCGCCGGCCGGGCGGCTGCGAACGTGATCGCCGAGGTGGTCGGCGCGCAGGTGGTAGTCGTCGACGTCGGCGTTGCCAGCGAGCTCCCGGAACACCCAGTACTGCGCAGCGCCAAGGTGCGGTCTGGCACTGCAGACATCTCCCAGGGCCCGGCGCTGACCCGCGAGGAGGCCGCGCGGGCACTGCTCATCGGCGCGGAGCTGGCCGCCGAGCTCCAGCGCCGAGACGGCGTCGACCTGCTGGTCGGCGGTGAGATGGGGATCGGCAACACAACTTCGGCCGCCTGCTTGATCGCCGCCTTCACCGCCAGGCCGGCGCAGGAGATCACCGGCCGTGGCACCGGCATCGACGACGACACCTTCCAGCACAAGCTCGGCATCGTCGAAACCGCGCTCGCGCGGCACGACCCCAATCCCCGCGACCCCCTGGGCGTGCTCGCCGCACTCGGCGGGCTCGAGCACGCGGCCCTCTGCGGTCTCATCCTCGGCGCGGCTGCCGCCCGCGTGCCGCTGGTGCTGGACGGTGTCAGCGTCAACGCTGCCGCGCTCGCCGCGGTCGCCTTCTCGCCACGGGCGCGCGACTACCTGATTGCCGGCCACCGCTCGGTCGAGCCCGGTGCCAGCGCCGCGCTCGCGGCCCTGCGGCTCGAGCCGCTGATCGACCTCGAGCTACGCCTCGGCGAGGGCACCGGCGCCCTGCTCGCCCTGCCGACCGTC
>JAJYHG010000214.1 GCA_021784895.1 Actinomycetes bacterium
CGGCTTCAACGCGACCACCGGCAAGCGCGTCTTCTACTTCCCCGACGGCTCCTACACCACCGTGGTGGCCGACCGCGGCGCGATCTTCCTGATGGGCGAGTACGTGCTCTACAAGTTCGTGCCCAGGCGCTGACCACAGCCGCCCACGGCGGCAGGCGGCTTGCGCAGCGCTCCCACCACCTGCTCGGCGCGCGCGAACCCGAGGCTCTCGTAGATGCCGATCGCGTGGTAGTCGGGGTCGGCGACGATAACCAGGTGGTCGATCCGCTGCCGCGCGAGCGCGTCCTGCGCCGCTTCGTAGACGAGCAGGCTGGCAACCCCGCGGCGCCGGTGAGACGCGGCAGTGTCGACCGTCTGATAGCGCGCCCGCGCGCCCGTGACGACGATCCCGAGCGAGCCCACAACCGTGTCTGCGAGCAGCGCAACGTACCATGCCCCGCGGCCGCCGGCGGCGAACAGCGCCCTGCGCTCGCGCTGCCGGGCGCGCAGGAACTGCAGGTGGTAGCGCTCGTCATTCTCACCGGCGTCCTGGGACAGCTGGAGGGCGATCACCTGCTCCCACAGCTCCTCGTCCCGCCCCGGAAGCGGCGAGAGCGCACGCACCTCACAGTCGCGGCTGGCGCGCGGGTGCGCCCGCAGCCGTTCTGGGGTTGCGATCAGCCCGGCTGACCGTTCGAGCTCGAACCCGCGCGCCACCAGCTCCGCCTCGGCGTCGCCCGCCGCCCCGTCGGTGCGGTCCCAGGCGAGCGTGCAGTGGCTCACCTCTGGCCGCCTGGCGAACTCGGCGGCGAACAGGCGCGCCCAGCGCTCACCGTCTCCAGGGCCGGGTGCGTCGTCGAACAGAAGCAGGTTTCCCCACCAGTAGGTTGGGTTGCTGGGCGAGTGCACCGCCCAGTAGCCGTCCCGGCGCGCGACGGTATGGTCGGGGCCGAGCACGTCGACGTCGGTGGCCCAGACGAGGCTCTTGATCGCTTGCTCCATGTTGACTTGTTGCTTCCCGCCGCGGCCCCCACGGCCCCGGGGGGATTGAGAAAGCCTGCAAATCGCGGGCGTCGATGATAAGCTTAAACACCTATGCGTTGTCGAAGTGGAAGTCACTGTCAGGAGCCGGCTCTCAAGGGCCGCCGTTTCTGCGCCACCCACGCGGCCGAACTTGACCGCATGCGTGAAGAGCTGAAAGATGCCGCAGCGGCGAGGATCGGACGGGGACGGCCCAAGCGGTCGTCCACCTGCTGCCGGCCCGGCTGCTACGAGCCCCGTGTTCCCCCCGCCGCGTACTGCGATGCTTGCGCCGCGGCCGGTTACGTCGAAGAAGCCGCGTAGCGGTACATCTGACACAGATCGCAGCTAGGTCTGCGCCACCTCGCGCACGGCGATCCCGGCGTGCGCGAGGTGGCGCTTGACCTCAGCAACCGTGTGCTGGCCAAAGTGGAAGATCGAGGCACAGAGCACCGCGTCGGCTCCCGCCTCGAGCGCCTCCACCAGGTGATCGAGCGTGCCGGCGCCGCCCGATGCGATCACCGGCACGGCGACCGCCGCCGCGACCGCCGCGGTCAGCTCGATGTCATAGCCGGCGGTCGTGCCGTCGCGGTCCATGCTCGTCAGCAGTAGCTCACCTGCACCCCGCAGCGCCGCCTCGCGCGCCCAGGCGACGGCGTCACGGCCGGCCGGCCGGCGGCCACCAGCCGCGTACGCCTCCCAGCGGGCACCGCCGCCGGCGCGCTTGGCATCGATCGCGACCACCACGCACTGCGCCCCGAAGCGGCCGGCGAGCTCGTCGACGAGCTCCGGCCGGGCCAGCGCCGCCGAGTTCACCGCGACCTTGTCAGCACCGGCGTCGAGCACCGCCTGGGCGTCGGCCAGCGAGCGGACGCCGCCCCCGATCGTGAACGGGATGAACACGTCATCGGCTGTGTGCCGGGCCAGCTCGGTAACGGTGTCGCGCTGGTCTGAGGTGGCCGTGATATCGAGAAAGACGAGCTCGTCGGCGCCTGCCAGGTCATAGCGGGCGGCGAGTTCCACCGGATCACCGGCGTCGCGCAGGTCGACGAAGGCAGTGCCCTTCACGACCCGCCCGCGATCGACGTCCAGACAGGGAATGACGCGCTTGTAGTGCATCAGCAGCCACCAGCAAGCGTGTCCAGCAGGGCCTGTGCCTCGCCGACGCTGAAGCGCCGCTCGTAGATCGCCTTGCCGGCGATGACGCCCTGGAGCTTCGGCTCGCCCATACCGGCCAGCGCCACCAGGTCAGCGAGCCCACCGATGCCGCCGGAGTAGGTGAAGCTGCCGCTCAGCTCAGCGGCGAACGCAGTGGCGCCGTCGATGTCGGGCCCGCTGAGCATCCCGTCGCGCTCGATGCTCGAATAGACAAAGCGGCTGATCCCCGCTGCCTGAAGGCTGCGCAGCGCCTCGGAGGCGCTCAGCGAGGTGTCCTCGAGCCAGCCGCCCGCGGCCACGCGCCCCGCCCGGACATCCACTGACACGATCAGCTGCGGGCCGAAGCTCTCGGCCGCGGCGGCGAGGAAGTCGGGGTCGCGGAAGGCTGCCGTGCCGATGATCATGCTTGCGGCTCCGCTTTCGCGCACAGACCGCAGCGATGCGAGCGTGCGCAGTCCGCCGCCGACCTGCAGCGGCACGGTCACGGCGCGCGCAATCCGCTCGACCTGGGCCAGGTTCACTGGCTGCCCGCTGCGGGCGCCGTCCAGGTCGACCACGTGCAGCGCCTGGGCGCCATCGGCGACCCAGCGCCGGGCGGCCTCCAGGGGGTCTGGGTCGTAGTCGCTGCGCTTGGCAAAGTCGCCGCGCGCCAGCCGCACGGCCTGGCCGTCGAGAATGTCGATCGCCGGCAGCAGGATCATGCCGCTGCTGCAATCGGCGACCGGTCTTCGGCCAGGCTGACAAAGGCCGCCAGCAGCGCGAGCCCGTGCCGGGATGACTTCTCGGGGTGAAACTGGGTCCCGTAGACGCAGCCGCGCGCGACGATCGCGGCGAACCGCTCGCCGTATTCGGCGGTGCCGATGATGTCGTGCTCATCACCTGGTACGGCGATGAACGAGTGCACGTGGTAGAAGGGCGCGCCAGCTGCCGGCAGCCCGGCCGTGAGCCGCGACGGGCGCTCGAGTGAGACGTCGTTCCAGCCGATGTGCGGCACCCGCAGCCCTGCGGCGGCCAGCGCCCGCACCTCGCCGCCGATCAGCCCGAGCCCCGCGGTTGTGTGCCCGAGCTCGCTGGAGCGGTCGAACAACAGCTGCATCCCCAGGCAGATTCCGAGCAGCGGCGTGCCGGCCGCCACCAGATCTCCCAGCACCGTGTCAAGGCCGTAGCGCCGCAGGCTGGCCATGCCAGCCGGAAACGCGCCCACGCCAGGGAGCACGACCGCCTCGGCGCGCCTGAGCTCCCGCGGGTCGCGGCTGACACTGGCCCGCGCGCCGACACGGATGAGCGCCTTCTCGACCGAGCGGCGGTTGCCCATGTCGTAGTCAACGACGACGACCCGCGGGTGTCCACTCATGTCCCGCGACCCTGCGCGCTCATCTCAGCGTGCCCTTGGTGCTGGGCACGCCACCCTCGGTGGGGTCGAGCGCGACCGCGGCCCGCAGGGCTCTGGCAAAGGCCTTGAAGACCGCCTCGATCATGTGGTGGGCGCTCGCACCCGCCTGGACGGTGGCGTGCAGCGTGAGCTTGGCGTTGGCCGCCACCGCGCGCAGGAACTCCTCGGTCAGGTCGTGGTCGAAGGCGCCGATCGCCCCCGGCGGCAGTTCGGCCTCGAACACCAGCAGCCCGCGACCGGAGATGTCGATCGCGCAGACGGCGCGAGCCTCGTCCATGGGCACCGTCGCGCTGCCGTAGCGGGTGATCCCGCGGCGGTCGGCGAGTGCAAGGTCAAGCGCCTGGCCGATGCAGATACCCACATCCTCGACCGTGTGATGGGCTCCCGTCTGGAGGTCCCCGACCGCGTCCACGTCAAGGTCCAGCCGCCCATGGCGGGCGAGCAGGTCGAGCATGTGATCGAGGAATCCGACGCCTGTACTCCGCGCGCCAGCGCCGCTGCCGTCGAGCGTCAGCCTGACGTGAACCTTGGTCTCAGCGGTCGTGCGGTCGATTGTCGCCGTGCGCGTCATCGCCACTGATTGTCGCCGATTCTGACCTCCATCGACCGGGCGTGGAACTCAAAGCCCTCAGCCCGGGCCAGTGGCGCGGCGGCGCGGGCCAGCCTGGTGGCGTCATTGATCCGCACTTCCGTGAAGGTGCGGCGGAAGTGTTGCGGTCCGAGCGAGGAGGCGAAGCGCGCGGCGCCGCCGGTGGGCAGCGTGTGGTTGGAGCCCGCGATGTAGTCACCAAACGCGGTCCCCGTCCCGATGAAGACGCAGCCGGCGCGGGTCACACGTGGGGCCAGTTGCTCGGCCAGCGGGCCGAGCAACTCGAGGTGCTCGGGTGCGAATGCCTCGGCGAGCTCGAGCGCGTAGTCGTGCGACGGCACCTGCACGAGCCTGCAGATCGCCCGGGTGTCGGGCAGCTCAGCAGCGAGCCGGCCGCAGAGACGCTCGAGCAGGTCGCCGTCGGTGCTGAGCGCGACCACCGCCGTGCCCTGCCCGTGCTCCGCCTGCGCGATCAAATCGAGCGCCAGCGGCTCGAGCGGGTATGAGGCATCGGCGATCGCGAGCAGGTCGCTCGGCCCGGCAAAGGAGTCGATCCCGATCCGCCCCGAGAGCTGGCGCTTGGCCTCCTGGACGTAGAGGTTGCCCGGCCCCACCACGACGTCGACCGCCTCGACGCTACCGGTCCCGTGCGCCAGCGCAGCGATCGCCTGAGCGCCGCCCATGCGATAGACCGCGCTTGCCTGCGCCAGCGCGCACGCGCCGAGGATGGCCGGATGCACGTCACCCCCGGCACCGGGCGGCGAGCAGACGACGACGTTCTCGACGCCGGCGGCGCGAGCGGCGGCGACGCCCATCACGACCGTGCTCGGATACGGCGCCCGGCCGCCGGGGACGTACACGGCCGCGCGTGCGACCGGGGTCTCACGCACAGTGACGCTGTGGGCGCCGAAGTCGACGGTGGCGTCGGCGTGGACCGACGCGCGGGCGACTCGTCCGACGTTGTCAAGCGCCAGCTCGATCGCCGCGGCCACGGCCGGGTCCATCCTCTCCCGGGCGCGCTGCAGCTCGTGCTCGCTGACGCGCAGCGCGAGCGCGGGGCGGCCACCGGTGTCGTGCAGCTCGGTGTAGCGCCGCACAGCAGCGTCACCTGCGGCCTGCACCTCGGCGATGATCGCCGCCACCGCAGCGGCGACCGAGCCTCCGTCCGGCACGAGCCGGCGCAGCTCACCG
Source organism: Actinomycetes bacterium (assembly GCA_021784895.1). GTDB lineage: Bacteria > Actinomycetota > Thermoleophilia > Solirubrobacterales > Solirubrobacteraceae > Palsa-465. Next base: position 5,331 of record JAJYHG010000214.1, read on the forward strand.
GCTACCTGCGCCGGCTCGCCCGAGGCCTCGATGATCGCTGCCAGCATCAGCCCGCGATCCTCGAGGTGAGCGCGTCGATCGCCGCCGCCTTGAGCTTGTCTGCCACCGGGTTTGCGATCAGGCGAGCGGTTGAGCGTGCGATCTCCTCCCTGACCACGAGCCGGTTCTCACGCAGAGTTGTGCCCGTGGCCGTGAGGTCGACGATCGCGTCGACCAGTCCCGTCAGCGGCGCGAGCTCCACCGATCCCTTGATTTCGACGATCTCGGCCTGGCGGCCGGTGGCAAGGAAGTGCCGGGTGGCGATCCGGGGGTACTTGGTGGCGATCCTGACGACGCCCAGGCGCCTGAGCGCGTCGGCGGCGGGGTCCTCGCCCTCCGTGGAGGCGACCACCATCCGGCAGGCGCCGTAGCCGAGGTCTGCGAGCTCATACAGCGACCGCTCAGACTGCTCCATCAGCACGTCCTTGCCGGTGATCCCCAGGTCGGCCGCACCCGCCTCGACGTAGGTCGGGACGTCAGACGGCCGCATCGTGATGATGCCCGCGTCCTCGAACAGCAGCCTGCGGTCGTTGTCGCGCACCGCACGGGTGTCGATCCCGACACGGTCCAGCAGGTCAAGCGTCTCTTCAAACAGCGCCCCCCGGGGGACCGCCAGGCGCAGGCCAAGCGCGGCCAGCGAGTCACTCACGGCTTCGCTCCTCGGCTCGCAGGGCGATGTGCACACGCTCGACGTCCAGCGCGAAGCCGACAGCCGGAAGCGGGCGGCCGTAGTCGCCGAGCAGGTCGTCGTAGCGGCCGCCATTACCGAGCGGCATCCCGTAGGCGGGGTCGTAGACCTGAAAGATCGCTCCCGTGTAGTAGTCGAGGCTGTGAATCAGGCCGAAGTCGAAGATCAGCCGGGCGGCAGTCCGCGGCTCCAGCAGGCCCAGCAGGGCGCGCATGCCGGTACCGGCCTCCCGCAACGGGCCCTCGAGGCCATCGAGCAGCTCCGGGCCGCCGCGCATCCGGGTCACCCGCAGCAGCAGATCCGCGTCGGGCCCGCGCAGCGCAAGCCGCGTCAGCTCGCGCCCCACGCCGACGAAGTCACCGGTCACGAGCTCTCTGAGGATCGTCGCCCGTGACTCACGCTCCACACCCAGCGCCGCCAGCAGCGACGGGTAGAGCGTGACATCACCCAGACCAACCCGGAAGCGTTCGAGTCCGGCCGCCTCGAGCGCGTCACACAGGAGCGTCAGTGCTTCCGCGGTCCCCTCCGGTCCGCCGGCGCCAAGCAGCTCGACCCCCGCCTGCAGGTCCTTATGCCG
>JAJYHG010000046.1 GCA_021784895.1 Actinomycetes bacterium
GCGAATCGTGAACCCTAACCGTGACCTACGCCCTCGCTATCCCCCTGGCCGTCCTCGCGCGCGGGGTTCTGCTCGCGCAGGCGCTTGAGCGCCTGGTCCAGCCGCGCGAGCGAGATCTCGCCGGCCATATCCGCTTCGGCTTCGGCTTCGGCGGCGGGCTCGGGCTCGCCTGCTTCAGGCTCGGGCTGGGACTGCTGCAGAGGGGCGGACGGGGCCGGCGCGGCCGGCGCCCGCCGGCGCCGGCGGAACAGCGGGCTCATTCGCGGTTGCGCAGCTGCCAGGCCAGCCGCGACTGCAGCGACCACAGCTCGATGAAGCCGGGAGCGGCCTCCTGGCTGAAGAGCCCGCCGGACTGCGAGAAGCTCGCAAGCTGCGCGTCATAGACGGCGTAGGGCGACTCGCGCGTCACCACCCGCGCCGAGCCCTTGAACAGTTTCACACCGATCCGCCCGGTCACCTGCGCGTTGGCGGCCAGCATGTAGGCGTCGAGGTCGGTCCGCAGTGGCTCCCACCAGAGGCCCGCATACACCAGGTAGGCCCACTTCTGGTCGAGCATCGCCTTGAACTGGTTCTGGTGGATGGTGCCGACCAGCCGCTCGAGCTCGGCGTGCGCGGGCAGCAGGATCGCGGCCGCCGGCACCTCGTAGATGTCTCGCACCTTCAAGCCCACCACCCGGTCCTCGATGTGGTCGACGATCCCGACCCCGTGGCGCATGCCGGCCGCCGCGAGGCGCTCGAGCAGCTCCACCAGCCCCAGGCGCTCGCCGTCCACCGCCACCGGCACCCCCGCCTCGAAGTCGATCTCAAGCACCTCGGCCACATCGGGCGCCTGCTCGGGCCGCGTGACCAGCTGAAAGACGTCATCCTGCGGTGGCACCGACAGGTCCTCGATCCAGCGGCCCTCGCTGGATCGCCCCCAGAGGTTGTCGTCGATCGAGTACGGCGCCACCTCCGCCCCGCCCTTGACCGGGATCCCGTGCTCGCGCGCGTAGGCGGCCTCCTCGTCACGGCCCATCTTCCAGGAGCGCACCGGCGCGATCACCTTCAGCTCCGGCGCCAGGGTCGCGACCGTCGACTCGATCCGCACCTGGTCGTTGCCCTTGCCGGTGCACCCGTGGGCGACCGTGTCGCAGCCGGTCTGGCGCGCGTACTGGACCGCGAGCTTGGCGATCAGCGGCCGTCCGAGCGCGGTGAACAGCGGGTAGCCGAGGCCGTAGATCGCGTTGGCGCGGATCGCCGGCACGACGTACTCACGCGCGAATTCCTCGCGCGCGTCGGCCACGAACGCCTCGCGCGCGCCGAGCGCGAGCGCCTTGCCGCGGACAACGTCATAGTCCTCGCCCGGCTGGCCGAGGTTGACGGTCAGCGCCACCACCTCCGCCTGGTAGTTGTCCTGGATCCACTTGAGCATCACGCTGGTGTCCAGGCCGCCGCTGTAGAGCAGCAGCACCCGGTGCACGTCGGCGGGCTCGGCGAGGTAGCTGGCGGTCTGAGTGCTCACTCGTGCAAGGCTAACGCGGCGAACTCATCGCCGCGCTCCTCGAAGTTGGCGTAGGCGTTGAAGCTCGGTGCCGCGGGTGAGAGGAGCACCACCCCGCCCGGCGCCGCAAGCATCCTGGCCACACGTGTTGCCTGCCGCATGTCTCCCGCTGTCGACATGCGGCCCCGGCCGAAACCCTGGGACGCGGCGGCGGCGGCGATCCGCTCACCCGTGTCGGGCAGCAGGACCAGGCGCGTCTGCGCCGCCCGCGCGGCGAGCACGGCGCCGAGGCGGGCGTAGTCCTGCTCGCGCTCGCTGCCGCCAGCGATCAACACCAGCGGTCGCCCGGGGAAGGATTCGACCGCCGCGATCGCGGACTCGGGCGTGGTCGAGATGCTGTCGTTGACCCATTCGACGCCGCGCGCGTCGCTGTGCACGGTCTGCAGGCGGTGGGGCAGCGGCTGCAGGCCCGCCAGCGCCTGCGGCAGCAGCGGCGGCTCGAAGCCGGCGGCGCGGATCGCCGCCACGGCCGCGGCCACGTTCTCGGCGTTGTGGCGGCCGCGCAGCGGGATCTGGTCGGGCGCCACGACCGGCTGCCAGCCGCCGCGGTCGCCAAGCGGGCGAACCACGGCGCGGACCCCCGGAAGGTCAAACAACCGCAGCTTGTCGGCACGGTAGCGCTCCTCGCTGCCATGCCAGTCAGTGTGCTCGCGCGAGAGGTTCGTCAGCAGCGCCACCTCGGGGCCGACGGTCAGGTCGGTGATCTGGTAGCTCGAGAGCTCGCACACGACCCAGGTGTCGGCGGGCGTGTCCAGCAGCTCGATCACCGGCCGGCCGATGTTGCCGGCCAGCTCGGTGGCGGTCAGCTGCGAGAGGAGGTGCGCAACCACCGTGGCGGTGGTGCTCTTGCCCTTGGTGCCGGTGACGCCGATCACGTGCACGCCACCGCGCTGCGCCAGCCATAGCGCGGTGGCGGTGGTCACGGTCCTGCCGGCCGCGAGCGCCTCCTGGATCAGCGGCTTGTAGACCGACACGCCGGGCGAGCGCACGAGCACGTCGGCGCAGGCGATCGCCTCACGCGCCTGCGGCGCGGGCGTGGCGTCGTCGATCACGGCGCTGATCTGGGCGGACGGCAGCCGGCGCTCAAGCTCTGCGCGCAGCGCCCGCGTCTCACGGCCGAGCCCCCAGAGCACGATCCGGCGGCCGTCAAGCTCCGAGAACTTCACCTACGGCCGCGAGCAGTGGCTGGGGGATGTCGTGGTCATCTGAGAGCGCGAGGTATGAGGCTATCTCCTGCTCGCCCACGGGCTGGCGGGCGAGCAGCTCGGCAGCGAGGCGCCTGACGTTTGCGTGCTCGCGCCACTGCGGGTGCTGCGCGAGCAGGCTGACCGCGGCGCGCGACTCGCCGGCCTCACCGACGCACTCAAAGGGCTTGGCGGCGTCGGTGCTTGCAAGCCGCACAAAGCCGTCGTACTGGGCGGGGTCAGCGAGCAGGTCGGCAGCGAAGATCGCGTGCAGCTGCGCGGGACTCATGAACGGCGCCAGGATCAGGTAGACGAAACGGCATTTGTCGCAGTCGCAGCACCAGGATTGCAGGCGCCTTGTGGGGTCGAGCGCGAACACGCGGTTGCAGCTGGTGAACGCCTGGTGATACGGCGTCATCCCCGCGAAGGCGCGGGCAATGGCGAGCTCCGAGGCCGGCCGCAGGACCGAGAGGATGCGGGGGGCGCCCGCGATCTCGGCGGCGGCCGCCGCCAGCAGCCGCTCGGCGCGGCGGCTCTTTGAGAACTGGTGGTTGACCTCCAGGCCGTGGTAGCGGAGGTTTGCAGCCGAGGCGCTGCGCTCATTGGCCATCAACACCACGTCGATGCCCTGGGTCGCGGCAACCAACAGCGCCACGCAGCTGATGATCGCCGTCACCGGCACGTGGCCGTTGAGCGCGCCGCGCTCGTTGAGCTCCAGCAGCGCCGGGTCGATGGCGCGCTGGGCGATGTGGTGGGGCAGTGCCGCCACCGCAGCCGTGGCCGTGACCGGAGGCGCGTCGCCGACCGAGAAGAGCGTCACCGGCAGGCCGCTTGCGCGCGCGATCTCGATCGCCACGGCCGAGTCCTTGCCGCCGCCGACCGGCACCAGCAGCGATCGCGGCGGATGCGGCGCTGCGTCTGTGACTGAAACCTCGTCACCGCGCGGGAACTGCGGGTGCGGCAGCTGGCGCAGGCCGTTCACCACAGCAAACTCACCCAGGCCCTCGGAGTAGAGCGCCGAGAGCAGGCGCTCGGCGCCAGCCGGCGGCGCCCCGCTCTCACAGACCATGTGCTGCGGGATCGCGGCCTTGTAGTAGCTGACCCCCGCGACCCAGTGCAGCAGCTCGAGCAGGCCGGGCGTGGCCGGCGAATGCACCGCCGGCGCGGGCAGGGTGATGGTCTCCTCGAACTCGATGTCATCGAGCGCGTAGCCGAGCCGCACGACCCCGTCGGGCGCGAGGCTGTGGTAGGTGAACTGGAAGGCGCTGATCGCGCTCGGGTCAAAGCTGGCTGGTGAAGCGGTGGACACGCTCCCTAGCGTAGTCTCGATCGCTGATGGCAGACGACGTTGCGATCATCGGCGCGGGAATCGTGGGCTGCTCGGCTGCCTGGTTCCTCGCGCAGCGCGGTGTGCCGGTGACCGTGATCGACCCGGCGGGCGTCGGCGCCGGAGCCTCGGGCCGCAACAACGGCCTGGTCGAGCACACCTATGACGCCGCCACCACGGGCCTGTTTGACGAGAGCGTCGCGCTGCTCTCAGACCTGCTCGGCGCGGCGATGCCCAGCGAGCCGGTGGGCGCGCTGCTCCTGGCCTCCGGCGAGGAGGAGGCACGCACACTGGCCGGCCACTACGCCCGCTTCGAGCAGCTGGACCCGGTGGTGCTCGACCCGGACGCCACCCGGAGGGCGGAGCCGCTGCTGGCGGACGGCTTCTGGGGCTGCCTGCTTAGAACCGGCTACCCGATCAGCCCGCTGGAGGTCACCCAGGCGGTGGCGGAACGGGCGCGCGCCGCGGGCGCGCGCTTTGTGCTGGGCGAGCCGGTCAGGCTCACGGAGCTGCGGCGCAACCACGGTGAGGTGGTCGTGGCAGCGGGGGCGTGGAGCGGTGAGGTGCTGGCCGGGCTGCTGGCAGACGGCGCCGTCGCGCCGCTGTGGGGCGTGATCGTGCTGGTCGATCTGCCACGGCGCCCCCGCCACGCGATCATCGAGGGGACGGTCAGCCGCGGGCTGACGGCCGGCAGGATCGAGCACGTCTCGCCGTTCACGCTGCTCGACAGCCCCAGCTGGCTGGCGGTCGGATCGACCCTGCTGGACGGCGATGAGCCACGCGGTGAGGACTGGGCGCCGCGCCTGCTCGCAGGCGGCGTGCGCTTCGTGCCGGCGCTCGCGCACGCGCGCGTCCACGGCACCCTGGTGTGCGCGCGGCCAAAGTCCTTTGACAACCGCCCGCTGATCGGGCTGGTGCCCGGCCAGGAGCACCTCTGGATCGCCTCCGGCCACGGTGGGCGCGGCATGTCGCTCGGCCTCGCCTCAGGGCGGCTGCTGGCCGACGCGATCGTCGCTGGCAGTGACGAGCCGGTGCCGCAGTCGCTGCGCCCGGCGCGGCTCGCGGCCCGCTGAGCGGGCGCCGGTTTGGCCGCGGCCGGCTGGGCACCGACTCAATGAGCGAGCGAGACCGCGTCGGTGCGCAGGTCGAGGGTGCCGGCAGCGCCGCTGGCGGCAAGGAAGTCCAGCGTCGCCCGCAGAGCCGCCGCCAGGTCCGGCGGCGGGCTCGGCCGCAGCAGTGTGACCGGGCCGGTGCCGCGCAGCACCCGCTCAGCGAGCCGCCGGGTACCCGCGCGCGAGCGGCGCAGGATCACGATCAGCCCGTTGCCGCGGTCGTTGCGCTCGCTGCCCGCGTACACGGCCAGCACGCGGGTCCCGCTGGTCAGGACCCAGCCGTTGGTGAGCGCGAGCTGGGCGCCGGCACCGAACTGCTCTACGCTGGCACCGAAGGCGACGGCCAGCCTGGCTGCAGGCGCCCCGCGCCCGCTGGCTACGGGCGGCTTGCGCCGGCCGGCCACCAGCGCCAGTCCCACGACGACCACGACCAGCACCAGCGCGAGCAGCGATGCCCTGTGGCGGGCCGCCCAGCCACCGTCTGAGCCGGATGCCACGACGCGAGCGCGGTCCTCACGCGCCGGGTCCAGCTGTATCCGGGTGCAACCGCCGCTCCACCTCCGCCCACAGTGCCGTATAGGCGACCGCGGCCGCGCTCGCGGGCGCGAACACCGTGACCGGGTTGCGCTCCTCCCCCATCAGCTCGACCTCGTCGGCGGTCGGGATCGCGACGCCCAGCACGGTCAGCTGCTCGACGCCACGCAGCCGCTCCATCATCTGCAGGTGCAGCGGCCGGCTCACGTCGGCCATCGAGAAGAAGGCGAGGATCGCGGTGGAGCCCCGGCGGCCCACCTTGCCCGAGCGGGCCAGCTCCTCGAGCTGCTCGTAGGCGCGCGAGGAGAGCGTCGCCGGGATCACCGGCACGAGCAATGCGTCGGAGGCCTCGAACACGGCCTCTGAGACCAGGGAGATGCTGGGCGGGCAGTCGATGAAGATGTAGTCGTAGTCGGCCCGCAGCGGCGCCAGAACCTTGCGCAAGCGGGCCGCAGGCTTCTTGAACTGGTCGAGCGCCAGGTCCAGGTGGCGGTAGGAGAAGTCGGCCGGCAGCAGATCGAGCCGGTCGTGGTCGGTCGCCTTGATGTGGTCGGCGGCGTGGCTGCGCTTGCGCAGCAGGCCGCGCCCGCCGCCCTCGACCTTCGGGCGCACCCGGAATAGGTAGGTGCTGGCCGCCTGCGGGTCGAGGTCCCACAGCAGCGTCGCGTGCCCGGCCTGGGCGGCCAGGTGGGCGAGGTTGACGGCGGCGGAGGTCTTCCCCACGCCGCCCTTGATGTTGTAGGTCGCGATGACCCTGGTGTCGCGCTTGGGCTTAGCCATCGGTCGTCTCTTCTGTGTCCGTGAACAGTTTCGACACGAGCTTGCACTGCGCCTCGGACGCAAACGCCTCAAAGCGCTGCGAGAAGGCGCCGCGGGCGTCCGCCGCCTCGGCTTCAAGGCGGCTGACGAGCGTCCCGATCGCCATCAG
>JAJYHG010000034.1:0-3667 GCA_021784895.1 Actinomycetes bacterium
CCGTCAGCACCACCTCCTCGCCGCGGTCACGCCGTTCATGCAGACTGCGTAGCAGCTCGCCGTCATAGGGCAGCGTGGTTACGTCGACACCGGCCTGCGGCGCGACCGTGGCCGCGAGCCTGGTTGCCGAGGTCCCGTCACGGAGCAGTGCCCGCAGGGCGAAACGCGGCCGCGAGAGCACCAGCGAGCTGACCGCCTCGTGCAGCAGGTCGCTGGGCAGCAGGTCGCGGTCCAGGTCGACGACCAGCAGCCCGCGGCCGTCGCCCGCGCCGGTGGGCTGCGCGGCCCCAGTGGTGCCACCAGCGGCGCGGGATGCGTGCGCGGGCGCGTCGGGCGCGTCGGGCGCGTCGGCAGGGGCAGTCGCCGGCGAGGCAGTCACCGCAGCCGCCGCCGCCGCAGGTCGCGATTGCGCCGTAGCCTGAGAGCGCTCACGACCAGTACCACAACCGCGACCACGCCGGTGACGACGTAGCCGGGTGAGAGAAGTACGATCACGAGCGTGAGAACCACCGACAGGCCGATCTCGGTCGAATTCCGGCTAAGTGCCACGGTTACCTCCGATCCGGATCGTCTGCCAGGTGACGATCCCCTGCAACGACGAGCATTGTTCGCGCATTGTTCCAGAGTATGCGCCGCCCCGGCGTCGGCTCAGGGACGTGAGAAGCTTCTAACGGCCTCTTTATTGTGCGCCCACCGATCACGAGCACACTTGGACGTGGATGTTCGAGTTCGATGATCGCGTGACCGTCTCGCCGCGCGGGCGGGTGACGCAGCGCTCGCGGTCGGCCCGCTCCCGGTCGGCGCGGTCGGCCACCCGCCCGCGCGCCGGACGGGTGATCCGGCTCACGGCGACGCTCTCGCTGTTTCTGGTGTTCGTGAGCTTCGTCTCCTCGGTGTTCCTGGCCCCCTCGAGCATCTCAGTCCCGATCCGGGCGGTCGAATGGGTAAAGAACAACGGCGCCAATGGTTTCGTCCTGTCGGTCGAGAACTTCTATTACACGCTGACGGCACCCAGCAAGGGCGGCAAGGCGCTGAAGGCATTGCCAAAGCAATCAGGTCGCACGCTCGCCGCCGGGAAGCGCGGCTCGCGCACGGGCCGTGGCAGCGGCGTATCGGCGGCCGCGGCGGCCGCCTACCAGCCGCCGCCGATCAAGCCGCTGATCAAGCCGGCGCTGCCCGGAGAGGGACAGTGGCTCGCGCCCTTCAAGGAGCCAGGGCTGAAGTACCCGCCGGTGCTGATCACCAGCTACCGCAGCGACCCGGCCTACCCGCAGATGGTCGCCGGCGTTGCCTGGATCAACACCGGCGCGGTGGACATCAACTACTACCCGGGCATCCAGGAGCCGAGCGTCAACCTCCCGTCGCGTGGGCCCGAGATGGTCCCGACAAACCTGCGCTACAAGCTGCTGGCGACGTTCAACAGCGGCTTCAAACTGGTCGACTCGGGTGGGGGCGTGGTTGTGAACCGGCACACCTACGCGCCCCTGAAGCGAGGCGACGCGACCTTTGTGAAGTACACCAACGGCAAGGTCAACGTGATCGCCTGGCACAGCGGCCCGGTCGCTGGCCCAAACGTTCTCTACGCGCGCCAGAACCTGCCGCTGATCGTCAACAACGGTCAGCCCAACCCCAATCTCAGCAACGGGCCGCAGTGGGGCGCGACGCTCGGTAACGCCGTCCAGGTGTGGCGCTCGGCCGTGGGGATCGACAAGCACGGCGACATCATCTACGCGGCCGCCAACTACCAGACGGTCGGCTCGCTCGCCCAGATCATGATCCACGCGGGCGCCGTCCGGGCGATGGAGATGGACATCAACTACGAGTGGCCGAGCTTCATCACCTACACCGGGCCGGGAGCGGTCGGCGCTGCGAACCTGCTGCCCGGGATGGCGCAGTCGCCCGAGCGCTACCTCACCCCGGACATCCGCGACTTCTACGCCGTGTACCTCAAGCCATCGGATCTGGCGACGCGCCGCCGCGCGACTCGCGCTACTGGTTGACGTAGCGAACCCGCTCGGGAGTGATCACGAACTTCTTGCGCTGCGCCCCCGGCGTGAGGCCGGTGAACTCGGCGCCCGTGTACTTGCGTGCCAGCGCGTGAATGTGCTCGAGTGCGCCCTCCAGCGTGCCCTCGGCCGTGCCGCGGATCTCGGCGAAGCGGTACGGGTTCTGCTGGTCGGTCACGATCACGGTGAGGCGTGGATCACGATCGAGGTTGGCTGGCCAGCGCCGGCCGGTCGCGCTGTTGACGGCGAGCACTCCATCCACGTGATCGATCCAGACGACGGTCGAGTGGACCGAGCCATCGCGGTTGATGGTGCTGATCACGGCGTGGTTCGGGGCGCTGAGCAGCTCGCGCACGCCCTCCTGATTGAGATCGGTCATGGCCATGACTCTACGACGGCTGCTACGGTTGCGCAGGCATGGCCAGCGCCCCCTCAGAGCCACTCTCGCATCGCCTGGCGGCCGTCCGTGAGCAGCTGAAGCTGCTCACGGACTATCTTTGACCCGGCCACGCTGGGCGAGCGCGTGGCGGTGCTCGAACGGGAAATGGGCGAGCCGGGCTTCTGGGACGACCAGGAGCGCGCCGCCAAGATCAGCGCTGAGCACGCTCGCGGGTCGCGGCGGCTGCAGGCGTTCCAGGCGCTGGCCCGGGATGTGGACGACTTGGGTGCGCTTGCCGAGCTCGCCGAGGATGACCCCTCGCTTGACGGCGAGGTGGACGAGCACGTGTCTGAGGTCGAGGCGCGGCTGCAGGAGCTGGAGGAGCAGCGGCTGTTCGCCGGCCGCTACGACGCCGGGGACGCCTTTGTGACCGTCAACGCCGGTGCCGGCGGGACCGACGCGCAGGACTGGGCCGAGATGGTGCTGCGGATGGAGATGCGCTGGGCCCAGCGCCGCGGCTTCACGGTCGAGCTCCTGGAGGTCTCTCCCGGAGAGGAGGCCGGGATCAAATCGGCCACGTTCCTGGTCAAGGGCGAGAACGCGTACGGCCTCTACGGGTCGGAGAAGGGCGTGCACCGCCTGGTGCGGCTGAGCCCGTTTGACTCCGCCAACCGCCGCCAGACCAGCTTTGCGGGCGTCGAGGTCTCGCCTGCGGTCGATGACGTGGGGGAGATCGAGATCGACGAGGACGACCTCCAGGTCGACACCTACCGCGCCAGCGGGGCCGGAGGCCAGCACGTTAACAAGACCGACTCAGCGGTGCGGATCACGCACCGCCCGACGGGGATCGTCGTCCAGTGCCAGAACGAGCGCTCGCAGTCCTCCAACCGGGCCGAGGCGATGGCCATGCTGCGTTCCAAGCTGGCGGAGCGCGCCGAGCGCGAGCGCTTGGAGGAGATCGCGCGCGAGAAGGGGGCCGCCCAGGACGTCAACTTCGGCTCACAGATCCGCTCCTACGTGCTGCACCCCTACACGCTGGTCAAGGACCACCGCACCGACCACGAGATGGGGGACGTGAACCGGGTGCTCGACGGCGACCTGGACGGGTTCGTCCGTGCCTACCTGCTGCGGGCGGCCAATGCCTCCTGAGACGCGCCACACAGATGCCGCCGCGGCGGAGCAGCCGACCGCACCTTACCTGGAGGCCGTGACCGCCTTTGGCTTTCGCGGCTCGACCCGCTTCCACGTGCCCGGGCACAAGGGTGGCGGGGGCGCTGACCCG
>JAJYHG010000034.1:3677-6574 GCA_021784895.1 Actinomycetes bacterium
TCTCCTGCGCAGCGCGCTCGGGTCGGCCGCGCTGCTGCTCGACGTGCCGCAGGACATAGATGGCATCGACGTGGGCCCATCACCAACCCCGTACGAGCGGGCCGAGCGGCTGGCAGCGGAAGCCTACGGCGCCGCGCGCTGCTGGTTTTTGACCAACGGCGCCACCCAGGGAAACCACGCGCTCTGCCTGGCGCTGGCCGGCGACGGCAGCCATGTGCTGCTGCAGCGCAACTCGCACGCGAGCATGATCGACGGGCTGGTGCTCTCGGGCGGCCTGCCGCGCTTCGTGGCACCCGAATATGACCCGGAGCTCGGCATGGCCCACGGTGTGACGCCGGAGGCGCTGGAGGCCGCGCTGGCGCAGGGAGGGCCCTATGCCGCGGCGTTCATCGTCTCGCCCACCTACTACGGCATGGCCGCGGACGTGGAAGGCTGCGCGGAGGTCGCCCACCGCGCCGGCGTACCGCTGGTGGTCGACAGCGCCTGGGGAGCCCACTTTGGCTTTCATGCGGCGCTGCCGCCCTCAGCGCTGGCGCTCGGCGCCGACGCGATGCTGGCCTCCACCCACAAGATCGTCGGCAGCCTGACGCAGTCGGCGATGCTGCTGGTGGGGCACGGTGACCGCGTCGACGTACAGGCGATAGCCCGCGCGATCAGGCTGGTGCGCTCGACCAGCCCCAGCTCCCTGCTGATGGCGTCGCTGGACGCGGCCCGCCGGCAGCTGGCTGTCCACGGTGAGCTGCTACTGGACCGCACCATCCGCGCGGCCGCCAGGGCGCGGGCGGCGATCCAGCAGATCCCGGGCTGCGCGCTCGTCGGCGAACAGTTGGTCGGGCGGCCGGGGATCGCGGGCTGGGATCCGCTGCGGATCGTGATCGACGTCCGCGGCACGGGACGCACGGGCTATCAGGTTGCCGCCGCGCTGCGCGCCTCCTACGACATCCACCTCGAACTCGCCACTCACGCCACGGTGGTGCTGGTGCTCGGCATCGGCCAGCCGGTCGAGCCACTGGATCGCGTCGCCCACGATCTGGCAGAGAGCCTGCGGCGCGTCGCTCCCGCTGCTGGTCCAGCGGGACCAGCAGCGGACCACAGCGTCCTCACCAAGCCCCCGGCTGAGCCCGCTGCGGAGCCGGTGGTTGCGCCGCGCGCCGCCTTCCTGGGCCGCAGCGAGGCGGTCGCCGTCAAGCACGCGGTCGGCCGCATCTCGACGGAGGCGATCGCCGGCTACCCGCCGGGAGTGCCGACGCTCCTGCCGGGCGAACTGGTCACGGCGGAGGTGGTCGCCTACCTGCAGGCGCTGGTGCTCGCCGGTGCCCGGCTGCACGGCGCCGCGGATCCCAGCTTCAGGACGCTGCGCGTGCTGGTCTGAGTGGCCCGGCTGCCGGTCCTACGGCAGGGTGGAAGCGATCTCGGCGCTGTCGGGCGGGATCGTGAACCAGTAGCTGCCGGTGACCGGGACCACGGTCTGGGTCCGCAACGGCCCCTGCCACGTGCCCGAGCCGGAGATCGTCTGGCCGCCGAAGCTCGCCGACTGAGCCCACGGGGTCGGAGCGCTCAGCGCCCTGACACTCATCGCTGCGGCGCTGGGCAGCCGCACATCCACCCGCTCGCGCTCGGTGGTGTCGTTGATCAGCGCCAGCCTGTAGCCGTAGCTGGACTGCACCGCCCAGACCTTGACGTTGCTGGGCAGCACGCCGGTCACCTGGTCGAGCACGGCGCCCGGCCCGAGCGTGCTCGTGAAGGCGGCTATGCCGTAGAGCAGCGGCTCCGCCTGCAGCCCGCCGCCCGGGACGGTCTCGATCGCAGAGTTGGGCGCGTTGGCGCGCAGGTGGAAGTTGATGCCGTTCACACCCGCTGCGACCAGCTCATAGAGCTGGTCGAGCCCCCAGAGGCTGGTGGCGAAGGTGTCGGTCACGGCCGGCAGGCCCTGGCAGGTCGATGAGCCGAGCTCCGTCAGGCGGTAGGGGACACCGGCGTTGTGGGCAGCCGCGGCGGAGCCGGCGATCACCGCCGTGGCCTGGCTGATGTTGGTTGCGCGAAAGTACTTGTGCAGGTCCGGGTAGCCGGACGAGCCCGCGGCTGCGCAGGCGTTATAGGCGTAGTAGTGCTCGGTCGCGAGTCCCACCTGGCCGGCGTCGTTGGACAGCAGCGATTGCAGCCATGGTGCGGTCGGCATCGAGAGTTCGGGCCCGGCCAGCGTCAGTGAAGGCAGGTGGCGGTGCAACACGCTTGCGTAGAGCGAGAAGAGGGTGTCGTAGCGGACCGGGCTGAAGCGCCTGACCCAGCTGGCTATGGCGGGAGTGATCCCGTCATAGCCGAGCGGGTAGAGGTTGGGCTCGTTACCGATCGCGACCGCGCTCAGCGTGCCGGTGGGCAGCTCGCGCTGGGCGGCCTGGATGAAGTTGAGCGCCATCTGCGGGTCGTGGGCGGCAGCGTTGACGTTGATGATCACGTTGCTGCCGGTGCCTGCCACGACGCCCGCAAGCGACTGCAGCCAGGCGTTGCCGATGGTCACGCGGTCGGCGGCCGGTGCCAGGTACTGCGGCATGATCTGTGAGGTCTCGCCGTTCCAGTAGGCGGAGTCGGCGAAGGTGCCGCCGAGGCGCAGCACGAACGGCCCGTCGCCGCTCGGGTCGATCAGCTTCACGAACTGGGGGAAGGCCGCCTGGTCGGTGAAGTCCTGCATCTCCTCGACGTTCATCGAGAGGCCCATGAAGGAGGGTGGGATCGCGGCCAGCGCCGCGCCGGTCACGGTCACGCTCGAGGTCGGTGCCTCTGGCACCATCAGCCGCACGCGCGCGCTGGCAGGTCCCGTCGCGAGCGCCAGCGTGCCCGCGAGGATGCCCAGCGCGCCCACCAGGATGGCCCGCGAGCCTGTCAGGATGGCCCGCGCC
>JAJYHG010000111.1 GCA_021784895.1 Actinomycetes bacterium
GTTCATGAGGCGCTCGTGTTTCTCGGGGGCGTGTTTCGTGATGGCGTTCGGGTCGCAGAGCCAGCAGGCTTTTTTGGAGGGGCATGTGCGCGCGTTTGGCTGGTTTTCGGGTGTGTTTCAGACGATCCGCTACGACAATCTGGCGAGCGCGGCGAAGAAGACGTTGAAGGGCCGTCACCGGGTCGAGAACGAGCGGTTCACGGCGTTGCGATCCCATTACCTGTATGAGTCGTGGTTCACGCTGGTCGGGATCCAGGGCGCGCATGAGAACGAGTGCTTCTCATACTGCACCTCCTGGTTGGTTTGTGGTCATGTCGCGCTCGCGGGCACGGGCACGGGCTGGTTGATGATGATGATGGCGGGTGCGGATGGTTGTGGCTGGCGGCTGGTGGTGGGGTGGGCGTGGCTGTCGGGCCGGTGTTGGCCGGGGTGGTAGAGGTGGCTGAAGCGGCCGTCGATTCGTTGGCCGGTGATGAGTCCGCGCGCTCGCCAGCGTTTGATCGTGCGGGGGGTGACGCCGAGTTGCGCGGCGGTCTCTTCGAGTGTGAGCATCCCTTGGGCGCGGAGCCGTTGGCGCAGGCCGGGGATGTGGTGGTCGTGGCATAGCTTGGCGATCGAGGCGGCGGTGAATGGCCTGCCCCAGCCGCCGGTGAGCCCGCGCTGGTTGAGGATCTCGGCGGCTTCGTCGTAGGTGTGGCGCTCGAGCAGCTGGGCGATCTGAGCGATCGTGCTGTCGGTGGTTCTGTGCGCCTCCCAGGAGGGCAGGGGCCGGGGGATGGTGAGCGTGTGCAGCTGGCCGCCGGAGAGCCGGATTTGGGTGGTGGTCTGCTCGCTGCCGCGTGTCAGGGTGACGTCGGTGACGAGCAGCCGGATCAGCCGTTTTTTCTCGCGCAGCGGGGTGGCGGGGTTGTTGAACAGGGCGGGCAGGTCTGCTGCGAGCGCACGGACTTTTGCTTGTTGCTCGCCGGTCAGCTGGGCGGCGGCTTTGCTGGCGCGCTGATACTCGTCGGTGGTGTCGTTGAGCTCGCGCAGCTTTTCGTTCCAGTCGGCCTCGAGCGTGTCGGCGACGAGCCGGTTTGAGGGGTCGACGGCGAGGTAGCGGCGGCGGGCGCTCTCGGCGGCGTACTGGGCGCGTTTGACGGCTGTGGCACGGATCCGGTCGGTGTCGGCGGCGTGCTGCTCGAGCTCGGCGGAGACCTGCAGCGCGGTCTCGATCGCGAGCGGGCTGAGCGTCTTGAGCACCAGCGCGGCGACCGCGGTGTCGATGTCTGCTCCGCAGACGTTCTGGCATGGCGTCTTGCGGGCGGTTTCGCTGCCGGGGCGGCAGACGTAGTCGGGCACAAGGCCGTCTGAGCGTTTGTGGTAGCCGACGGACATGCGCTTGCCGCACTTGCCGCAGATGACGAGCCCTTGCAGGAGCGCGGGTCCTTCGCGGGGCGGGCCGGCGCGGCGCTCGTTGCTGCGGGCGGCGGCGTTTTGCGCGAGCGTGGCCTGGTTTTGCTCCCACTGCTCGAAGCTGATGTACCCGGGGTGCGCGCCGGGGATCAGCACCGTCCAGTCCTCGCGCGGCTTGAGCACCTGGTAGGCGCGCCCGTCGATCGCGGTCTGTTGCCGGCGCCGGCCGAAGCAGTAGGCGCCGGCGTACCGCGGGTTGTGCAGGACCGCCAGGACGTGCTCGTAGCGCAGCGCCCGCCAGTACAGCTCGCCGGCGTGCGGGCCGTTGATGTGACGGCCCGGGAACCGCAGCCCGTCTGTGGCGAACTGTTTGACGACAGCCCGCGCCGAGCCGGCCCGCTGGAAGCTGTCGAGCAGATGGCCGACGGCTTCGCGCACGGCCTGGTCGGGATCGAGCACGACCGCGCTCAGCGGGTCGTAGGTGAGACCGACCGGCAGGCGCACGCGCAGCTCCCCGCGTCTGGCCTTCGCCAGCAGCCCGCCGTGCAGGCGGGCGCGCAGGAAGTGAAGCTCAGCCTCGCTGAGAGTGCCTTTGATCCCCAAGAGGAGACGGTCGTTGATCGCGGCCGGGTCATAGAGCCCGTCCTCGTCACAGATCAGCGTGCCGGTCAGCGCGCACAGCTCGATCAGCCTGTGCCAGTCGGCGTTGTTCCTGGCAAGCCTCGAGCACTCCAGGCCGAGCACGATCCCGGCCTTTTGCAGCGACACGTCGGCGACCAGGCGCTGGAACCCTTCGCGGTCGGCGGCGGAAGCGCCGGAATGGCCCTGGTCGACGTCGATCACGATCACCCGCTCGGCAGGCCAGCCGAGCGCGACCGCCCGGCCGCGCAGGTCGTACTGGCGGCGGGAGGACTCGGCGTTGTGGGCGACCTGATGCAGCGTCGACTGGCGCACATACAGGTATGCGCCGCGGCGCAGGTGCCCGGCGGTCACTTTTGACTGGCTGTCACTCATCGAAAACTCCTTCTCATCGAACATGTAGGTCAGGTCAGCTCACGCGGCGTGGAGGAGCGTCATCTGCGCCAGCACCGCGACGAGCTGATCGGCGCCCGGCAGCGACAACGCGCCGCCCGGCGGGCCGCTGCCGCTCAGCGTGCCGGCGCCTGGGGCAGCGGCGGGCTCGTGTGCCTGCCTCGCTGGCACCGGCGGCGCGAGCGAGCTGAACGCCCGCATCCACGCGAGCAGCCCGTGCGTCAGCAGCACCCCGTGCCCGAGCCGGAAGCCTTCCGGCTGCCCGGACAGCACCGCCGCGCGCAGGCGCTCATACCCCGTGCGCAGCGCCGCAGGGTCAGCCGCCCGCGTGCCGCTGCCGGGACACTCAGCCACTTTTCGAGCCCCGCTTCGCGGCCTCCCAGCGAGCGAGCGCCCGCTCGACCGAACGGGGGTGAACCCGCACCCCGAACCGTGTTGCGGCAGCGCCCGCCAGATCCGCCGCTCGCAGCCCCGGATCAGCCGCCCGCAACCCCGCCAGGTGCTCGAGCACCTCGCCGGTCAGCTTGTGCGCTCCCCGCGGCCCCGGCTTGGCCGGCACCAGGCCCGCAAGCCCACCCTCCGCCAGCGCCGCCGCTGCCGTGTAATACGACTGGCGGGAGAACCCGAACGCGCCCGCGGCCGCGCTCACCGCCAAGCCCTCGGCCTCGACCCGGCGCACCATCTCGTACTTGACCTGCACCAGATCGCGCGCGTCGAAGAACTCCGAGGAGACGAACGCCCCATCGGCCACCACCTCCGGACGCGGGTTCAGCGTCCGCGACCTCGCCAGCTCCTGCTCCTTGCCATCACCAGCCCGTCGCGTCATACAAACCCCTCTCAAAAGAATGTCCAGCAAATTATGCGACCAATAGCGGACAGAAACCATCAACCAGAGCCAGCCACGTGCCGGTGCGTAGGCAGATATCGAGTGATATCGCGATGATGCGCGCCACGCCGGCGCTCTCCCAGGGCAGAGTATGCGGCATAATCCCCTGGACATCAGCGGCATAATTCGCTTGACATCCGGCGGGGCTGGCACGCACACGCCGGCAACACGCCAGGAAACCGAGAGCCACGGCTGGCACCCGAGCGCGACGCGCTCACACCGCCCGCCGGCCGCGTGCGCCACACACACGACCAGCGCGCTTGACCCACGCCGCAGACGCGACCTCACAGCGCCGCACTCCGCTCGATCAGCTCGGCCAGCTCAACCAGCGCGCGAAGGTGAAACGGCGCCCGCCCAGCGGACAGCACCACGAACGGGTCCGCCGGCACCACATCGGTCCACTCCGCCGGCAGCGACGCGAGCTCGCCCTCACAGTCATAGAAGTAGACACGATCCTGCCGCCAGTTCCTCTGGCGCTTGACAAACTCGAACTCCTGGCCCCTCAGCGGATGGAACGGGTGCGTGACCCGCACCCGCTGCGAAGCAGCCAGATCGCCACCATCAGGCGTACTTGACGAATCGATCCAACGGGACGGTGCGCTCGACCGCCTTCTGGACGCGGTTGCGGGCCTGCCCGACGCCGTTGGCTTTGGCTTCCTGGTGGCAGGTCTCGATCGTCGGGCGACTGTCGTAGCCGCTGATGATCGCTGCGGCGTTCGCTTCGGTGTCGGTGGATGCCAGCGCGATGTCGAACCCGGTGTCGGTGCCGGGGTTGCGGATCATAAGCACGGTGACCGGCTGGGTGTAGAGCGGCCCGTACCACAGGCAGCAGAAGCGGTGCACGTGCGCGGTGCGCTGGCGGCCGTCCGGGCCGGTGATCGTGGCCGGCTGAAAGACGGCTGTGGCCGCGATCTGTGCAAGGCTGGGCAGCCGTGCTCCCTTCAGGGCGGGCCGGCCGCGCTCACCGGTCGGCGCCGGCGCCGGTTGATACAGCGCGGCGTTTGCGCGCATCCTGCTCGTCAACGTGACCTCGCTGGGAAGGCCACGCCAGGCGCGACTGGCGTACGCGCCGTCCATCACCACCTTCACCGCCCGGCCCGGTAGGCGAGCGAGGATCAGGTCGATCAGCTCGCGCGCGAGCTCGGGCTGCGAACGCCGGTCAGGATGCTGATCGTCCTTCGGGCGAAACAGCCTGAACAGGACGGGCAGGCCAACCTGGCGACCGCCCGCGCACGGCAGCGACACGACCAGCACCACGACCACCCAGCAGTTCCCCCACCGGGTTCGCCGACCCGACCCTTCTGGCTGCGCGCCGTCGTGCAGGTAGTGCGCGCCCCAGACCCGCTTGCCGCTGCGGCCAAATAGCGTGTCATCGACCGCAAGGCGCACCGGCCCGTCCACGACCAGGCCCGCGACGAGGAAGTCAAGAAGCCGCAGGCCGAGATCATCGGGATCCCAGCGGCGGTAGGCGAAGAAGTCGTGTCCACGCGAGTGATGCACCCGACCGGCCAGCCTTGCTGACTGCCACATGCCCGTGACCGTGTGCTCACCAACCCGGCCGATGAACCCGCGCACCAGCGCCCGGAACGTCTGAAACGCGGGTTGCGAGAAGCACGGCTCAAGCAGGGACAGCAGCCCATCAAGCGAACCGGGAACATACAAGGGCATCGGCGGTGACCTCCACGAGACGTTGAACACCCCGTGGATTCGAGGAAGCCGCCGATGCTCCTTGTCTTTTCAGCCCGTCGCCACGAAGCTGAAATCTCCTTCAAATCCAGCAGAAACGCCGAAAGTCGAGTTTGGGTAGATACGGCAGTAAACTGGAGGGTCCGGTATGGCCGGTCACAGGCGGCTACTGTCTACGCGCAACCTCGGTTCCGGTGCCCTGGCGGTAGTCGGGGCACTAGCGACAGGTGCCGTTGCAGCCGCAACGGCGCAAGCAACTGTCATAGGAGGCGGAGGCGGGTCGGTGAAGTATTATCCAGAGCGATGCACTCCGCCCGCTCAGACGGAGAGATCGGCGTACAGCGGTCCATTCCGAGGAACCATCTACAACTCGGAGTACGCTGGCGCGGGGTGCAACGGTGGCACCGGCCTTGCTGACCCGTGCGGTCAATTTCTGGTCAGTCGAGAAGGACACACGTCCAAGAGGGCCGGGCTCATCCTTTGCGGCGACTCTTACGGTGGCGGCTGGCATTCCTCGGTGGGAACCATCGGAGTTTCGCCGCTCAGCCAATACAGTAGTGCTTGGCCTGGAGCGCGCGTCTGCAAGTATTGTAGGGTAGATGCGTTCCACTCACACTACCTGGAGGGAGTGCGAACCGGTGGGACTCAAACTTAACCGCTAGGCCACATTGCTGCGGCGCATACGATCGGTTGCAGCAGAAAGGGAACGGCGCTTCGAACAATCGAGAGGGGAGGGCGATTAAGACATGTTCGCAAAAAAGGTTGTGATCGTTCTTGCTGTTGCCATCGCCGCATGGGCGGCCGGAGCCTGTCAAGCTCGGTGAGACGGTTTGTGCGTGAATTTAGTGAGCGGCCTCCTTTGTGTCGGCTGGCTTGTTGATCCATGCCTCGGTCGGTAGCTTGGGCGGGACCGGTGGTTGGTGCACGAACCGTTCGGGGTGGCGTTGGTAGGCGGCGTCGAGCACGACGGCGCGGGCGGCGTGGAGCTTGACGGCCTGCCCGTAGTGCACGGCGGCGGGGGTCATCAGCCCGATCCCTGTGTGGTGGTGCGCGTGGTTGTACCAGCCGACGAACAGCCGGGAGTACGAGCGGGCGTGCTCGATGTCATCGAAGCGGTCAGGGAACGAGGGCCGGTATTTCATCGTCTTGAAGCCGGCCTCGCTGTAGGGGTTATCGGAGCTGGTGTACGGCCGGCTGTGGGTTTTTGAGACGCCGAGATCATCCAGTAGCTCTGAGACGTGTTTGGAGCGCATCGGCGCGCCACGGTCGGCGTGCAGGACGCTTGGTGTGACCTGTTGCTGGCAGATCGCCTGCTCGATCAGCGCCCTGGCGATCTCCCCGGTCTCTGAGTGCCTGACCGTCCAGCCGACGATATAGCGGCTAAACACGTCCAGTATGACGTAGAGGAAGAACCAGCTGCCGCGCGTGGCGGCCTTGATCCAGGAGCGCTTTGGGGAGCGTTTGACGAGTTCCTTGGTCTCGAACACGCTGCGCCGGATGAGCTTCAGCCCCCAGCGGCCGAGAAAGTTGGCTCGGGAGCGCGACGAGCCGGCGATCCG
>JAJYHG010000156.1 GCA_021784895.1 Actinomycetes bacterium
ACGCGATCCTGGCGGGTGGCCGGCCGGTGGACGCCATGGACTTTGGGTCGGTGCCGATGACCGTCTTCACCGAGCCCGAGGCGGCGCACGTCGGCCGGAGCGAGGCTCAGGCAAACGACCGGTTCGGGTGGGTGGAGGTCGGGTGCTGCGACTTCAACGAAGACTCACGGGCCCAGATCACTACCAGCTGATTGCGCCGTTCGCACTGGCTGTCCACGCTAGGGACAACGCCGCGACCCTCGCCCAGATGGCCTTCGCTCACCCGATGCCCTCTGAGGGCATCGCCAAGGCGGCGCGGCAAGTCGCAAGCCGAGAAACCGCTACTGAAGCCACGCGGCGAGCTCGCCTAGCACGCCCGGGAGCACGAAGTAGTAGGCCCACAGACCCTGGCGCTCAGAGCCGACTATGCCCGCCTCGCGCAGAACCTTCAAGTGGTGCGAGACGGTCGGCTGAGAGAGGTCGAACAGCGGCACCAGCTCGCACACACAGACCTTCCCAGCGTGCCTTCTCAGGACATCGACGAGCTGCACCCGTACCGGGTCGGCCAGCGCCCGTGCGACCGTGGCCATCCGCATCGCCTGCTCGCGCCGAACGTCCGGGTAAACGACCGGCTCGCAGCAGCGCTCCCCGGCAGCGCGCTTGGTCTTGGGTGAGAGCTCCAGATCGACCGTCATCTATATACAAGTTTACCAATTCAACTCAAGCTCATCAATGCAATACTTCCGCGTGTGAGCGACATCGCCACACCAACCGCGCAACACGAGCACGACTCGGTGGCGGCGCGCCTCTCGGCGCTCGACCGCTTCCTGCCCGTCTGGATCCTCGCGGCGATGGGCGTCGGGCTCGGGCTCGGCGACCTCCTGCCTGGCTTGAACCGGACGCTCAGCTCCATCCAGGTCCCCGCCACGGGCACGTCGCTGCCGATCGCGCTCGGGCTGCTCTTGATGATGTACCCGGTGCTGGCCCGCGTGCGCTACGAGGAGCTCGGCCGGCTGCGGGCGCAGCGGCGGCTGTTCATCTCCTCGCTGGTCCTCAACTGGCTGATCGGCCCGGCGCTGATGTTCGCGCTCGCCTGGCTGTTTCTGGCAAACGAGCCCGCCTACCGCACGGGCCTGATCATCGTCGGCCTCGCGCGCTGCATCGCGATGGTGCTGATCTGGTCGGAGCTTGCCTGCGGCGACCGCGAGGCCACCGCAGTCCTGGTGGCGATCAACTCGCTGTTTCAGATCCTCGCCTACAGCTTCCTCGGCTACTTCTACATCACGGTGCTGCCCGGCTGGCTGGGGCTGCACTCACAGGGCTTCCACGTCGGCATCTGGCCGGTGGCCCGCACCGTGCTGATCTTCCTCGGTGTGCCGCTGCTGGCCGGCTTCATCACCCGTCGGGCCGGGCTGCGGACACGCGGGCGCGACTGGTACGAGCAGCGCTTCCTGCCGCGGATCGGGCCGCTCGCGCTCTACGGCCTGCTGTTCACGATCGTCGTGCTGTTCGCGCTGCAGGGCCACAAGATCACCCACCAGCCCATAGACGTGATCCGGATCGCGCTGCCGCTGCTTGTCTACTTCGCCGTCATGTTCAGCGTCAGCTTCGCCTGGGGACGCGCGCTTGGTCTCGGCTACGAGCGCACCGCCACGCTCTCCTTCACCGCCGCCGGCAACAACTTCGAGCTGGCGATCGCGGTCGCGATCGGCGTCTTTGGCGCCAGCTCCGGCGAGGCGCTGGCGGGCGTGATCGGCCCGCTGATCGAGGTGCCGGTGCTGGTGGCGCTCGTCTACGTGGCGCTGTGGCTGCGCACCAGCTTCCCCGCACCCGTCCAGAGCCCTGCCGCGCGCGAGCTGGCCGTCTCAGAAGGAGCCTGACAGCGATGGCAACAGTACTGTTCGTCTGCCTCCAGAACGCCGGGCGCTCGCAGATGAGCCAGGCGCTGTTCGGGCGCGCGAGCGCCGGCAGGCACCGCGCGCTGTCAGCCGGCACGACGCCCGCCCAGCAGGTGCACCCGGAGGTGGTGAGCGCGATGGCGGAGCTCGGCATCGACCTGAGCGGCCGCACGCCGCAGCGGCTCACACAGGAGCTCGCGCAAGCAGCTGACGTCGTGGTCACGATGGGCTGCGGCGATCAGTGCCCCTACATCCCCGGCAAGCGCTACATCGACTGGGAGCTTCCAGACCCGGCCGGCAAGCCGCTCGCGGAGGTCAGAGCCGTTCGCGACGAGATCGAGCGAAGAGTCCGGGAACTCGCGTGCGAGCTAGAGCCGAACGAAGCAGACACCTAACCCGCACCGGCTGTCAGTAGCCCGCTCCGGGCGACTGCTTGTATTTTGGTGCGATGCTCGATCTCGAGGAGGGAGTGGAGCCCAGCGGTGGCGCGGTGACGCTGCGCCGGACACCCGGCCTCGGCGCGGTCCTAGCGGTCACGGCGCTGTGCGGGGCGATGGCGTTCATCGACTCGACCGTCGTCAACATCGCGTTTCCGAGCATCGAGCGCTCCTTCCCGGGCAGCTCCGTGGCCGCCGTCTCGTGGGTGCTCGACGCCTACAACATCGTCTTTGCCGCCTTCCTGGTCGCGGCCGGGCGGATCGGCGACGTGTTCGGCCGCCGCCGCCTGCTGAGCGTGGGCGTGACCGTCTTCGTGATCACCTCGGCCCTGTGCTCGCTGGCGAGCTCGCTGCCGGAGCTGATCGCGTTCAGGACGCTGCAGGCGCTCGGCGCCGCGATGCTCGTGCCCGCGGCGCTGGCGGTGGTGCTGGACGCCTTCCCGCCGGCGCGGCGCACGCACGCGGTGACGACGTTCATCGCGGTCTCGGCGCTGGCGAGCGGCATCGGCCCGGCCCTGGGCGGCGCGCTGGTCTCGCTGTCTGACTGGCGCCTGGTCTTCCTGCTGAACGTGCCGGTCGGCCTGGTCGCGCTGGCGCTGGTGCGCGCGGTCATTTTGGAGAGCCGCGCGCCCGGACGGCGACGGCTGCCGGACCTGCTCGGCAGCGTCGTCTTCGCCGCCGCGATCGCGGCCCTGGTGGCCGCGATCGTGGAGGGCCGCCAGTGGGGCTGGATCAGCGTCCCCACGATCGCCGCCGTGCTGGTCGCCCTCGGCCTGGGCTGGTTTGCGATCACGCGGGCGCGCACGCACCCGGTGCCGATCTTCGACCTCGCCCTGGTCCGCAGGCGCAGCGTGGCGGTGGCGGGGGTGGCGACCGTGCTCGCCGCCGCGGGCTTCTACGCCTACACGCTCGTCAACGTCCTGTTCCTCACCGGGGTCTGGCACTACTCGATCCTCGACGCGGGCCTCGGGATCACCCCGGGGCCGTTCGTGGCGGTCGCGGTCGCCCGGCCCGCTGGCCGGGCGGCCGAGCGCCTCGGCGCCCGCCTGGTGCTCATGCTCGGTGGCCTGGTCTGGGCCGCCGGCGTGTTCTGGTTCGTGACCCAGACCGGCCCGCGGCCGCAGTACGCGAGCCACTGGCTGCCGGGCATGGTGCTAGCCGGCATCGGCGCCGGGATCTTCTTCCCGACCATGTCGGCCGTAGCCGTATCCGAGGCGGACCAGCAGGCCTACGCCACCGCCAGCAGCCTCAACACAGTTGCCCGCCAGGCGGGCGGTGCGCTCGGCGTGGCGATCGTGGCCGCGATCATCGGCGTGCCATCGCCCGCCGCGCTCGCGGCTGCGTTCCACCACGCCTGGACGTTCAGCATCTTCGCGCTGGTGGCCGCAGGGCTCGTGGCGCTGGCGGTCGGGCGTGTGGCCGCGCCCGCGAGCACCGCGGGCCCGCAGGTGGCAAGCCCCAGCGCGCCACCTGCGCGCGCCAGCGACCAGCAGCCGACGCCGGCGCCGGCGCTCGCGACTCGCCGGCTCGCGGCAAACCCGTCGCGGCCGCAGACCGTGACCGAGTTCCTGGCGGGCGTGGAGCTGTTTTCGGCACTCGACGCCGAGGCGCTGGCGCGCCTGGCGGCGGCGGCGACCAGCATCAGGCTCCAGGCCGGCGAGTGGCTGTTTCGCGAAGGGGGCGAGGGCGATGCCCTCTACGTCGTCACCGCCGGACGCCTGGAGGTGCTCGCCGAGGGCGCACGGCAACCGCCGCTCGCCCTCGTCGGCCGCGGCGGGGTCGTCGGTGAGTACGCGCTGGTGACCAGTGAGCCGCGCTCGGCCTCGGTGCGGGCCAGCCGTGCCGCGGACCTGATCGCGATCGCGCGTGCCGACTTCGACCGCGTGCTGCACGAGCACGCGGAGATCGCCCACACGTTGATGCGCCAGTTCGCCGGCGCGCTGCGCGCCCGCCGGAGCGCCGAGACGACACCGCGTGCACTGCCGGGCACGGTCGCGCTTCTGGCACTCGACGAGCGCGTGCCGCTGACAGAGCTCGCCGGCAGCCTGCTCGCGGCGCTCGCGAGCCACGCCCACGCCGCGATCCTGCAGCCGCCCGCCGCCGGCAGCCCGCCGGACGCCGACCAGGCCGCCGGCGCCTACGGTCCGGTGCTGGACGCCGCCGTCGCAGACAACGACCTGGTCCTGCTGCCCCTCGCCCACCGGCGCGAGCACGAGCCCTGGTCGCAGTTCTGCCTGGGGCAGGCGGACCGCATCCTGGCGGTCGGGTCGGGACACGCGCCAGCCCCGCCCGAGACCCCGGCGGGCCTCGCCGGTTGTGACCTGGTCGCCTGGGACGTGGCGCCCGGGGCCGGCCGGATGGCCGGCTGGGCGCGGGCGCTCGAGCCGCGCGAGACCCACTGCTGGCGGCCCGGACCGGAGCTCGAGCGGGACCTCGCGCGCAGCGCCCGGCGCCTCACCGGGCGGGCTGTCGGGCTCGTGCTCGGCGGCGGCGGCGCCCGGGCGCTCGCGCACATCGGCGTGCTCGAGGAGCTCGAAGCGGCGGGGGTCGTGATCGACCGTGTCGCGGCGGTCAGCTTCGGCGCCTATGTCGGCGCGATGCTGGCGGCCGGCAAGAGCGCAGCGGAGATCGATGCGACCTGCTTCGAGGAGGTCGTCCGGCGCAAGCCGCTCGGCGACTACACGCTGCCGCGGCACGCCCTGCTGCGGGGCCGGCGCGGGGAGGCGATGATGCAGCGCACGTTCGGCTCAACCGCGATCGAGGAGCTGCCGCTCTCCTTCCTGTGCCTGACCGCGAACCTGCGCAGTGGCGAGCGGGTCGTGCACCGCACCGGCCCCCTGTTCGACGCCGTCGGCGCCAGCGTGTCCATCCCCGTGCTGCTGCCGCCGCGGCGCGTGCACGGCACCCTGCTGGTGGACGGCTCGCTGATTGACAACCTGCCGCTCGCGCCGATGGCCGAGCTGGCGGAGGGACCGGTGATCGCCGTCGAGATCAGGGCGGGCGGCGGTGGCGCGCCGTCCGGACACGCGGGCCGGCGCGAGCGGCTGCCGCCGATCACCGAGACGCTGATGCGGGTGATGTTCTACGGCAGCAAGCTGACGGCGGCCGAGCAGCAGGATCGAGCCGACCTGGTGATCCGTCCGCGCAGCAACGGCGTCGGCTTCATGGAGTACCACCAGATCGACCGCGCCCGGGAGGCAGGCAGGCAGGCCGCCCGCGAGGCGCTCAGCCAGTGGACGTGACCGCGATGTCGTAGCGCCCGCGCAAGCGCTGAGCCGAGCGGGCGAGCTCACGCGGCAGCGCGCCCGAGACGTGACGCGCGAGCAGGCGGGTGACGTGAAACCCCGTTGAGGCGCGCCACTTGAGCTCGTCGTCGGCGACCAGGCGGGCGCGGTTCGCCTCGGCGACCTCATCGGCCAGCGCGGCCAGCGCCGCCCGGCGGTCAGCCTGCGGGAGCGCCATGATCGCGTCGATCCGCGGCAGGGTCTCGCGCGCGATCTGGAAGTGGCGCGCCACCGTGTCGTGCGTGGCCGCGTCGATCAGGCCCGCCTCGAACTTCAGGTCGTTGAGCGCGCCACCCACCTCATAGGTCGTCTCGACGATCTGGTCGCGCGTCATCCAGTCGGTCTCGTAGGAGAGCATCTCGCGCCAGGTGGGCCCGAGCAGCGCCTGACTGTGCTCCTCGAGCGTCGTCAGGCGACGGTGGTAGCCGAGCTCAGGGCGCTCAAAGGCGCGGCTGCCGGGGTCCAGGAAGGGGCCGAGCGGGGCCACGTAGAACTGCAGGCGCAGATCGGCCCCGAAGCGCTCCACCAGGTGGCGGCAGTAATCGATCGTGCCGCGCGCGGACTCAGGCGTCTGGCCGGAGAGACCCACCATGAAGAACAGGTCGAGCTTGTCCGCGCCGGCGTCAAGTGCCCGCGCGAGCGTCTCCTCGACGACGGCGTTTGCGACCGGGAACTTGCCGTTCACGCGCCGGATCGGGGGGTCGGCTGACTCGATCGTGATCTGCAGGCTCCAGCCCCTGGTGCTGTCGCGCACCAGCTCCAGAAAGTCCTGTGGCGCCGGGTAGAAGAGCTCGATCACGAGCTCGTTGGGAATCCCGGCGGCGCGGTAGAGCTCGAAGAACCTGGTGGCGCGCCCCACCCCGCCGACGCGCGGATCGTGCACCATGAAGATCGGTGCTTTGGAGAAGGAGGCGATCAGCTTCGCGTCGTTCACGAGCTTCTCCGGTGAGCGCATCGCCGGCCCACAGCGGTTGGCGACGATCTCATACCCGGTGCGCGAGCCGCCGCAGATCGCACAGTCGTACGGGCATCCGCGCGAGTTGAGCAGCATCGTCGACGGGTAACGCAGCCACTCCAGGTAGGGGAGGAAGTCCGCGACGCTGCGGTACTTGAACACCGCGTGGGTCATGAAGTCGTAGGCGGGAACGTCGATCCAGTCCAGGTCCCCCGGGACGAACGAGAGTTCGTTGACAGCCGCCGCGCCATCCGGCCGCTTCCAGGTGAGGTTCGCGACGCGGTCCAGTGGCGTGCCGTCGCGCAGGGCAGCGAGCAGTTGGCGGCACGGCTCCTCGGTCGAGTCGCCGCGCAGCACGAAGTCGATGAACGGGTAGAGGATCAGCTGCTCGTGGAAGTAACTGGCTGAGAGCCCGCCGATCAGCACCTTCGCCTCCGGGTGCACCCGCTTGACCAGCTCGGCGAGGCCGAGCGCGCCGTTCGCGTGAGGGAGCCAGTGGAGGTCGATGCCGAACACCGGCGCGTCGATCTTCGACAGGTGACGGGCCACGTCGAAGCGCCCGCTGCGCAGCATCCGGTAGGCGATGTTGACGATGCGCGTGTTGTAGTTGTTGGCCTCCAGGTAGGCGACGATGCTGGTCAGGCCGATCGGGTACATCTCGAACTGGATCGTCGACGGGATCACGTCGGCCAGCGGGCCTTCGAGGATCACGTCCTCGCGGAAGTCCCAGACCGACGGGGCGTGGAGCAGTACCAAGTCGAGCCCGAACACACGTCCGCGGGCCTGGGCAAGCATGACCTCAGCCTACAGCGGCGCGGTGCGCTGCAGCACCCGGACAATCGCCCGGGCACGCGAGTAGTTCTCCACACCGACCCCTGCGGAGCTGACTCGGTGTCCGCCGCGGGCCGCTTGCGTGTAATGAACCAGGTGACCGGCCAAGCCGCACACACGCCGCTCGACAAGGCCGAACTCGACCAGCTGGACAGATGGTGGCGGACAGCCAACTACCTCTCGGTGGGGCAGATCTACCTGCTCGACAACCCGCTGCTGCACGAGCCGCTCACGCCGGCGCACGTCAAGCCGCGGCTGCTCGGCCACTGGGGGACGACGCCGGGGCTGAACTTCATCTACGCGCACATGAACCGTGCGATCAACGCGCGGGCGCTCGACGCGATCTACGTGGCCGGGCCCGGGCACGGCGGGCCGGCGATGGTCGCAAGCGCCTACCTGGACGGGACCTACAGCGAGATCTACCCGGAGATATCGCGCGACGAGCCGGGCCTGCGGCGGTTGTTCCGCCAGTTCTCCTTCCCCGGCGGCATTCCGAGCCACGTCGCGCCCGAGACGCCCGGCTCGATCAACGAGGGCGGTGAGCTCGGTTACAGCCTGCTGCACGCCTACGGAGCGGTGTTCGACAACCCGTCGCTGCTGGCCGTGTGCGTGGTCGGCGATGGCGAGGCTGAGACCGGGCCACTGGCCGCCAGCTGGCACTCCAACAAGTTCCTGGACCCGGCGCACGACGGCGCGGTGCTGCCGGTCCTGCACCTGAACGGCTACAAGATCGCAAACCCGACGCTGCTCGCCCGGATCCCCGAGGAAGAGCTGCGGGCGCTGCTCCAAGGCTACGGCTACGCCCCGTACTTCGTCTCGGGAGAGCAGCCCGGGGCGATGCACCAGCTGATGGCCGCGACGCTCGACGAGGTGCTCGATCAGATCGCCGCGATCCAGACCCAGGCGCGCGGCGGCACTCTGGGCGGGCGCCCAGCCTGGCCGATGATCGTGCTGCACACGCTGAAGGGCTGGACCGGCCCCAGAGTGGTGGACGGACTCCCAGCCGAGGGCATGTTCCGCGCCCACCAGGTGCCACTCGCCGAAGTCCGGACTAACCCTGAGCATCTGGCGGCGCTCGAGGCGTGGATGCGCTCCTACGCCCCCGGCGAGCTCTTTGACGAGACCGGGCGCGTCCACGACGACATCACGGCGCTCGCGCCGGCGGGCGAGCGGCGGATGAGCGTCAACCCGCACGCCAACGGCGGCGCGCTGACCCGGCCGCTGGAGCTGCCCGACTTCCGGCGCTACGGCGTGACTGTAGAGACGCCCGCGACCACCTCAAGCGAGGCGACGAGAGTGCTCGGCGGCTGGCTGCGCGACGCGATCGCGGCCAACCGCGAGAACTTCCGGATCTTCGGGCCGGACGAGACGATGTCCAACCGCCTGAACGCCGTCTTCGACGTGACCGAGCGTCAGTGGTCTGCGTCGATCCTCCCCGGTGAC
This sequence comes from Actinomycetes bacterium, assembly GCA_021784895.1. Lineage (GTDB taxonomy): Bacteria > Actinomycetota > Thermoleophilia > Solirubrobacterales > Solirubrobacteraceae > Palsa-465. The sequence continues at coordinate 8,828 of JAJYHG010000156.1, forward strand.
GATCACCTGGCCCAGCGGGGCCAGGTGATGGAGGTCCTCTCCGAGCACCTCTGCGAGGGCTGGCTCGAGGGCTACGTGCTGACCGGACGCCACGGCCTGTTCAACTGCTACAAGGCGTTCATCCACATCGTCGACTCGATGTTCAACCAGCACGCTAACAGTGCTCAAGGTAACGCGCGGGATCGCCTGGCGCGAGCCGGTGCCGTCGCTCAACTACCTGCTCTCGAGCCATGTCTGGCGCCAGGACCACAACGGCTTCTCACACCAGGATCCCGGCTTCATCGACCATGTCGTCAACAAGAAGGCGGAGGTGGTGCGCGTCTACCTGCCACCGGACGCCAACTGCCTGCTGTCGGTCGCCGACCACTGCCTGCGCAGTTGTGATTACGTCAACGTGATCTTGGCGGGCAAGCAGCCAGCGCTCGACTACCTGACCATGGACGAGGCGGTGGCGCACTGCACTCGCGGGCTCGGCATCTGGGAGTGGGCATCCAATCAGACCCGCGGAGAACCCGACGTCGTGCTGGCATGCGCCGGAGACATCCCGACGCTCGAGACAGTCGCCGCGGCGGCGATCCTGCGCAGGAGACTGCCCGAACTGAAGGTGCGGGTGATCAACGTCGTCGACCTGATGCGGCTGCAGCCGGCGTCCGAGCATCCGCACGGGCTCTCAGACCACGAGTTCGACATGCTGTTCACGACCTCGCGGCCCGTGATCTTCGCCTACCACGGCTACCCCTGGCTGATCCACCGGCTGACTTACCGCCGCACCAACCACGGCGAGATCCATGTGCGCGGCTACAAGGAGGAGGGCACCACAACCACGCCGTTTGACATGGTGATGCTCAACGACCTCGACCGCTTCCACCTGGTGATGGATGTGATCGAGCGCGTTCCCGGGCTCGGTGAGACCGCTGCACTGCTGCGCCAGGAGATGGCCGACGAGCGTCTGGCGCACCGCGCCTACACGCGCGAGCACGGCGAGGACCCGCCCGACGTGCGTGACTGGACTTGGCACGCGTCCTGACCGTCAATGCGGGCTCCAGCTCGCTCAAGCTGTCGCTGCTGGCAGAAGGCTCGGACGAGCCGCTGGCCGCACGAGAGCTGCACGCGCCAGCGCCCGGGACCGAGCCCGGCGCGCTGCGCGAGGCGCTGTCCGGTGCCCTGGGCGCCGCCGACTGCGTCGCGCACCGCATCGTCCACGGAGGCGAGCGGTTCCGCTCGCCGGTGCTGGTCGACGCCGCTGTCCGTGCCGAGCTCGAGCAGCTGACGGCGCTCGCGCCGCTGCACCAGAGGGCGTCGCTTGCGATGCTTGACGCCGTCTGCAGCGTCCTACCCGAGCTGCCTGCCGCGGCCTGCTTTGACACGGCCTTCCACGCCACGCTGCCAGCGGCCGCCAGCACCTTTGCGCTGCCAGCCGCGTGGCGGGAGCGCTGGGGGCTGCGCCGCTACGGATTCCACGGCCTCTCGCACGCGCACGTCGCGCGCCTGGTCGCCGACACAGTAGGCGCTGGCATGCGGATCATCAGCTGCCATCTCGGCTCGGGCGCGTCGCTGTGCGCGATCAAAGACGGTCGCTCGCTTGACACGACGATGGGCTTCACGCCGCTGGACGGGCTGGTGATGGCGACGCGCTCGGGCAGCGTCGATCCCGGCCTGCTGCTGTGGCTGCTCAAGCACAGTTGGCTGACTGAGCCGGAGATTGCCTACGCACTCGAGCACGAGTCGGGGCTGCGCGGGCTCGCCGCAAGTGGCGACATCCGCGAGGTGCTGGCCGCTCGAGCGTCTGGTGATGCGGTGGCCACAGTCGCGATCGACGTCTACCTGCATCGCCTGCGCTCGGCGATCGGATCGATGCTCGCCGCGCTCGGCGGCGTGGACGTGATCGCGTTCACCGGCGGCGTCGGTGAGAACTCGCAGCAAGTCCGCGACGGGGCGCTCACCGGACTCGACGCGCTGCTCGGCACCGCAAAGGTGCTGACGCTGCATGCCCGCGAGGACCTGGAGATGGCGCGTCAAGCGCGCGCACTGCTCTGAAGGCTTGTGCCGGCTGCCGGGGATGCCCGGTCGCGCTGCGAAGAATTACTGACTGTGGCGCTGTGGCGTGTGTCTCGGCGCCCAGCCTCCCGGCGTTTCAAATAGGCTATGCAACCCGGAAGCCGATGACGACCGAGAGCGACATCCTGCGCCGGCTGTTCGACATCGGTCGTTCGCTGGTGACGGAGCTGGACCCGGAGGCCGTGCTACGGCGCATTCTGGCTGAGGCCCGCGAGCTGACCGGCGCGCGGTACGTCGCACTCGGCGTCTTGAACGAGGAGCGCACCGAGCTTGACCGGCTGCTCACGCTCGGGATCGACACCAACCAGCGGCGAGCGATCGGCGACCCGCCGCGCGGGCGCGGAGTGCTCGGGGTACTGATCGCGAACCCGAAGCCGCTACGCCTAGCGCACGTCGGCTCGCATCCGCAGAGCTACGGCTTCCCACCCGGCCATCCCCCGATGGACAGCTTTCTCGGAGTGCCGATACAGATCCATGGCGAGGTTTGGGGAAACCTCTACCTCGCCGAGAAACAGGGGGCGAGCGAGTTCACAGACGACGACCAGCTCGCGGTCACGCTCCTCGCCGACCTCGCCGCCACCGCAATCGGCAACGCGCGCGCACACGAGCGCTCCGAGCAGCGGCGGGTCGCGCTCGAGCAGGCGATCCGCGGGCTGGAGGTGGCACGTGACATCGCTGACGCGGTCGGCGCGGCCGACGCGACCGGCGCGGCCGGCGAACTGGACCGGATCCTCGAGCTTGTCGTGCAGCGATGTTGCGCGCTGGTCCAGGCGCACGGCGTGATGATCATGCTGCGCGAAGGATCGGAGTTCGTCGTGGTGGCCAGCGCCGGGCATGTGGGTGACGTGAACGGGCGTCGGATGCCGGTCGCCGGCTCGACGGCGGGGGCGGTGCTCGAGCGCCGCATCGCCGAGCGCTTTGACGACGTGGAGCAACAGTTAGGGGTGGCGCCCGAGCTGCTCGGCGTCCCGGACGCCCGCACCGCGTTGCTGGTGCCGATCGTCCATACGGGCGAGGGGCTCGGGGTGTTAGCGGCGTTTGACCGCGGCACGGCGGCCGGACCGTTCACGGATTCTGACGAGCGACTGCTACGGACATTTGCCGCCTCGGTAGCCAACGCCGTGATCGTGAGCCGCAGCGTCAAGGCCGATCGCCTGCGCGCCGCCGTCGAGGCAGCCGACGCAGAGCGAGCCCGCTGGGCGCGGGAGCTGCACGACCAGACGTTGCAAGCCCTGGCCGGCCTGCGCATCGGTCTCTCGAGAGCACTCCGCGGCGACGATCCGGCTGTGTATGCCAGCGTGACGCGCCAAGCGATCGAGGACATCGACGCCGAGATTGCCAACCTTCGCGCGATGATCGCGGATCTGCGGCCGTCAGCACTCGACAGCCTGGGCCTCGACGCGGCGCTCTCAGCGCTGATCGACCGCCGCCGCAACGACGGCCTGGTGATCGAATCCGAGGTGCAGCTGCCAGACTGTCTCGACGGGACCACAACCGCGGCGCAGGCGCTCGAAACAGCCGTGTACCGGGTGGTCCAGGAGGCGCTGACCAACATCGTCAAACATGCCAGGGCCAGCCGCGTCAGGATGAAGATCACCAGCGAGGAAGGTGACCTGCTACTCGAGATCAGCGACGACGGGGTCGGCTTTGACACCAAGGCCGTGACCAGCGGCTTTGGGCTCGCCGGCATGCGCGAACGCGTGTTTCTGCTTGGGGGATCACTACTGATGGACTCCACCGAGGCCGGCAGCACCTTGCGGGCACGGCTCCCGTGCCGCCGCCTCACACAGACGCCTTAGGCGTCTCCGATCACGCCGTGTCCCAGCGCGTAGTCGACCAGCTCCGCGCGCGTGCGCAGACCGAGCTTCGCGTGGATGTTGGCGCGGTGCGTGTCGACCGTGCGGCGCGAGATGTGAAGCTTGCTGACTACCTCCGCGCCCGTGTACCCTAGCCCCGTCAACCACAGCACCTCGGCCTCCCGCCCGCTCAGCCCGCCGTCACGCTCGACGGCATCCAGGGCGCCCAGGGCAGCAGCAACCTGCGGGCTCACATATCGCTCGCCCCGCGCGGCCGTGCGTATCGCGGCCGCCAGCTCGCTGTCGGCCTGATCTTTGAGCACGTACCCGACCGCTCCCGCTTGTAGCACACGTCTGGCGAAGAGTGGCAACGGCTCCATCGCCAGCACCACGATCTCCGTCCGCGGGGCGCGGCGGCGGAGCTCTCCCAGCGTCAGTAGCGTCGAGCCGTTGGGCAGATCCAGGTCGATCACCAGCACGTGCGGGGCGTGGGTGTGCACGTGACTGACGGCTGTATCGAGGTCGACCGCCTCCTGCACCACCTCGATACCGTCCTCGCTATCGAGCAGCCGGCGCAGGGCGCGACGCACGAGGCTGTGGTCGTCGGCCAGCACCACGCGAATCCGGTGCTCACGGTGAACCCCGGCGCGACCGGCCAGATGGGTTGCCAGCTGCGGATGCGGTCGCATGCGCACAGGATGGCGGTCCGCGACCGGCACGCCATCCTGGGGAGGACGCCGACCCGGTAGGGAAAACCTGCAGCACCGAGACGCACAAAGTGTCAGTTGCGCAGCGCCCCGAGCGGCCGAACTGCCTGGGCGGGCCGTACGCGGACACGCGCATCCACAATCAGGACTCCCTGCGGGCTGGCGAGCAGCGGGTTCGCGTCGAGCTCGGCTATCTCAGGGTGGGCTTCCACCATCGCCCCCAGGCGCAGCAGCGCGTCGCTAACCGCACCCACGTCACAGGGCGGTGCACCGCGGTAGCCATGAAGCAGCGGCGATATCCGCAGTGAACCGAGCATCTCCGCGGCATCGCGATCGGTGAGCGGTGTGATCCGCACCGCGACGTCCCCAAGCAGCTCGGCCGTGGCCCCACCGGCGCCGCACGCAATCACAGGCCCGAAGCTCGCGTCGTGCACCACGCCCAGCAGCATCTCCACTCCGGCGGCCGCCATCGGCTGAACGATCAGCCCTTCCAGAGCATGCCCGGCGCGGGTCACCGCGGAGCTGATCGCACGGGCCGCGGCGAGGACCTCATCCTCACCGCTGACGCTGGTCACGACCGCGCCGCTTTCAGTCTTGTGCAGGAGTCCCGGCGCTACGCCCTTCAGCACAACCGGCTGACCCAGCTGCGCCCAGGCGGCCACGGCTTCCCGTTCACTCTGGACCACGCGCGTCTCGATCATCGGCAGCCGGTAGCAGGCAAGCAGCTCACAGACCTCCGCCATGCCCAGCCAGCCATCGCCGCCGCGAGCCAGCACGCGGCCGATCAGCGCCGCGGCGGCGTCCCGGTCACAGTCCTCAAAGGCAGGCACGACTCCGCTGGGCCGCAGCCGCCATTCGCCGTAGCTGACGGCATTGGCCAAAGCGCGTGCCGCGTCTTCAGGGAACTGGAAGCGGGAAACCGAAACTCGTCCGGCAGCCGAGCTCCTGGGAGCCTGGTGATCCATGAACACCGATGCGAGCGTGATGCCGTTGGCCTTGGCGGCGGCGCCCGCTAGCGCCGCCGCCACCGCGTCCGCAGTGGTGGTGCTGATCGCCGGCACGAACAACGCCAGGATCGCGTCGCACACATCCGCTTCGATCAGCAGCTCCACGGTGCGCCGGTACTGATCAGCTGACACGGTCGCCACCATGTCGACCGGGTTGGAGACGGCCGCGCCCCGCGGCAGCAAGCGGCGGAGCTCGGCCTGCAGCGAGGCCGGCAGCTCGCACACCTCGAGCCCGGCGGCCACACAGGCATCGGCGGCGACGATGCCGGGACCACCGCCGTTGGTCACGATCGCGACGCGGCGGCCACGCGGCAGCGGCTGCGAGGACAACAACGCTGCGGTGTCAAAGAGCTCACCGATCGTGTCCGCGCGGATCACGCCCGCCTGTCGGAACAGCGCGTCGACGGTGACATCCGAGGCCGACAGGAGGGCGCCGGTGTGCGATGAACTCGCCCGGACTCCCGCTGGGGTGCGGCCGCTCTTGACCGCCAGGATCGGCTTGGTCTTGCCTACGCGCCGCGCGAGGCGTCCGAACCTGCGTGGATTGCCGAAGGACTCCAGGTAGAGCAGGATCACGTCGGTGGCGGGATCTAGCTCCCAGTAATCGAGCAGATCGTTGCCGGAGATATCGAGCTTGTTGCCGACCGACACGAACGACGAGACACCGACCCCGAGCCGGTTGGCCTCCTCAATCAGCGCTACCCCGAGCCCGCCGCTCTGCGAGATCATGCCCACGTTCCCCTGAGGCACAGCGGAAACCGTGAACGTGGCGTCTAGCCGTACGGCAGGATCGGTGTTGACAACTCCCAGGCAGTTGGGCCCGATCAGTCGGGCCCCCGACCGCCGGCAGACATCCAGCAGTTGCTGCTGCAGCAGTTTGCCCTCCTCGCCGGTCTCGCCGAAGCCGGCCGAGAGCACCAGCATCGCGCGTACACCGGCCGCCGCGCACGCGGCCGCGACGTCTGGAACACGCGGGGCGGGGATGGCGATCACGGCCATGTCGACGGGATCTGGCACGGCGTCGATCGAGGCGTACGCCTCGAGCCCGCAGACCTTCTCGGAGTGCGTGTTGACGGGATAGATCGCACCGCTGAAACCGGCGGCGAGGAGGTTCTCCATCAGCGCCGCGCCGACCGACCCCCGGCGCTGCGAGGCGCCGATCACGGCGATCGAGCGGGGGGCCAGGAAGCGGTGCAGGGCGTTGCGAGTCGCAGCCTGCTCACGCCGGTCGAAGGCCTCGAGCGCCCGCTCGTCGAGCGCGGTCTCGAGCTCGATCTCGACGACTCCCTGTTCGTTGCGGACGCTGCAGGGCAGGCCGCAGTTGCGGAACACGTCGATCATCCGGTGGTTGCCGGGAAGCACCTCGGCGGTGAAGTGCTCGAACCCATGGCGGTTGGCAACGCTCGCCAGGTGCATGAGCATCAGCGTCGCGATGCCGTGCCCCTGCTGGCGGTCGGTCACCAGAAATGCGACCTCCGCACACCCATCGCCGCTGGCGATGTAGGCCCCGTGCGCGACTATCTCCCGGCTCGGGCCAGCCTCGGCGACGATCGCGTAGCGGTCCTTGTAATCGACGTCAACGGCCCAGCGCGTGACCCAGTCGATGCTCGCCGCCCCAAAGAAGCGCAGGACCATCGAGTCGCTGGAGACACCCTCGAGGAAAGTGCGTACGCGGTCCGCGTCGCCCGCTCGTACCGGGCGGAAGTGGATGCTCGTGCCGTCCTGCATGACCACGTCCGCCGCCTCCGCACTCGGATAGGCGGCGCTGAGCGCCTCACCGGTGATGCCCCGTCTGGTTGCCATCTCTGATTCGGCCTCTCTGTTGGGTGCGGCTCTGTGGTTTGCGAGGCGCCAGTTTGCGTAGAGCAAGACTGTCCGTAGAGCAAGACTGTCGCAATTGATAGCTCACGGCGAGGCGACGCGGAGGCGGTCCAACCGCCGGACCCTCGCGGTAAAACCCCGCCGGCAGAGTAGAAACCCTGTACAACCGAGCAACGGTGGAGTGGTACGTTGTGTGAGTCATCGCCACGCCACCGGTTGCGTCGCGGCCAAAAGTCACGTAGGAAGGTGTCCGGAGATGCCCGATCAGATCCGCTACAAGGAGTTTCGCTTCCCGGTCGAGGTCGCCTGGGAGGAGGGCAGACGCACAACCGCGCAGGTCGACGGCAAGCAGCCGCTGAGAATCGCCACGCCGCCCGAGTTCCGCGGCACGAATCCGGAGATGTGGAGCCCCGAGGATGCGTTCGTCGCCGCTGCCGGCTCGTGTCTCGCAGTGACGATCCTTGCCATGGCGGAGCGCGCGCAGCTGCCGCTGCATACCCTGGCAGTCCGCGCGGATGGCGTCGTCGGACGCCGGGCTGACGGCCGCCAAGGGTTCATAAGGATCGAGCAGACCGTCGAGATCAAGACCGACCCTGGACGCGAAGATGACCTCCGCGCGCTGGTCGCCAAAGCCGAGGACGGGTGCCTGGTCACAGCGTCCATAGACCTGCCGGTACACACGACCACGCAGATCCTCAGCGCGACTCCGGTCATGACGTGAACAGCACGCCCGCCCGAGCCACCTCACCTGACTAGCATGGGCTCGCCATGAGCAAACCATCCGCCGCTTCCGGGGCTGCCGCTGCCGACCGATTGGTGGAGCCATGGCTGACCTGCCTGGGCGATCACCTCGCCGGAGCCGAGATCTCCGACTGTCACACGCACATCGGCTGCGCCGACCCGGACGGATCGTGCTTCGGCGCGGACGAACTGCTCGACGCGATGGCCCTTGTGGGCGAACGAGCGGTCACCTTTCCGCTCGCTGAAGCGGGGTCATACCGCGCCGCCAACCAGCGCGTGCTCGCTGTGGCCGCGGAGGCCGGCGGCAGGCTCATCCCGTTCTGCCGGGTAAACCCCCATCAAGATGCGCTCGCGGAGCTGGCGTGGGCGGTTGCGCACGGAGCCGCCGGCCTCAAGCTGCATCCGCGGGCCGAGCGCTTCTCGCTCGCCGATCCAGAGGTCTGGCGCCTGCTCGCGTTCGCGGACGAGCGTCGCCTACCGGTGATCATCCATGCCGGCCGGGGCATCGCTTCACTCGGCCACGATGCGCTCGAGCTGGCACGGGCACACCCGCACGCACCGGTGATCCTCGCGCACGCGGCGATCGCGGATCTGGCCTGGATCTGGACACAGGCCGCCGGCCTGCCCAACCTGTTCTTCGACACCGCATGGTGGAACACGGCCGACCAGCTGGCGCTCTTCACCTTGATCCCGCCCGGCCAGATCCTGTTCGCCTCTGACGCTCCCTACGGCCGGCCGGTGGCAAGTGCGGCACTCGCGCTCCGCGCCGCGCTGGCAGCAGGCCTCAGCAGCGAGCAGATCGCGCTGGTGGCGGGCGGCCAGCTGGAGCGGTTGCTCGCTGGCGATGAACCACTTGACCTTGGTCCCGCGCCCAGCCTGCCGGTGCCAAGCGCAGGCCCCCTGCTCGAGCGCGTCCACTCACTGCTGGTGGCGGCATCGGCCCGGTTGACAGCCGGCTACCCGGCAGATGAGTACCTGGAGCTCGCGCGCCTGGCATGCGAGCTTCCCGACACGCACCCGGATGCCGCCGTGGCGGCGTCGGTGGGTGAGCTGCTGGACCGTCACGCCTCGCATCTGGCGACCGGCCCGCCGCACCGCGACCCGCGCGTCCCCGGTATCCATCTGATCTTCGTCGCCGCCGCCGTGGCCCGCACGCCCTGGCTGCCAATACCCGAAAACAGTTCGACTCCCCGCGCCACCGCGGGCCTATCGGCGGCAGCCATAGGGGAGAACTGACCGTGCCCGAGAGCGAGCGCTTCAGCTTGACGATGGACCTCGATGAGGACTACCGCTTCCTGGCCGACTTCGGCCAGGACGGCGTGGCCCCTTTGCTGATCGACGAGCCGCCGCCAATCGGCGCGGGCGCCGGGCCCAACGCGAGCAGGCTGCTGGCGGCCGCCGCTGCCAACTGCCTCAGCGCGAGCCTGATCTTCTGCCTGAGGCGGGCCCGGATCCAGGTCCACGGCCTGCACACCACGGTCTCCGGGACCCTGCTGCGAAACGACGCGGGCCGCCTGCGGATCGGCAGCCTAGAGGTCACCATCGCCCCGGTGGTGGATGACGGTGAGCAGCCACGGATGCGACGCTGTCTGGACCTGTTCGAGGACTTCTGCGTGGTCACGCAGAGCGTGCGCAGCGGCATCGAGGTGAGCGTCGTGGTCGAGCCGGTGGGAGAGACGCCGGCGTGCGAGCCGGTGGTAGATCCGCCGACGGCTGGCGATCAGGCGCTCGACGCGCTGCGCCGCAGTGAGTACGCGCGCCTTGATGCCACCGGCCAGGTGTACATGGACTACACCGGCGGCGGGCTCTATGCCGAGTCGCAGGTGCGTGAGCACACGCGCATGCTGCAGGAGGGCGTGTTCGGCAACCCGCACTCGGCGAACCCGACCTCGCACGCCAGCACGGAGCTGGTCGAACGCGCCCGCGCGCGTGTGCTGGAGTTCTTCGGCGCCTCGCCCGACGAGTACACGGCGATCTTCACCGCCAACGCAACCGGGGCGCTGCGGCTGGTGGGTGAGTCCTACCCGTTTCAGGCAGGCGACCGCTTCCTGCTGAGCTTCGACAACCACAACTCGGTCAACGGGATCAGAGAGTTCGCGCGTGCCCGTGGCGCCCAGACCACGTATGTGCCGAGCGTCGCGCCGGAGCTGCGCGTCGACGGGGCGGTGCTGTTGCGCTACCTGGCCGAGACGGCCAGCTCTCACCACAAGCTGTTCGCCTACCCAGCGCAGTCGAACTTCTCCGGCGTGCAGCACCCGCTGGAGTGGATCGCCCAGGCCCAGGAACAAGGCTGGGATGTGCTGCTGGACGCTGCCGCCTACGTTCCCACCAACAGGCTTGACCTGGGCCGCTGGCACCCTGACTTCGTGACGCTGTCGTTCTACAAGATGTTCGGCTGGCCGACCGGGATCGGCTGCCTGATCGCCCGCCACGAAGCGCTCGCCAAGCTGAAGCGGCCGTGGTTCTCCGGCGGCACGATCGTGGCCGCGTTCGTGCAGCGCGAGTACTACCAGTCCGCCCCCGGTCCCGCCCACTTCGAAGACGGCACCGTCGACTACCTCAACCTGCCGGCGATCGAGATCGGCTTGCGGCACCTCGAGCGGGTCGGGATCGAGGCGATCCACACGCGCGTGAGCGGCCTCACGCAGCGTCTGCTGGAGCTGCTCACCTCGCTGCGCCACACGGGCGGCGCGCCGGCCGCGGTCATCTACGGGCCACAGTCAGCAGCGCGGCGAGGCGCGACCATCGCGTTTAACTTCCTGCACCCCGACGGGCGCGTGATCGACGAGCGCTACGTCGAGCGGATCGCGGCCGCACACCGGATCTCGCTGCGCACTGGCTGCTTCTGCAACCCCGGCGCCGGCGAGGTCGCGTTCACGATCGCCCGCGAGACGCTCGTGGGCGGCGAGTTCGGCAACGCCATGACACTCGAGGATTACGTCCGCGTAATCGGCCTGCCGTCCGGCGGCGCGGTCCGCGCGTCACTGGGAATCGCCTCGAACACATCCGACCTCGAGCGGTTCGCTGACTTCACGCAAGAGTTCGTCGACCTGAACACCACCCCCGGCGATCTCCCACCACGAACCGTCTGCTGAGGCGGGCACCTGCGGATCCCGGCGAGCGACTACCGCTCGGCTGTCGCGGTTTCTCCGCCGCCGAGCGATCGCGCCTGAGCAGGCCTCCAGTAGTCTGTGGTCGTGACGCAGAGGCGCAAACGAGCCGGTCGATCCGGGCTCGGGCCACGCGTGCCCGTAAAGGGCCGCGGCCCTGAAGCTTTCTGTGTCGCCGCGGAGCCGGAATGAGTCCCGGGCGCAGACGAGCTGACACGCCGTTACCGGTGCCGGACGGCGGCGGTCACGACCACGACCACGACCACGACCACGACCACGACCACAGTCACCAGCACCACCACGGCCACTCACATGGCCTGGTTGACGACTCCATCAAGCGCTCGCGGGAGGGCGTGCGGGCCGTGCTCGAAGCCCTCGGTGTGCTCGCCGTGGCGGCTGGAGCGCAGACCATCATCTTCGTCGTATCGGGATCGGTGGCGCTGCTTGCCGACCTGATCCACAACTACGGGGATGCTCTGACCGCGGTGCCGCTTGGGGTCGCGTTCGCGCTGCGCTCCCAGCGCGCGGAGCGCGCGGCCGGACTGTTCGTCGTGGCCGCCATCTTCATCAGCGCGTGCGTCGCCGGTGTTGAGTCGATCGAGCGGCTGCTGCATCCCTCACCGCCGACCCACCTCGGGCTGCTGGCGGCCGCCGGCGTGGCCGGCTACACAGGCAACCTGGTCGCCGCGAAGGTGCGCAAACGCGCCGGACACCGCCTGGACAGCCCGGCACTGGTCGCCGACGGCAACCATGCCGCCGCCGATGCGTACGTGTCGCTGGCCGTGATCGCGTCAGCGGTCGTGGTTGCCGTCGGCATCCCCATCGCCGACCCGATCATCGGCCTGGGCATCACGCTGATCATCCTGCGCATCACCTGGCAGAGCTGGGGAACGATACGCGGGCACCCGCACCATCACCACCACTGACTATCGGGGACTCGAGCAGCCACTCGTGCGCCGGGTCGTTTGTGACCTGCCAGCCTCGCCGCAGCCCAGCACACGCCTGGACCGGCACCCGCAGCCGCTCACCCACGCTCGATCAGCTCGATCCGGTAGCCATCTGGGTCACGCACGAAGCACAGCCGCGAACCGCCGTCACGGACCGAGTACGGCGGCTTTTCCGGCGCGATCTCCTGCTCGCCCAGCCGGGCGAGCGTGGCGTCGAGGTCGGCCACGCCGATCGCGATGTGGCCATAGCCGGTGCCGAGGTCATAGCTGCGACCGTCATGGTTGTAGGTCAGCTCTAGCACCGACTCGTGCTGACCGAGCGAGAAGAAGTAATTCGTCGCCTCGCGCTCACCCCCGCGGACGATGTCCATCTCGTGGGCGAAGCTGAAGCCGAGCGCCTCATAGAAGGCACGGCTGCGGCCGGGATCGGTGATCCGGACCATGGTGTGAAGAAAGCTTGCGGTCATAGACGTCGCAGGCTATCCCGACCGCAGCGCCGGGGCGTTGTGCCGGGCCGTTCTAGATGCCGCGAGAGAGAGTGCTCGGCGCCGACAGGCCGCGGGCGCGCAGCGACTCCGGATGGTTGGGGTGCCGGGCGTCCTCACGCTGACGGCGACGGGCGCGCATCCTCGCCCGGCTCATGCGCGCAACACGCTGAATCTCTTGCTCTGTGCGCGCGGTGTTGATCAATAGGACAAGATCCATGTCCTCGTCGGGGTCAAACAGACTCGTATCAATTTCTTGGGGTGTTCGGAGAAAGTTGAACATGAGCACATTGTCGGCCAGGAATTATGATAAGTCAAAGTCCCAGTTCGTAGATCAGTCATAAGTACAACCGATCAATTGTGCTCAGCAGCCGTACGTGATCTCGCCCAGCCGCGCCAGGATCTCGTCGGCGTGACGGACGTAGGGCGCGAGGTCGAAGATCGCGTCCAGGTCAAGGCCCTCTCCCGCCGGGTCGCCGGCCAGCAGCGTGCGCAGCGCGACGCGGGAGTCGAGCGCCTGCTGGGCGAGCCGCTGGACGACGCGGTAGGCGTCGTCCCGGCTCGCGCCCCGTGCCACCAGCGCCAGCAGCAGCCGCTGGGAGAAGAGCGCACCGTGGGTCAGGTCCAGGTTCTCGCGCATGCGCGCCTCGTCAACTACGAGGCCACGCACAAGGCCGAGCATCCGCCGCTGCATGTGGTCGAGCAGGATCGTCGCGTCCGGCAGCACGATCCGCTCGACGCTCGAGTGCGAGATGTCGCGCTCGTGCCACAGCGCCACGTCCTCAACCGCAGCCTGCGCATAGCCGCGCAGCAGGCGTGCGAGCCCGCTGATCTGCTCGCTACCCACCGGGTTGCGCTTGTGCGGCATCGCGCTTGAGCCCTTCTGGCCAGCCGTGAACGGCTCACGCACCTCGCCGACCTCGGTGCGGGCCAGGTGACGGACCTCGGTCGCCAGCCGCTCGAGCCCGGCGCCCGCCAACGCGATCGCCTGCACCAGCTCAGCGTGGCGGTCACGCGGGATGACCTGGGTCGAAACCGGCTCACGCTCGAGCCCGAGCCGGGTCAGCACTCGGCGCTCGAAGTCGGGCGACGTGGCCGAGTAGGTGCCGACAGCGCCCGACAGCGCCCCCACGGAAGCCTGAGCAAAGGCGCGCTCCAGGCGCAGCAAGTTGCGCTGGGCCTCGAACGCAAACCCCGCCAGCTTGATCCCGAACGTCGTCGGCTCGGCGTGGATCCCGTGAGTCCGGCCAGCGCAGAGCGTGTGGGCGTGCTCGTGGGCCCGTGCCGCGAGGACAGCCACCAGCGCTCGCGAGTCGGGCAGGATCAGCTCGCCGACCGCCTTGATCTGCAGCGCGAGGCCGGTGTCAAGCACGTCGGATGAGGTCAGCCCGTAGTGGATCCAGCGTCCCGCCGCGCCCGCCGAGGCGGCGAGCACGTCGACGAACGCGGCCGTGTCGTGGTCGGTCACCCGCTCGCGCTCGTTGACAGCCTCCACGGTGAAGGTGGCCACCCGGATCGCGTCGAGCTCCTCCGCAGTGGGGCCGTCCATCTCCTCGCAGGCCGCGACCTCGACCCGGCGCATCGCCTCGAAGCGGGCGTGATCTGACCACAGTTCGCCAATCTCCGGGCGCGTGTAGCGATCGATCATCCCGGCTCGAGTCTACGTGAGGGCGCCGCGCTCACAGGGGGCCGCGCCCAGCGGGGCGCGGCAACCCATCCGCTAGCTTCTGCGACCGATGCGAGAGACCCCATCCACACCGGCGCCCAGACCGATCGTGGGGATGGTCGGGGCCGGCCAGCTCGCGCGGATGGGCTGGCAGGCGGCGATCTCGCTCGACATCGGCCTCGTGTGCCTGGGCTCGGCCGGCGATGCCGCCGCGCGGGCGGGGGCGCCCCTGATGGAGGGCTCGGGCCGTGATGGCGCCGCCCTGGCGCGGCTGGCCGCAGGCTCTCAGGTCCTCACTTTTGAGCACGAGCTGGTCGACCTCGCGGCGCTGGGCAGGCTCGAAGCGCAAGGGGTCGTGGCGCGGCCGTCCGCCGCGGTCCTGTCCCTGGCTGCAGACAAGCTCCGCCAGCGCCGGACGCTGGACACGCTCACCGGCGTCGAGGTGCCGGCCTTCACGCCTGTGACCAGCATCGGTGAGCTCGAGGAGTTCGCCGCCGCACACGGCTGGCCGCTGGTGCTAAAGGCCCGCAGCGGCGGTTATGACGGGCGCGGCGTGTGGATCTGCGATGACGGCCGGGCCGCCGGGCAGGCGTTTGCGGAAGCGGCGGCAGCCGGCCTCGAGCTCTACGCCGAGCAGGCGATCGACCTGGCGGGCGAAGCCGCGGTGCTGGTGGCCCGCTCACCGTCGGGCGAGGTCGCCGTCTACCCGGCGGTGAGCACATACCAACGCGACGGGATGTGCCGCTGGGTGACGCTGCCAGCCTCACTGCCAGATGGCTTAGACAAGAAGATCGGCCGGCTCGCGCGGACCCTGGCCGAGGAGACCCAACTGGAGGGGCTGATGGCCGTCGAGCTGTTCCTCACGCGCGAGGGCGGACTGCTTGTCAACGAGCTGGCGCTGCGCACGCACAACACCGGCCACATCCACACTGAGGCGGCGGTGACATCGCAGTTTGAGCAGCACCTGCGGGCGGTGCTCGACCTGCCGCTCGGCCTGACCTCACCGGTGGTCCCAGCGGCCGCGATGGTCAACATCGTCGGGCCGGCGGACGGCTCGGACCCGGCAACGCGACTGGCCGCAGCGCTCGCGGTGCCCGGCGCCCACGTCCACCTCTACGGCAAGGGCGCCCGGCCGGGGCGCAAGCTGGGACACGTCACGGTCTGCGCGCAGACGTCGGAGGAGGCGCTCGCGCTGGCGCAAGAGGCGGCTGATAGGCTCGAGGGCAATGGCTGAGCCGAGCGTCGGGGTGGTGATGGGCTCCGACAGCGACCTGCCCGTGATGGGTCAGGCCGCCGAGGTGCTGACCGAGCTCGGGATCGCCTCCGAGACGCGCGTGGTATCCGCCCACCGCACCCCGGTCGAGATGCTCGCCTACGGCCAGCAGGCCCGTGAACGCGGCCTCAAGGTGATCATCGCCGGCGCGGGCGGGGCCGCGCACCTCCCCGGGATGCTGGCGGCGGTCACGACGCTGCCCGTGATCGGCGTGCCGGTCGCACTGAAGACGCTTGACGGACTCGACAGCCTGCTCTCGATCGTGCAGATGCCCAAGGGCGTGCCGGTCGCGACGGTCGCGATCGACGGGGCGCGCAACGCCGGCCTGCTGGCGGCGCGGATCCTGGCCCTGTCCGACCCCGCCCTCGCGCAGCGGCTGGCCGCGCTGAGCGAGTCCCAGGCGGCCGCGGCCCGCGAGGCTGACGCGCGCGTCCGCGGCCGCTGACGCTACGCCGCGCCGTCCACACCGAGCGCTATGTCCCGCCGCAGCTGCCGGCCGGGAAAGGTGATCGCATCGGCCGCCACGTAGGCAGCTGCGCGGGCCTCGCCGATGCTTGCTCCCAGCGCGGTGACGCTGAGCACACGCCCGCCGGCCGTCACGACCCGTCCCAGCGCGTCGGTCGCGGTGCCCGCGTGGGTGACCGCAACGGCGGCGTCGGCGGCGTCCGCGACGTCCGCGGCGCCCGCGGCGTCGGCGGCGCCTAGCCCCTCGATCACATCGCCGCTCGAGGAGCCCGAGGGATAGCCCGCGCTCGCCAGCACCACCGTCACCGCGCTGCGCGCATCCCATTCGAGCCGCACCCCGGCGAGTCCCTCGCCACCGGGCGCGGCCGCGTGCAGCAGGGCCAGCAGGTCGGTGCGCAGCCGCGGCAGGATCGCCTGCGTCTCGGGGTCGCCGAAGCGAGCGTTGAACTCGAGCACCTTCGGGCCGCCTTCGGTCAGCATCAGCCCGGCATAGAGCACGCCATGGAACGCGACCCCACGGCGGCGAAGCTCATCCAGCACCGGTTGGTGCACGACCCCGCAGAGCGCCTGCGCCTCCAGCTCACTGATACCCGGCACCGGGGAGTAGGCGCCCATGCCACCGGTATTCGGCCCCTCATCACCGTCGTAAGCGCGCTTGTAGTCCTGCGCCGAGGCGAGCGGCAGCGCGCGCACCCCGTCACAGATCGCCAGCAGCGACACCTCAGGCCCGCGCAGGAACTCCTCGACCAGAACCAGTTCTGTGCCGAAGCGGTGCTCCACCAGCAGCTCACGCAGAGCGGCGCTCGCCTCCTCCTCACTGCGCGCGATGATCACGCCCTTGCCGGCCGCCAGCCCGTCGGCCTTGATCACGGCCGGGTAGCGCCCGCCCTGGATCGCAGCGATCGCGGCGAGCCCGTCGCCGACGGTCGTGACCACGCGGTAGGCGGCGGTCGGCACCCCGGCGGCCTCCATGACCTCTTTGCAAAAGGCCTTTGAGCCCTCGAGCCGGGCCCCCGCCGCCACCGGGCCGAAGCAGGCGATGCCGGCCGCCGCGAGCGCATCCGCCAGACCGGCCACCAGCGGCGCCTCTGGCCCGGCCACCACCAGGTCCACCCGCTCGCTGACGGCAGTCCCCACCAGTCCCGCCACGTCGTCGGCGGCGACCGGCAGCAGGCGCGCGACCGCAGCAATGCCCGGGTTCCCGGGCGCGCACAGCAGCTCAGGTGCGGCCGGCGAGCGAGCCAGCGCGTGCAGGATCGCATGCTCGCGCGCGCCGCTGCCCACGACCAGAACCTTTGGAGCCTCTTTGATCCCCCCAGCCGACGGGATGCTCGACACGGCCGCTGACTCTAACGGGCTGGCCGCCTGAACCAGTGACCGGCTTGCAAATCGCCCCGCCGACCAAAGACAATGGGCCGCTGATGCCCGGCTCCCGTCCTGACTCGCGCGTGCTGTCGATGGTCCTGGCCGGAGGCGAGGGCAAGCGCCTGGCGCCGCTGACGCTCGACCGCGCCAAGCCCGCTGTCCCGTTTGGGGGCAACTACCGCCTGATCGACTTCGCGCTCTCGAACCTGGTCAACGCCGGCTACCGGCGGATCGTGGTGCTCACGCAGTACAAGAGCCTTTCGCTGGACCGCCACATCTCCCAGACCTGGAGGCTGTCCAGCCTGCTCGGCAACTACATCGCGACGGTGCCGGCACAGATGCGCCGCGGGCCGCACTGGTTCTTGGGCTCCGCCGACGCGATCTTCCAGAACATCAACCTGCTGCGCGACGAGCGCCCCGAGCATGTGATCGTCTTCGGCGCCGACCACATCTACCGCATGGACCCCTCGCAGATGGTCGCCCAGCACATCGCCTCCGGCGCCTCCGTGACCGTCGCCGCGATCCGCGTCCCGATCGGGCACGCGCACGAGTTTGGCGTGATCGAGACCGAGGCCGACGGGCGCCAGATCGCCGAGTTCCGGGAGAAGCCAGACGACCCACGAGCTCTGCCGGACGCACCCGACCAGGTCTACGCGTCGATGGGCAACTACGTCTTTGACGCTGAGCGGCTGATCGATGTCGTCTCGCAAGACGCCCAGGATCCGGACTCGGCGCACGACCTCGGTGCGAGCATCATCCCGCGCCTGGTCGCACGCGGCGAGGCCGAGGTCTATGACTTCGCCACCAACATCGTCCCGGGCGCAACCGAGCGCGACGCCGGCTACTGGCGCGACGTCGGCACCCTGGACGCCTTCTACGACGCGCACATGGACCTGATCTCGGTATCGCCGATCTTCAACCTCTACAACATGGAGTGGCCCATCCTCACCCTGTCCGAGCCGCTGCCACCGGCCAAGTTCGTGTTCGCCGAGGATGAGCGCATGGGCCACGCCCTGGACTCGATGGTCTCCCCCGGGGTGATCGTTTCCGGCGCGACGATCGACCACTCGGTGATCTCCTCGCGCGTGCACCTGCACGCGCGCTCGCTGGTGACCGACTCGGTCGTCTTCTCGGGGGTCAACGTCGGCGGCGGTGCGGTCGTGCGGCGGGCGATCATCGACAAGGACGCGATGATCGAGCCGGGGGCGAGGATCGGCGTGGACCCCGAGCAGGACCGGACGCGCTTCACCGTCTCCCCGGCCGGGATCGTCGTCGTGCCCAAGGGGGCGCGCGTGCCCCGGAGCGGAGTCAAGTGAACACCAGCCGGGCCCGCACCGACACGGGCAGCCAGCGCCAGTGAGCGCCACCCCACGCCGGGTCGCGCTGCTGACGCGCGAATACCCGCCCGAGGTCTATGGCGGCGCCGGCGTGCACGTCGAATACCTCGCCCGCGAGCTGCGCGCTCTGGTCGACCTGGACGTGCACTGCTGGGGCGCTCCCCGCCCCGATCCAGGCGTCCACGCCTACACCCCCTGGGCGGAGCTGGCAGGCGGCGCCCCCGAGCTGGCGGCACTCGCAGCGGTGTCGGTTGACCTGCTCATGGCGGCGCACACCGGTGGCGCCGAGCTCGTCCACAGCCACACCTGGTACGCCCAGTTCGCCGGACACCTCGCGAAGCTGATCCACGGCCTGCCGCACGTCGCCACCGTCCACTCGCTGGAGCCGCTGCGTCCCTGGAAGGCGGAGCAGCTGGGCGGCGGCTACAAGCTCTCGAGCTACTGCGAGCGCACCTCCCTGGAGGGAGCCGACGCCGTGATCGCCGTCTCACAGAGCTCGCGTGCCGACATCCTGGCGGCCTATCCGGCGATCGACCCCGGACGCGTCCATGTGGTGCGCAACGGCATCGACACCGGCGAGTACCGGCCCGACCCCGCCACCGACGTGCTGAAGCGGTTCGGGGTCGACCCCAGCCGGCCCACGGTCCTGTTCGTCGGCCGCATCACCCGCCAGAAGGGCGTCCCGCACCTGCTGCGCGCGGCCGCCGACTTCATCCCGCAGGCGCAGCTGGTGCTCTGCGCGGGCGCGCCGGACACGCCCGAGATCGGCGCTGAGGTGGCGGCGCTGACGGACGCGCTGAGGGCGCGCCGCGACGGCGTCATCTGGATCGAGGAGATGCTGCCCAAGCGCGAGGTGATCCAGCTCCTGAGCCATGCGACGGTGTTCGTCTGCCCTTCGGTCTATGAGCCACTCGGGATTGTCAACCTCGAGGCGATGGCGTGCGAGACGGCGGTGGTGGCCACTGCCACAGGCGGCATCGTGGAGGTCGTGCTCGACGGTGTCACCGGGCTGCTGGTCCCGCTGGACCAGCAGCCCGGCTCGATCGACCCGGTCGACCCGGTGGCG
>JAJYHG010000125.1 GCA_021784895.1 Actinomycetes bacterium
TATCATGGCATGCCGTCCGGACGAAACCGCTCCCTGGCGCCCGGTTGCCGCCTGCCCGGGCAGATCCGCGCAGAGGAGAGCCGCCAGAAAGTTGATAGCTCAAATACCCCTCCGCGGAGGGGTCAACGGGCTGGGCTTGGACCTGGGCCGCTGACTGGCGATGGCGCCCCATGAGCGGCTGGCGATCCCCTTTTGTGAGTGCGGTGCCGTCCGCTCAGCCACACCTGTGGCGCTTGCGCCGCTGCCGTTGAGAACTGGCGGTGAACTACGGATGCAGGCCAGACGCCCAGCGCTACGCTACCCGCGCGCACCGGGGTGCGCTCGTATTGCGGGCTCGGGACAACGCCGGGGCACCTGAATGCGGGTCGAGAGATCGGGACACAGATACGGAGTCCTTGCCGGTCGAGCAGACCGGCGTAGAAGGCTTGCCGTCGCGATTGCTGTGTTCTTGGCTGCTGGTGCTGGGGCGCTCGCCTTGGGGGCGGTTGCGTTTGGCTCCAGCAGCACGACGTGGACGCCGCTGGAGGCACCACTCCCGCCCGGCGGCACGGTCGCGTACCTCTACGGCGTCTCCTGTCCCGCGGCGGGGGCGTGCGTGGCGGGCGGTGAGCTGCCCGATGGCCCGGGCGCCGGGCCGGGCGAGAACTTGCCACCGCTGGTAGAGACGCTCGTCGGCGGTAGCTGGACGCCGAGCGAGGTGCCGCTACCCGTCGGCGGGACTGGAGGGTATCTGTCCGGTATCTCCTGCCCGGCGGTCGGAGCTTGCGTGGCGGTAGGCACCGAGGATGCCCCGTGGGGCAACACTCCGAGCCTGGTCGAGACGCAGTCCGGCTCGAGCTGGACGGCTAGCGGGGTGCCGCTGCCGTCGGGTGGCAGCGTGAACTTCAACGATCTCGGGGACGTCTCCTGTCCGGCTGTCGGCAGCTGCGTGGCTGTCGGCTGGTACTACAACACTCAGACGGAGACGAACACAGGGCTGATCGAGACGCTCGCCGGCGGCATCTGGACACCGAGCGCCGCACCGCTGCCCGCAACCGGCGCCAAAGCCGTGTACCTCGATGACGTTTCCTGCGCCGCTGTCGGCTGGTGCGTCGCCACGGGAACGTTCATCGATGCTGCGGGCTTCTTCCAGGGAGTGATCGAGACGCTCGCCGACGGGAGCTGGGTGGCAACCACCGTGCCGGGCCCGCCCGGCAGCAACCCCGTGTCTCTCCAGCTAGGTGGAGTCTCCTGCCCGGCGGTCGGAGCTTGCGTGGCCGTTGGCAGCTACAACTTCGAGGTGGCGGGTGGGACGGTGGATACGCAGGTGATGATCGAGACGCTCGCCGGCGGTAGCTGGACGGCGAACGCGGCGCCGCTCCCCGCCGACGCGAATGCCAGCGGCAACGAAGGACTCTCAAGCGTCTCCTGTCCCACGATCGGCAGCTGCGTGGCGACGGGCGACTACACATCCGACGCTTCCGGTCCCCCCAATCAGGGGCTGATTGAGGCGCTTTCTGGTGGCATCTGGACAGCGAGCGAGGCGCCGCTGCCCGCCGACGCGAGTGCCAGCGGCCCGGCGTCCCTCAATGCTGTCTCCTGTCCGACGATTGGCAGCTGCGTGGCGGTGGGCTCCTACACCGATGTTTCCGGCAACTCCCAGGGCCTGATTGAGACGGTGGCTGGGTTGTCGGTGACTACGACTTCGTTGCCGCGGGGGGTGGTTGGGACTCCGTATTCGGCGGGGTTGGCGGCGAGTGGTGGGATTACGCCGTATAGCTGGTCGGTTGTGTCTGGGGCGTTGCCGGCGGGGTTGTCATTGGATGCCGCGAGCGGCGTGATCTCTGGTACGCCGCAGGTGGCGGGCACGTCGACTGTGACGGTTAAGGTCACGGATGCGAGTAGCCCAGTGCCGCAGACGGCTACGGCGACGTTCTCGATCACGGTCGCGCAGCTGGCGGTCACCACCAGTTCACTGCCGCAGGGGACGGTCGGGGTTTCCTACTCGGCGGCTTTGGCGGCGGCCGGGGGGACCGCGCCGTACAGCTGGTCGGTGGTGTCAGGGGCGCTGCCGGCGGGGTTGTCGCTGGACGCTGCGACGGGCGTGATCGCCGGCAAGCCGAAGGCGGCGGGCAGCTCTGCTGTTATGTTCAAGGTGACGGATTCGAGCAGCCCGGTGCCGCTGACCGCGACCAGGACGCTGTCGCTGGTGGTCTCCCCGACCTTGTCGGCTTCGCCGACGAGTGTGTGGGCCAACGGGCACCGGACGACGAAGGTGGTGTTCACCTATGCGGCCAATCAGCCTGTGAGCCTGAGCTTTGCGCCGTCTCGTGGGGTGGCGCTGGTGGGCTCGCGCGCCCAGCAGCAGACGGGTGCTGGCGGGCAGGCGTCATGGCGGGTAGCCTCGACGCAGACCGGGACGGTGACGTTCACGGCTCAGGGGGTGGGGAACCCGTCGAGCAAGGCGAGCGTGAAGGTTCACTTCATCCGCCACAAGGTGGTGGTGCAGGTGTTGGGGATCAACTCGTCGCTGCGTTGCAGCGGGGGCGGGTGTCGCGCTCCGTTTGGCGTTGACAAGTTCGCGTCGATCCGGTCGTTGCTGTTGGGCTACCGGCATTATGGGTATAGCGCGAGCGACTTTCTGTGGTACAGCTACCGTGGCGGTGCGGTGGATCGCAAGACTGGCGCGTGGGTGCCGAGCAGCTATCCGTGTGGCGCCACCGCGCAGGACTACCGCATCGACCTGATCGAGCTCAGGCGGCTGATCGTGCCGTTCGCTGACGCGAACCCGAACACCGACATCTATCTGGTTGGCCACAGCCAGGGTGGCCTGATCGCGCTGCAGGAGCTGGGGTATCTGAGCCAGCTGCCAAAGACGGTGCGGGTGGCGGAGATCATCACGCTCGACTCGCCGCTGGGCGGGACGCCGCTGGCGGACGCGGAGATGGCTTCGATATCGACCTGCTGGAAGGGTCAGGCGGTCGCGGAGCTTGGTGCCGAGTATCGGACCACCACCTTTCACCACGATCAGGGTGGCAGTGCGCGGCTGCTGTGTGCGCGGTTCGGCTGCCCGGACGCGCGGCTGTCAACGACGAACTCCCAGGCTTTCCAGGCGGCGCGGCGCACGACGCGGGTCATGACGCTGGGCAACGTTGATGATGCGGTCTATAACGCGCCCAAGTGTCACATCGACATCCCATACTTCGACTACAACAACGTCAGCACAGAGATCATCCCCGCCGCGGCGGGCGGGCTGTCCGCGCTCGGCGGTGATTTCCCGCTGCCGCAGCCGGTTTACAGCCTATTTCAGTGGTCCCACGAGGTCTCGGCGTGCATTGCTAACAGCCACACGCAGGTCACGCTCGCCAAGGCCGCGACTGTTGCGCAGGCGATCGGGCCGCAGCCCCAGTGAGTCGCCGGTAGCACGCGTGGCACTTGAGCCGCAGCCCCAGTGAGTCGCCGGTAGCACGCGTGGCACTTGAGCCGCGGCCGCTTATAGCCGGAGCAGGATCGCGCGGCTGGCGGGCCGGCCACCAACGGCCGTGGCGCTTGCGCGAGCCAGCAGACGGTGGCCACGGGCCCGCTTCAGCCGCAGCAGCGCGGCGCGGTCAAGCCGCAGCACCACCAGCCCACGGCGGCCGCTTCGCACCGCATATAGGACCCGCGCGAGCACGACCGTGCGGAAGGCGACCTTGCGACGGTGACGCACATGCCGCACAAACCGCTCCCGGAATGTGAGTGACAGCCGCCCGCGGCAGCTGCTGCCCGCAGCGCCGCCATGGCAGGCCAGCCCGACCTTGGCTCGCCCCCTGGCCACGACCGCGCGGCCTGTCGTGATCGTGACCACCAGGCGCACGGGGGCGGCAGCGACCCGGTAGGAGATGCTGGCTGTCGCGGTCTGGCCGTCCTTGGAGGTCGCTGTCACCGTGTAGGTGTGCAAGCCCACGCTCGCTGTGTCCAGCCGCCCGGACGGTGCCGCCGCACCGTTGGAATCGGTGCACGAAGAGATCCCCGGCGCGTAGGCAGCGTCAGCGCAGGAGAAGCTCGTCGCCACCGCCTGGCCGACGCGGTAGGTTCCGCCGCCGGCTGGTGTGCTGATCACTGCACTCGGTGGTCCGACCGAGAGCACTGAGACCGTGTCAGCAACGCCATTGGCGACTGCTAGCAGCCCGCCCGACGGGCTGAACACGGCCGAGACCGGGTTCGTGCCGACCGCAAACGGCGAGCCTGCGACCTGGGTGAGCGTGCCCGCTGAACCGACTGAGAACACAGACGCCGTGCCAGCGCTGGCATTGGTGACCGCGAGCAGCCCGCCCGACGGGCTGAATGCGGCCGAGGCTGGGTTCGTGCCGACCGCAAATGGTGAGCCCGCCACCTGGGTCGGGACGCCACCCGCGCCGACCGAGAACACTGACACCGTGCCGGCACCGTTGTTGGTGACCGCGAGCAGCGTCCCCGACGGGCTGAACGCAGCCGAGCGCGCGTTCGCGCCGCTGGTGAACGGCGAGCCAGTGACCGGGGTGAGTGTGCCGCTCGGGCTGACCGAGAACACCGACACCGCGCCAGTGCCATAGTCGGCGGTTGCCAGCAGCGTCCCTGACGGGCTGAACGCGGTCGAGAGCGGGTCCGAGCCGGCCGCAAACGGCGAGCCAGCCACAGGCGTGAGCGCGCCGTCTGAGCTGACCGAGAACACCGACACACTGTTGCCAAAGCCATTGGCAACCGCGAGCAGTGCGCCCGAGGGGCTGAAGGTCACCGAGACCGGGCTCGTGCCGGCCGCAAACGGCGAGCCAGCCACAGGCGTGAGCGCGCCGCCTGAGCTGACCGAGAACACCGACACCGTGCCTGCACTGGCGTTGGCCACTGCGAGCAGCGCTCCTGACGGGCTGAACGCGACCGACAGCGGGTTCGTGCCGGCCGCAAACGGCGAGCCAGCCACAGGGGTGAGCGTGCCGTTCGGGCTGACCGAGAACACCGAGACCGTATTGGCGCTCAGATTGGCCGTCGCGAGCAGCGTCCCCGACGGGCTGAACGCAGCCGAAACGGGGTTTGTACCGGCTGCAAACGGCGAGCCGGCCACCTGGGTGAACGCCGGTGAAGCCAGCGCGCTAGCAGCGCCCCATAGGCAGGCGAGCCAGACCACCCCAGCTACAAGACCAGACCAACCAGCAGAGCGCAGGAGGCATCGTCCTCTCCCTGGAGGCAAAGCTACCCCGAGGGTACTCGTTGGTCTCACCAAACAGCCCGCTATCTGCGGTCGGCCTCGTTGTCCCAAGACGGGCTCGGTCCGCGACTGACTAGCTCCCTGGACAGTGAAAGTCTATACCACGTGAGTCGGCTCACAGCGGTTATGTGAACTCAGGCGGCTATCGAGGTTGTGTACAGCCTCCTGCAGGCCTTGCACGGGCAACATCAGAGCCGCCTGCGCTGGTGGCGCCGGCGGAGCTGCTGCCGGTGCCAGCGCCCCGGCAGCCGGGGTGGCCGAGCGCGGCCACCCCGGCTGGGGATCGCCCGAGGCCTTGGGGCGAGTCTGTTTACGCGTGTAGGTCGTAGCGGTCGAGGTTCATGACCTTGTCCCATGCGCGCGCGAAGTCGCGGACGAGCTTCTCACCGGCGCCGTCGCTTGCGTATACCTCGGCGACCGCCCGCAGCTCGGCGTTGGCGCCGAACACGAGGTCGGCGCGGCTGGCGGTCCAGGTCTCACCGCCGGCGCTTGTGCCGGTGTAGAGGCTCGGTTGCTCCGGTGACGGGGTCCAGGTGGTGCCGGCTGCGAGCAGGTTGACGAAAAAGTCGTTCGTCAACCGCCCGGGTGTCTGTGTCAGCACGCCCGTCGACGAGCCGTCGTAGTTGGCGCCGAGCGCGCGCATGCCGCCGACCAGGACGGTCATCTCCGGTGCGCTGAGGTTGAGCAGGTTCGCGCGGTCGATCAGCGCGTACTCGGCGGGCAGCCGAGCGTCGTCGGAGTAGTAGTTGCGGAAGCCGTCGGCCTTGGGCTCGAGGACCGCGAAGGACTCCACGTCGGTCTGCTCCTGGCTTGCGTCCACGCGCCCTGGGCTGAACGGCACCGTGATCGTGAAGCCCGCCTCAGAGGCCGCCCTCTCAACCGCGGCACAGCCGCCGAGCACGATCACGTCGGCCAGCGAGACCTGCCCGCCGCCGGCGATGAACGCCTGACGGATGCCCTCGAGCGTGCCGAGCGTGGCGGCCAGCTCTGGCGGGTTGTTGACCTCCCAGCCGCGCTGCGGGTCAAGACGCACTCGTGCGCCGTTGGCGCCGCCGCGCTTGTCGCTGCCACGGAAGGATGCGGCCGAGGCCCAGGCTGTCCTCACCAGCGCTGAGAGGCTCAGGCCAGAGGCGAGGATGCGCTGCTTGAGGTCCGTGATCGCCTCGGCGTTCAGGGTCTCGGCTGGGGCGGGGGGGAGGGGATCCTGCCAGAGCAGCTGCTCGCTCGGGACCTCCGGTCCGAGGTAGCGCGCAACTGGGCCCATGTCGCGGTGGGTGAGTTTGAACCAGGCCCGGGCAAAGGCGTCGGCC
>JAJYHG010000170.1 GCA_021784895.1 Actinomycetes bacterium
AGTACCCCCACCGGTTCCGTCGGCAACGCCTCCAGCGCGGCCGCGCAGCCGCCCGCCGAGCCCAGCCCCGCCGCCAGCTCGCGGGCACGCGCCGCCGTGCGGTTCCAGATCCCCACGCTGGCGGCGCCCGCGTCCAGGAGCGCCCAGGCTGCACCGCGGGCGCTGCCACCGGCCCCGAGCACCACCGCGGTGACACCGCTCAGGCCGATGTGCCGCCCCACTGCCCGGGTCAGGGCGGGCGCGTCGGTGTTGTCGGCCCAGATCACGCCGTCCTCCTTGAACAGCAGCACGTTGGCAGCTCCGATCGCCCAGGCCCGCGCGCTCGCCTGACCGGCCAGCGCCAGTGCCGCCTGCTTGTGCGGGATCGTGACGTTGACCCCTGCAAAGCCGGCCGGCGCGAGCGCAGCCACCGTCTCATCAAAGAGGCCTGGGGGCACGGGCAGCAGCTGGTAGCGCCAGCTGCTGCCCAGACCGGCGGCCCGCAGCGCAGCGCTCTGGATCGCCGGTGAGAGGCTGTGCGCAACCGGCCAGCCGACAACGCCAAGCCGCTTCACGGTCCCGCTCACGGCCGCCCGCCGCTGCAGAACTCGGCGTTGCCGTGGTTGCGCACCGCCTGCGCCACGGCCGCGTTCCACTGCGCCGACCAGATCAGAAACTGGCTGTAGCTCGCGGTGAAGCGCAGCGCGCCGTTGCCGCAAACGCGGTTGATGAAGTACAGGAAGTCGGTCCTGGCGGGGTGCGCGGCCGCCTGGATCGCGGCCAGGTCGGGGCTGTCGATCGGCGTCGGCGGCAGGCCAAAGTGGTTGGTGGTGTTCCACGGCGAGCGTGAGCGCAGGTCACGCGCGGTGAGCGTGCCGTAGTTGCCGGTCGCGTAGGCGACGGTCGAGTCCAGCCCGAGCCGCATGCCGAGCCGCAGGCGGTTGTAGATCACCGACGCTGCCCGCGGCGCGTCGGCAGGCAGCATCGACTCCTCCGAGATCAGCGAGGCGATCTTCAGCACGTCGTAGGGTGTGAGCTTCTGCGACCGCGCGTAGCGGAAGTTGACCCTGGCGAACTCGGCCCGGAACCGCAGCAGCTGGTCGGCCACCAGCGCCGAGATCTTCACCGGTCGGCGCAGCTGGTATGTGTCCGGCCACAGGAACCCCTCCAGCGAGGGCGGGTGCGCAGGGGCGCCGTACTGGGCAGGATCGATCAGCTTGGACGCGATCGTCGCCCGCAGGTAGCTCCCACGGACACCGTCAGCCGCCAGCTGGGCCTGCACCTGACGGCGCGAGCGCCCGGGGATCACGGTCAGCTCCACGGTCGGTGGCAGCCCGGACTCACTGGTCAGCAGTGCCAGCGCTGAGCCGTAGCTCATCCCGTGCCGGAGCTCAAAGTAGCCGGCCCGTAGACGGCTGCGATCGCCGGCAAGACCGACCCTCAGCTCAAACAGCAGCCCCGACGCGACCACCCCGCGGCGGGCGAGCAGCGCGCCGATCTGATGCACGCTCGCGCCCGCCGGAACCGTGATGGTGACGCGCCCATGCCCGCTGCCGCCAAGGGGCTGAAAGAGCGCCACCAGAAACCACGCCAGCAGCGCCGCCAGCACCAGAGCCAGCACGGCAACCGCGCGCCTGACCACATGCACGCTATTCACGTTTGCTCCGCTGAAGCCAGCTCTCGAGCAGGTGAGCGGCGGCGCGTGAGTCCTCGCTCGCCCGTGACCCGCCGCCAGCGAGCGCATCACGCCGGGCGAGCACGGTCGTGAAGCGCTCGTCGTAGAGCTCGACCGGGATGCCGCCGAGTTGCCGCGCCAGCCGCGCAGCAAACGCCCGCGCCTCCTGCGTCTGCTGCGAGTCGCCGCCAGAGAGGCTGAGCGGCAGGCCGACCACCACGCGCTCCGCCCCGAGCTCTCGGGCAAGCGCAACCAGCCTGCCCATTCCGCGCCGTCCGGCCGGCCCGGGCACCGGCTCGAGCGGCGTCGCCAGCACGCCGGTTGGATCACTGACCGCGACGCCGCAGCGCGCGCTGCCATAGTCGAGCGCGACCACGCGCACGGCTACTGGCCCAGCGCCGCCTCGATCGCCCGCCGGGCGACCGTGATCGCGGCGGGAAGTCCCTCAACCTGGCGGCCACCGGCGCGGGCCGCGGTATCCCGGCCGCCCCCGCCACCGCCGACCTCCACGGCCGCAAGGCGCACGACCTCGCCGGCCCGCACCCCGCGCGCAACCAGCGACGGCGCCACGCAGGCAACCAGGTCAGCCTTGTCACCGGCCAGCGCTCCCAGCACGACCGCACCGTCGCCGAGCCTGGCGCACAGGCGGTCAGCCAGTATCAGCAGCTCCTGGCCCGCAGGGCCCTCCACGATCGTGGCAACCACCCTCGCGGCTGGCTCTGACCCCACCGCCTCAGCCCCGGCCAGCAGCGCATCCTCATCAACCGCGCCACGGCCACCGCCGGCCTTCAGCTCGCGCTCGAGCTCACTCACCCGCAAGCGCAGTTCGTCGACCGCCGCCGGCACCGAGCCGGGCGTGGTCCGCAGGGTCCGGGCCAGGCCGTGCAAGGCCCGCTCGTGTACGCGTGCGGCGGTGAGCGCTGCCGGCCCGGTGACCGCTTCGATGCGCCGCACGTTGGCGGCGCTGGAGCTCTCGGCGCTGATCACGAACATCCCGATCTCAGCCGTCGAGCGCACGTGCGTGCCACCGCACAGCTCACGCGAGAGGACCATGTCCGCGTCGGCGGCAACGCCGATCTCCACCATCCGCACGATCTCGCCGTACTTCTCGCCAAACAGCGCCATCGCGCCGAGCTCGCGCGCCCCATCGAGCGTGGTCGTCACCGCCCGGACGGGAAAGGCGCCGAGGATCCAGCGGTTGATCTGATCCTCGATCGCCTCCACGTCCTCGCGTCCGAGCGCCGCGTTGTGGGTGAAGTCGAAGCGCAGCTTGTCGGGTCCCACGTAGGAGCCAGCCTGGTGGACGTGGACACCGAGGCGTTCCCGCAGAGCCGCGTGCAGCAGGTGCGTGGCGGTGTGGTTGCAGGCGGTTGCGTGGCGGGAGGCGCGGTCCACGAGCGCCCGCACACGCCCGCCCGGCACGATCGTGCCCGACTCCACAGTCACCGCCAGCACCTGGTCATCACCGAGCCTGACGACATCCTCGACGCGTGCACGGCACTCGCCGCCGGCACAGGCGATCTCACCGGCGTCGTGGACCTGCCCGCCGCCGGTGGCGTAGAAGGGCGACTCGACCAGCTTCACGAGCACGCGGCCGGCGGCGCCGGGCAGCTCCGCAACGGCACCGACGGTCGTCTCGAGCGCGGTCGTCTCATAGCCCTTGAACTCGGTCGCGAAGCCGGCTCCGCCCGCCAGCGCCACCGCCTGCTCGCGCAGCCCAGCGCCCTCCTGGACCCGGGCGCCGCTCGCCCGCGACTGGCGGCGCTGCTGCTCCATCAGCTGCTCGAACCCCTGCTCGTCAACGCCCAAGCCATGCTCGGTCACGAGCTCCAGGGTCAGGTCGATCGGAAAGCCGTGGGTGTCGTGCAGCCGGAAGGCATCGGCCGCAGCGATGCCCTCATCACCGCGCTCGAGCGCCCGCTCGATCAGCTCGTCGAGCAGCCGCGAGCCGTCCCGCAGCGTGCGCCCGAAGGTCTCCTCCTCCGAGCTCAGCCAGCGTGCGACCGACTCCGCGTTGCGCCGCAGCTGGCCGTACTCGTGGCCCATCAGCTCGGTCACCACCGTCTGGTAGCGCTGCATGAAGCCGGGCGCGAGAGCGAGCGTCTTGGTGCCCTGGAGGATCGCGCGGCGCATGATCCGGCGCAGCACGTAGCCACGCTCTTCGTTGGAGGGGACGACGCCGTCGGCGATCAGGAAGCTCGCCGCGCGGGCGTGGTCGGCGAGGATGCGCAGTGCCCGGTCGGTGGCGAAATCAGCCCCGTAGCGGCGGCCGGAGAGCTCCTCACCGAGAGCGATCAGCGGTGCGAACTGGTCGGTCTCAAAGACCGTCTCCTTGCCCTGCTGGATCGCGGCCATGCGGTTCAGCCCCATGCCGGTGTCGATGTTCTGCTTGGGCAGCGGCGCAAGGCGGTTCGGCGGGTTCTGGTCGTACTGCATGAACACCAGGTTCCAGAACTCGAGGAAGCGCTCGTTCTCCCCGCCGGGGAGATCATCCGGCTTGCCCCGCTCCACGCCCAAATCGAGGTAGAGCTCGGAGTCCGGCCCGCAGGGCCCGGTCGGCCCCGACTCCCAGAAGTTCTCCGAGCGCGGGCACTGCACGATCCGCTCGCGCGGCACCCCAGCCTCGAGCCAGAGGTCGATCGCCTCCTGGTCGGGCCCGATGCCGAGCTCGTCATCGCCGCCAAACACCGTCACCCAGATGTCCTCCTCGCGCAGCCCGAAGCCGTGGCGCGAGAGATCCCAGGCGAAGTTGATCGCGTCGCGCTTGAAGTAGTCCCCGAAGCTGAAGTTGCCGAGCATCTCGAACATCGTCAGGTGGCGCGCGGTCATGCCGACGTTCTCAATGTCAACGGTGCGAAAGGACGGCTGGCAGGTGGTCAGCCGGCTGGCGGGCGGCTGCTCACTGCCGGCAAAGTACGCCTTCAGCGGATGCATGCCCGCGACGATGAACAGCGCCGAGGTGTCGCTGGCGGGAGGAATCAGCGAGGCGCCGCGCTGCGCCAGGTGCCCGTGCTGCTCGAAGAACTGCCTGAAGGTGTCGCGGATCTGATCCGAGGTCATCGCCATCGCGGGGTGCAGTGTATGCGCCGCTATAAGATCCCGGCGTGCTCGAGGTCACGCTCGTCGGCGGCCCCACCGCGCTGATCCGCTACGGCGCTCAGCGCTGGCTGACCGACCCCACGTTCTCAGAGCCCGGCGAGTACGGCGGCCTCGTCAAGACCACCGGGCCGGCCGTCAGCTCGGACCAGCTTGGGCCGCTCGACGTTGTCCTGCTCTCGCACGACCACCACGCCGACAACCTCGACCCGGCCGGGCGGGAGCTGCTGGCCGAAGCCGGCCGCGTGCTGACCACGAGTCTCGGTGCAGAGCGGCTCGGTGCCGGCACGACCGGCCTGGACCCGTGGGCCGAGGTCCAGATCGACGGCGTGAAGGTGACGGCTGTACCCGCGCTCCATGGCCCGCCTGGCTCTGAGCCGGTGACCGGCCCTGTGACCGGCTTCGTGCTGGAGGCACCCGGCGAAGGCAGGCTCTACGTCTCCGGCGACAACGCCTCGGTTGACGTCGTCGCGCAGATCGCGCAGCGCCTTGGCCCGATCGAGGTTGCGGTGCTGTTCGTCGGCGCCGTCCAGATCGCCCATCGCTTCGGCGGCGCCTACCTGACCCTCTCAAGCGAGCGCGCCGCGATCGCCACCGAGCTGCTCGGCGTACGGGCGGTGATCCCCGTGCACTTCGAGGGCTGGACGCATTTCACGCAAGGGCTCGACCAGGTTCGCGCCGCCTTTGCCGGCTACGGTCTGAGTGATCGCCTGACCGCCGTCGAGCGCGGCCAGACGGTCAGCGTGTGATCGTTCCCCAGCCGACGATCAGCTCGCCGTCCATCAGGCAGGCGAGCTGCCCGGGCGCCGCCCCAGCAACCGGCTCGGAGAGCTCGATCACCAGCTCGCGATGGTGCCCGGGGCCGGCCTGGGCGCTGACCCGTGCCGGCAGCGTCCGCGACCGGTAACGCAGCTTGACGCGGTCAACCCGCGCGCCGTCACGGTGAAGCCTGGCCCCGCGCACGCTCACCCGGTCGGTCAGCAACCGTTCCCGCGGCCCGACCGTCACCCGGTTGGTCTCTGCGTCCTTGCCGATCACATAGAGCGGCTGCGCCGAACGCACGCTGAAACCGCGGCGCTGTCCGACGGTGTAGAGCTCGTGGCCCGCGTGGCTGCCGATCACCTCACCCTCGGGGCTCACCACCTCGCCTGAGCCGGGTCGCAGCCCGGCGTGGCGCTCCAGGAACCGCGCCCTTGTGGTTCCCGCCAGGAAGCACAGGTCCTGCGAGTCTGCCTTGCTGGCGACCGGCAGTCCCGCCGCGGCTGCGAGCGCGCGCACCTCGGGCTTGGTGTAGTCCCCGAGCGGGAAGCGCATCCGTGCCAGCGACTCGGGCGCGAGCGCGGCGAGCATGTAGGTCTGATCCTTGGCCGGGTCGGCGGCGAGCCTCAGCAGACCGTCGCGCACGCGCGCGTAGTGGCCGGTCGCGAGCGTCTCGCACCCGAGCCGAGCCGCCAGCTCGAGCATCGCGTCGAGCCGCACGTGCCCGTTGCAGCCCACACACGGGTTCGGCGTCTCGCCGGCAGCGTAGGCGGCGATGAACGGCTCAACGACCCCAGCCCGGAACTCGGGCCGCAGGTCCAGGGTGAAGTGCGGCAGGCCGAGTGAGTGCGCCAGCGCCCGCGCCTGCGAGACCGCGCTCGAGGAGCAGCAGCTCTTCTGCGCATCACCCTCAGCGTCTGACCAGAGCTCGAGCGTG
>JAJYHG010000032.1 GCA_021784895.1 Actinomycetes bacterium
AGCCCGAGACCCAGCCGTCCTGGGACTGAGGTCGGGTCCGGCCGCCGCGCAAGCGCGCGCGGCGGCCGGGAGATGCGCGTCAGGCATAATCATATAAAAGGCGGTCGGGATTTGGTATTTTTACCTACCACGCCACCGACCAAAGAGACACAGATGGCACCGCACGCATCCCCCACCGCTGACGGATCGCTCGCGCACCCCGAGCTGCTCGACGGCCTGCCGGGCCACGTGATCCCGATCATCGAGCGGGAGTTCGACGACTTCGCCACCGAGGCGGGCCGCTTCCGCCGCGGCGAGCTGGCCGAGGAGGAGTTCATCAAGTTCCGCCTGCGCCAGGGCGTCTACGGCCAGCGCCAGGCGGACATGCAGATGGTGCGGGTGAAGCTGCCGATGGGCGGCGTGACCCCGGATCAGCTCGACGCCTTTGCGGACGTGATCGAACGCTACGTGCCGCTGCGCAAGGGCCACATCACGACCCGCCAGAACATCCAGCTGCACAACGTGGCGCTGAAGGCGGCCGAGACCATCCTGCGGGAGCTCGGTGAGGTGGGGCTCTCCACGCGCGAGGCCTGCGGCAACACGGTTCGTAACGTGACCGGCGACCCGCGCGCGGGCACGCTGCCGGGGGAGCTGTTTGACATCACGCCCTACGCGGGGGCTTACGTGCGCTACTTCGTGCGCCACCCGACGACCCAGATGATGCCGCGCAAGATCAAGACCGCATTCAGCGCCACCGACTCAGACAGCGTCATGACCCAGATCCACGACATCGCGTTCATCCCCCGGCTGCGGGACGGCGTGCGCGGCGTCACGATGCGCGTCGGCGGCGGCACCTCGATCATGCCCCGCCTGGCACCGGTCCTCTACGACTTCGTCCAGCTTGACAACGGCGACTACCTGCGGGTCGCCGAGGCGGTCCTGAGGATCTTCGACCGCCAGGACTTCCTGCGCGCAAACCGTGCCCGCGCCCGCATCAAGGTGCTGGTCGACAAGATCGGAATCGGCACGCTGCGGGAGCTGGTCGAGGAGGAACTGCGCGGTGACTGGCTGGCGCAGCGCGACTTCAGCCTCGCGCCACTCTTGCCACGCTACGACGAGGAGGCGCCGGACGCGCCGGCGCAGGGCGGCTCGCCCAACGGCGACAACCACGAACGCGAGCTCGACCGCCAGGAGTTCGCGCGCTTCGCCGAAAGCAACGTACAGAGGCAGCGCCAGCACGGCTTCTGCACAGTTGAGGTGGTGATTGCGCGCGGGGACCTGGATCCCGGGCAGCTGCGCGGGCTGGCGCAGATCATGCGCGAGTCCTGCGGCGGCCATGCCCGCACGACGCCGCATCAGAACCTGGTCCTGCGCTGGGTGCGCGAGCAGGCCGTGTACGACGTCTGGCGAGGCTTGCAGCAGATCGGGCTGGGCGCCGCTGGTGCGGACGAGATCACCGACGTCGTCAGCTGCCCGGGCACAGACTCCTGCAAGCTCGGGATCACAAGCTCCATGGGACTCAACCGGGCCGTCAGCGAGCGCCTCGAGCAGATGAAGATCAGCGACCCGCTGACGCGCCGGATCCACGTCAAGATGAGCGGCTGCCCCAACGGCTGCAGCCAGCACCACCTCGCGGACATCGGCTTCTACGGCGCCTCGCTGCACGCCGGGGATCACCTGATCCCGGCCTACGTTGCGCACATCGGCGGCTCCTACCAGGACGGGGATGTGCGCTTCGGGCAGCGGCTGAAGAGCCGCCTGCCCGCCAAGCGCGTGCCCGAGGCGGTCGAGCGCTGGGTGCGCCTGTATGAGCGCGAGCGCCGCGCGGGCGAGGACTTCAACGCGTTCGCCGCACGCGTGGGCACCGCCACGTTCGAGGAGCTCGTGAAGGACCTCGCGATCCCCGTCCACTTCAGCCCCGAAAATGTGGACCAGTTCATAGACTGGTCCAAGCGCAGTCCCTTCCAGGTCGAGCGTGGCGAGGGCGAGTGCGCGGTCTGAGGCGCGCCCGGCGCCCGCCCAGACGGTGAACAGATCTCAATGGCCCTGACCACGCCCAACCTCGAGCACTCAAGCGCCCAGGAGGTGCTCGCCTACGCCGTGGAGCACTTCCACCCGGAGCTCAAGACCGCCTGCTCGTTTCAGAAGGAGGAGTCGGTGATCGCCCACATGCTGAGCGAGATCGCCCCCGATGCCAGGCTGTTCATGATCGACACCGGCGTGCTCTTCCCGGAGACGCTCGCAACCCGTGAGCTGTTCACGGCGCGGTTCGGGCTCAAGCTCGAGGTGTTTGACGCCTTCAGCCCGGGGCCGCCCTGGACGCAGGCGCGCTGCTGCGGCGCCGCCAAGGTCGCGGCGCTCGAGCGCGCACTGGCGGGCACGAGGGCCTGGGTGACCGGCATCCGCCGCGAGCAGTCGCCGACCAGAGCCACGGCGGCCAAGCTCGAGCGGGACACAAGGCGCGGCATCGTCAAGCTCAACCCGCTCGCCGACTGGTCGGACCGGGACGTCTGGGCCTACATCCACCTTCACGACCTGCCCTACCACCCGCTGCACGACCGTGGCTATGAGTCGATCGGCTGCGCGCCCTGCACACTGCCCGGAAGCGGCCGTGAGGGCCGCTGGGCGAGCGAGGAGAAGACCGAATGTGGCATCCATCTCCAGTAGATCACGGCCTGGGCGCGCCCCGCTTGGGCGCGCCCAGCAGGGCCGCACAGGAACCGGCCGCGCCGGTCCGAGGCGGGCGCCCGCGGTACGAGCTCTCGCACCTGCAGGCGCTCGAGTCGGAGTCGATCCACATCATGCGCGAGGTGGCCGCCCAGTTCGAGCGCCCGGTGCTGCTCTTCAGCGGTGGCAAGGACTCGATCGTGCTGATGCGCCTGGCCGAAAAGGCGTTCCGCCCGGGCCGGTTTCCCTTCCCGGTGATGCACGTCGACACCGGCCACAACTTCCCCGAGGTGATCGAGTTCCGCGACCAGCTGGTCGCGGCGCTGGGCGAGCGGCTGATCGTCGCCAGCGTGCAGCAGGCGATCGATTCAGGCCGCGTGCGCGAGGAGCGCGGGCCGCGGGCATCGCGCAACCGCCTGCAGACCACCGCGCTGCTCGACGCGATCGCCGAGCACGGGTTTGACGCCGCCTTTGGCGGGGCGCGCCGCGACGAGGAGCGCGCGCGCGCCAAGGAGCGCGTCTTCTCCTTCCGCGACGACTTTGGCCAATGGGATCCAAAGCACCAGCGGCCGGAGCTGTGGGCGCTGTACAACGGCCGTATCCATCGCGGCGAGCACGTGCGCGTGTTCCCGATCTCCAACTGGACCGAGATGGACGTCTGGCAGTACATCGCTCAAGAGCAGCTCGAAGTTCCCTCGATCTACTTTGCCCACCAGCGCGCGGTCTTTGAGCGCGACGGCATGCTCTACGCCGCCAACCCTTATCTCACGTTGCTCGATGGGGAGACGGTGTTTGAGGCGTCGGTCCGCTACCGCACGGTCGGCGACATGACCTGCACCGGGGCGGTCCGTTCCAGCGCCACGAGCCTCCAGGAGGTGGTGTCAGAGATCGCTTCTTGCCGCATCACCGAGCGTGGCCAGACGCGGGCAGACGACCAAGTGAGCGACGCGGCGATGGAGGATCGCAAGCGTGAGGGCTACTTCTGATGGCGGCGGTGAGCGAGATCCTGCGGATCGCCACGGCCGGATCGGTCGACGACGGCAAGTCGACCCTGATCGGGCGGCTGCTGCACGACTCCAAGGCGATCCTCGAGGATCAGCTCGACCACGTGGCGCGGACGTCCGAGCGGCGCGGCGACGGCTACCTGAACCTCGCGCTGCTCACCGACGGGCTGCGCGCTGAGCGTGAGCAGGGGATCACGATCGACGTCGCCTACCGCTACTTCCAGACCGGCGCGGCAGCCGGCGCTGGTGCCGGTGCCGGTGCCGGCGCCGGTGCGGGTGCGGGTGCGGGTGCCGCCGGCGCGCTGGCCACAGGGCCAAGCGGCGGCCGCAAGTTCATCATCGCCGACACCCCTGGCCACGAGCAGTACACGCGCAACATGGTCACCGGCGCCTCCACCGCCGACCTCTCAATCGTGCTTGTCGACGCTCGCCACGGGGTCAGCGAACAGACCCGCCGGCACGCGTTCATCACCTCGCTGCTGCGGATCCCGCACCTGGTCGTGGCGGTCAACAAGATGGATCTGGCCGGCTACGACGAGGCGACCTTCGAGACGATCGCCGCCGAGTTCACCGACTGGGCCACACGGCTGGACCTGAGCGACATCGTCTTCATCCCGACCTCGGCGCTCGCGGGCGACAACATCGTCGAGCGCTCACAGAACATGCCCTGGTACCAGGGGCCGTCGCTGCTGTATCACCTGGAGCACGTGGTGATCGCCACCGACCGCGACATGGACGACGTGCGCTTCCCGGTGCAGTGGGTGGTGCGGCCGATGAGCGAGGAGCACCACGACTACCGCGGCTACGCGGGCCAGGTCGCGGCCGGCGTCATCCGGCCCGGCAGCGAGGTGGTCGTGCTCCCCAGCGGCCGCCGCACACGGGTGGCCGCGATCGACTCCTACGACGGCGAGCTGGACCTCGCGTTCCCGAGCATGTCGGTCACCCTCCGGCTCGAGGATGACGTCGACGTCTCACGCGGCGACATGATCGCGGGCGTCGACGAAGCACCGGTGCTGGCGCGCGACCTGGAGGCGATGGTCTGCTGGATGAGCGAGCAGCCGATGCGCCCGGGCGGGCGCTACGTGATCCATCACACCACCCGCTCCGCGCGAGCGCTGATCGAGGCGATCGAGTACCGCGTCGACGTCAACACGCTCGACCGCGACCCCGACGCGGGCGGGCTGGCGCTGAACGAGATCGGCCGCGTGCACCTGCGCACATCGACACCGCTGGTCGTCGACACCTATGCTCGCAACCGCACCACCGGCAGTTTCATCCTGATCGACGAGTCAAGCAACGACACCGTCGCCGCCGGAATGATCCGCGCCGGCCGCTGAGCCGACACCACGCCGGCCGTCAGCTTTCCACCACGACCACACCAGCTGGCTACCATCTCAAAGCCACTGCGCCGTGACGCATCCAGACGTCCGGCCCGCTAGTTTCAACGCCGATGCACCCCCTCGCCGAGCTACGCGACGACGAACTTCAGGAGAATGGCCCGTCGCCGGCAGAGGCTATTGCCGTCGGGTGGCTGCGCGACGACGGCTCCTGGAACTGGGGCTCGGTGCTGCCGATCCTGGTCGCGACGCTCGCCGGAGCGCTGCTGTGCGCGATCGACCTGGGGACGCGCAGCCTATGGCTCGACGAGGGCTCGACCTTCGCGATCGTCACCCAGAGCGGCGCGGCACTGTGGCGCGGGATCGCACACGACGGCGGCAACATGCTCCTGTACTACCTGGGGATGCACTTCCTGATCGCCTGGTTCGGCGACGCCACCTGGGTGATGCGGCTGCCATCGGTGGTCGCGACCGCCGCGACCGGCGGCCTCGTCGCCGCCCTGTCGCTGCGGCTGTTCCCGGGTAACCGCCGGCTGGCGACGCTCGCCGGCCTCCTGACGGTCGTCAGCCTGCCGCTGATCTACTGGGGACAGAACGCGCGCGGCTACTCGTGGCTCGTGACGCTGAGCGTCGGCTCCTTCCTGGCGCTGGCAGCGATCCTGCAGACGCCGCCCGGCCGCTCGCCGTCGCGTGGCGCCGTGGCGGCGTACGTCATCAGCACGCTCGCCGCGCTCTACATCGGCTACGACGTGACCCTGCTGATTCCCGCCCAGCTGGCGCTGCTGCTGCTCCACCGCGAGCGGGCGCGGCTCGTGATCAGCTGCATGGCGCTGACGATGGTGCTCAGCGCGCCGCTGGTCGTGCTGGCCGTCGAGCGCGGCTCCAGCCAGCTCTTCTGGGTCACCGCGCTGAGCTGGCGGACCGCGGGCCAGGCGCTGCTGACGATGATCTCGGCGATGCTGCCGGGCGACTTCCACGAGACGGCGGTGACGCTGCCGGCGGTGATCCTGCTCGGCCTGGCCGTGATCGCCGCGCTGCTCGCGTCTGGACGACTGGCCCTGCGCGCGCTCCGCGACCGCCGGCCGCACAGCAGCGAGGCCTGGCCGCTGCTGTTCGTGCTGGGCTGGGTGCTGGTCCCGGTCGTGCTGACCGTGATCGCCTACGGGATCGGCGAGCCGATCGAGCTGCCGCGGGTCTCGATCCTCGAGATCCCGCCGGTCGCACTGCTGCTCGCCTGGACGCTGCTGCGCCCCGCCAGGACGCCGCTGCTGGGCCGGATCGGCCTGCTCGGCGCGGGCCTGCTGCTGGCGGTACGGCTGGCGCAGGTGATCCCGACCTACGGCGTA
>JAJYHG010000249.1:0-3110 GCA_021784895.1 Actinomycetes bacterium
TCCGATCAGGCAGAGCGTGCTCGGTATCCACCAGCGCAGCAGGCGGACGGCGAGCGACGCCGGCAGTCGCTCACTACGCGTCTCAAACCGGCGCCGGACCATCTCAGCCCGGCTTCGTGCCGCCGCCGACATGGTGCACGAGCGGCAAAATGACAGCACCGGCGGTCCCGGCGGTGAACCGCGGTTGCTGCTCATCGAACGAGCGCAGCCGTGACTCAAATGCGCTCGCCACACGATCGGCGTGGGACTTGGCGAGCTCGGCTCGTTCGCCGCTGAAGAGATCATCAACGGTGGCCGACCATAGATCGAGCCAGCGGTTGAAGTGTCCGCGACGCAGCGGCGCCTTCAGGTGCAGGTCCAAGTGTGGACGGAAGGCACCGCCACCGTAGCTACGCGAGCCGAGCAGTACCGTGGCCCAGAAGCTGGTGATCCGCGGGATGTGCGCCTCGAGGTCGAGCTGGGCCACATCGGTGAACAGAAACCCGATCACCGGATCCTGCAGCGCTCGGCTGTAGAAGGCGCGGACCAGCACCTCGCAGTCGGCGCGCGTGGCGATGTCCCGGTGGTGGTCGCGGTCCAGTTGGGTCTGCTCAGCGGGTGCCGACACTCCGGTTCAAGGATAGGTTGCTGAGTTCCCGCGGATCGCGGGGTCTGCAGGGATCGCGGCGCCAAAGCTGACCTGCACCAGGGCGCCGCCGTCGGGCGCGTTGGTCGCCGTGACGTAGCCGCCGTGTGCCTCGGCGGCCTGCTTGACGATCGCTAGACCGAGTCCCGAGCCAGGCATCCGGCGAGCGCTGGCGGAGCGGTAGAAGCGCTCGAACACATGCTCCAGGTCGTCCTCCTGGAAGCCTGGTCCGTGGTCGCGAACGGTGAGGACGCCGTCACGCATCCGAATCTCGACGGTCCCGCCGGGCGGGCTCCATTTGCGCGCGTTGTCGATCACGTTGGTCACGGCGCGGCTGACACGGTCGGCTGAGTTGTTGATGAGAGCCGGCTCGATATCGGTCTCGAAGGTCAGGCCCGGGCTGCGGCGGATCGCCCGGTCGGTCGCATCGCGCACGATCAGGTCGA
This sequence comes from Actinomycetes bacterium, assembly GCA_021784895.1. GTDB lineage: Bacteria > Actinomycetota > Thermoleophilia > Solirubrobacterales > Solirubrobacteraceae > Palsa-465. The sequence continues at coordinate 1,072 of JAJYHG010000249.1, forward strand.
GCTCGAGCTCGTCGACGTGCTCGTCGGGCATGGCGCCGCGCGCAAGCTCCAGGACGTCTGCGACCATCTGTGTCAGATCGTCCAGCTCAGCCACGATCGCGTCGCGCAGCCCGGCCTGCTCATCTGGCGGCAACGCCCCGGCGTCGAGAAAGATCTGGATGTTGGAGCGGAGTGCCGCGATCGGCGTGCGCAGCTCATGCGAAGCGTCGGCGATCAGGTGACGCTGCGCCTCGACGGAGCGCTCGAGCGCGTTCAGCGTCTGGTTGAAGCTCGCCGCGAGCCGCCGGATCTCGGTCGCACCGTGCTCGGCCAGCCGGTGCTGAACGTCGAGTGAGCCTGCCACACGCTCTGTCTGGCTGGTGAAGTGGCGGATTGGTGCAAGCGCAGCACGTGCGATCAGCGCGCCGATCAGCCCTGCCAGTGCAATCCCGCCGGCGACCAGCAGCGCGTAGGTGACTGCGAGGCTGCGCAGGGCTGAGTCGGTGGTGGTGAGCGGGACGGCCACCTCGATTGCCTTGCGGTCAGAGACGTCGGGCGTGACGAGGATCTCGAGCCGGGTCCGCTCGACCACGGTAGTGAAGTAGTAGGCACCCTCGAGCCTACGTGCGACAGCGCGTACGCGTGGCGTGACTGGCAGCTGCGGCGTGCCCCCGTTACGGGCGATCACGCGGCCGTCCGGGCAGACAGACTGAACGTAACCGGTTGGCCCGCCGAGCGCCGCGTCGACGCCGCTGTCACCGTTGACCAGGCCGAAGGTGCACGTTCCTGTCGTGCTGTCAACATCGCTTGCCGGCGGGCGCAAGACCGATCCGCGCGCACCGGTGCGCGAGCCGAGGAAGGGCTGTGCCAGCCGGGCGAGCTCGAGCTTGACTTCTTGGAGCAGCTTGGCCCGCGTGGCCAGGTAGCCGACCGGCGCAAAGACGAGGCACGCCGCGGCCACCGCAAACGCGGCCGCGGCGGTGATGCGGCGGTGAAGGCTCATGGCTCTCGCAGCACGTAACCGACACCATGAACGGTGTGGATCAGGCGCGGTTCGCCCCCGGCCTCGAGCTTCTTGCGCAGGTAGCCGATGTAGACCCGCAGCGAGTTGCTGGTCAGGCTGACGTCGTAACCCCAGATGCGGTCGTAGATCAGCTCGACGCGCAGCACGCGGCGGGGGTTGAGCATCAGCAGCTCGAGCAACTGGTATTCGGTGCGCGTGAGTTCGACCTCGCGGCGGTTGATGCGAGCGGCGTGAGCGTCGCTGTCGAGCTCGAGCCCGGCGAAGCGCAGCGAGCGGCCGTCGGCCTCGGGCAGGTGCCGGCGCATGATCGCGGTCAGCCGTGCGCGCAGCTCGCGCACGTCGTACGGCTTGACCAGGTAGTCGTCGGCGCCCGCCTCGAGCCCGGCGACGCGGTCGTCGACGGAGTCGCGTGCCGTCAGCATCAGCACCGGTGTGCGATCCCCGGCGCCACGCAGCCGGCGACAGACCTCGATGCCGTCGAGCCTGGGCAGGCCGATATCGAGCACCAATACGTCCGGCACGGACTCGGCCAGCTTTGTCAGGCCCTGCTCGCCGTCCTCGGCCTCGATGACCTCGTAGCCGGACAAGAGCAGCGACCGCCGGATCGCTGCGCGCACCGCGTCGTCATCCTCGATCACCAGCGCTCGCATCCTGCGACTCTAATGCTTGACGGTGTTCAGGCCGGAATTGCAGCGAGCTCCGGAAAGCCGGCTGTGCTGATGCGCTCCCCGGCGGTGTCGACAATCAGCGCCTCATAACCCGCGGCGGTCACGGCTTCGAGGCCGCGGCGACCGGCTGCCACGAGGGCGGTTGCCAGCGCGTCAGCGAGCGCCAGGTCTGGGCCGCTGACGCTCGCCGCCGCAACCGCGCGCGCGGGTTGTGCCGAGAACACATCCCAGATGTGCTCGCCGCGCTCATACGTGCCGGAGCTTGCAACTGCGCCGTCGTGCAGCTCGATCACGCAGCTGAGCTGTCTTGGCGACTGGGGTGCCCGTATGCCGATCCGCCACCCGGGCTGCCGCGCCGGCAGATCGGA
>JAJYHG010000249.1:3120-6339 GCA_021784895.1 Actinomycetes bacterium
CTACACCCGCGTGCGCCAGGATGTCCGCGGCCTCGCGCGTGGCCCAGCCCTTGACCAGGCCGGTTGGGTCGAAGCCGCCAGGCAGCGCCCAGGGATCAAACCAGCCCCCCGAGATGAGTCTGGCCCGGCGGCAGAGCCAGCTCACCGCTGCGACCTCCGGCGGGCACTCTGCGACTGTCAGCTCGCCGCGGCGAAACCGTGCGAGCGGTGTGTCCGGCCGGTAGAGACTGAAGGTCTCATCGGCGCGGTGCAGCAGCGCGCACGCCGCGGCCAGCGCCGCGCGGGTCGCGGCCATCGGTAACCCTTGCGGGCGTAGGTCGAAGGAGACGACCGTCCCCATGACCGGTTCGGCGTGGCGCAGGATCACCTCGCCCTGCGGCACGCTCACGCCTTCAGCTTGTCGATCGCCGCCTGCAGCGACTGCGCGTAGGCGGCAGACGTGTAGGTCGCGCCGGCGACCCCGTTGATGCGGGCGCCCTGGGCGCTCAACGCTTCGCTGCGCAGCTCGGGCAGTGCGATCTGGTCGATCGCTCCGGACTGCGCGTCCAGCACGTTCGCCTTGATGATGGCGACGTTTGTGATCCGGCCGCCATTCTCGGTGACCTGCACCTGGAGGTTGCCAAACGGGTACTGCACGTCTGTACCGGAGGCTGCGCGGATTCCGTTCGGGGTGACCCCCGGCACGACGCCCTGGCTGGGGGCGCTGGTGCTCGCGCCGCCTGCGGATGAGCCGCCGCTCGCGCCATTGCCCGAGTTGCCGCTTGACTGGCCGCCGGTGCCGCCGCCAGAGGAGCTGGTACCGGCGCCGGCAGCAGTCGAGCCCGAGAGCGCAGCCAGCGGCAACGGCCGCGGGCCGCTGACGTGGTAGCTGATGACGGCAGCCAGCCCCGCGCCGGTCCCGGCGAGAACTATGGGCGCTCGCTTCATTTCTGTCAGCTCCGGGTCAGAAGGCGAAGGTCTCGTGGTGAATGTAGATCGGGCTTCTCGGGCACGCCGAGGTCGCGGATCGCTTCGAGGATCATCGTGGTGAAGCCCTCCGGCCCGCAGACGAAGACATCCCGGTGGGCCACATCCGGGATCAGCCGGCGCAGCACCCGCGCGTCGAGCTTCACGTGCTCGCGGCTACCGAACAGTTCGTGCAGCCTGCCGTGGTGGCGGCCCACCAGCTGTTGTAGCTCGCCGCGCAGCGCCAGGCTGTGCTCGTCATGTGCGCGCGCGAGCATGACCACGTCGACACCGCTCGGCAGATCCTCGAGCATCGCCCGCAGCGGTGTGATGCCGACGCCGGCGCCGATCATCAGGATGCGGTCGGTCGCCCTGGCATCGCTGGTGAAGGCGCCGTAGGGGCCCTCGATTGCGACCCGCGTACCGGGTTTGAGCTGGGCCATCGCACCGCTGTGATCACCCACGTCCCGTACGGTGATGCGCAGGTGCCGGTCGTCTGGCAGCGCCGAGACCGAGTACGGGTGTGCCTGCCACCAGAGGCCCCGCTTGAGGATCCGCAGCTGGATGAACTGGCCCCCGGAGATCGGCAGGCGCCCGAGCCGCCGTCCCTCCAGGAGCACCGAGCTGACGCCGGGGCACTCCGCCTGCACCGAGGCGACCTGCAGCTGATGAAAGGCGGTGCGCCACAGCGGCAGCAGCACCCGGTAGACGAACACCACGCCGCCAGTGGCGATGAACAGCGCGGTCCAGAACGCTCGCATGAGCGGATGGCCGATGAACATGATGCCCGTTGTGAGCTGGTGTGAGAGCGACAGCGCCAGGGCGAGATAGGTGTAGAGGTGGACCGCCCACCAGGTCTCATAGCGCATCCGCCGCATCGCGATCCGCGCCGAGGTGATGCCGGCCATGACCAGCAGCAGGAAGGCAACGAAACCGGCGAGCATCCCTGGGTAGCTGGTGATCAGGTTGGCGAACTGGTGGAATGGACCGATCCGCAGGCTCTCGCCGTAGCCGATCACGACCAGCACGCCGTGCAGCGCGATCAGCACGAGCGCCCATGGTGCAATCCGGCGGTGCCAGCGGATCAGCGAGTCGTGTCCGAGCACGCGCTCCACGATCGGAATCCGGCCCGCCATCAGCACCGTTACGAGCAGCATGTAGGCACCGGTCAGGCCCGCCATGCGCCCAGCGGCCGTAACCCATCCTCCGGGCGAGTTCAGTGACCGCCAGCTCTGCGCGGTGACGCCGAGCGCGATCACCATGCCCAGCCCGAGCCCTCCCAGCGCGGCGACCAGATCCACGCTGCGCTCGCTATGCCATGTCCGGCGGGCGCGCAGGCCGGAGGAGCGCAGTTGCGGGGATGTTAGGTTAGGTGAGGCTGTGCTCATGGTGGCGGCGTCCGGTTCACCGTGGGGGTTCCTGGCTCGTTGGCCACGGCTTGCCAGAGTCTCCGCTTCAACTCGCAGAGCGCCGTAGAAACTGTGTAAGAAAGATGTGAGCCAGCCTGTCGCCGAAAGGCTCCGCAGGACACCCCCAGGGCTGGCGCTCGCGGCCCGCTTGGCCGCGAGCGTTAGTCGCACGAACTCGCCGCCGATGGCGGTTAGCGGGCCGCCTGGCCCGGGCCCAACCCGCTCGATCGCTCCGGGGCGGACGCGCCGGACGCGTGGGCTCAGGTGAACATGAGTTCCACGGCGTCGTGGTCGGCCCGGTAGCCGATCTGCTGGTAGATCGAGTTCGCCGTCGGGTTGGCAAGGTCGGCGTACAGGACCACCTCGCGGGCGCCGCCGGCGAGTGCGGCAGCGCTGGCCGCGGCGGTGACCGCGGCGCCGTAGCCGTTGCGGCGCGATTGCGGAGGCGTGTACACCGGCCCGATCCTCGCTACGCCCGCCGCGGCGGCGCTGACCGCCGCGAGTGATACCGCCCGGCCGCCGTCGCGCCAGAGGTGGATCTGATCTCTGGCGATTCGTGCTGCGGCGAGCTCACCCCAGTCCTGTGCGGGCGTGCCGGGCCGCGCTTCCGCGTGGAAGGCCTCAAGCCAGGCGGTGACGACCGCCAGGTCTCGCTCTGGTTCGGCGAGCACGGCTTCACCGGTGCTGTCGGCCGGGGTGCTCAGCTGCTGCAGCCTGTACATGCGCATGCGGCCGGTCACGCGCGCTTGTTTTCCGCTGCGTACCGTCCACTCGCGCGCGAACGCCTCGGCTGTTGCGCTCGTACCGGTGACACCGGGTAGGTCGGCGTAAGCCCTGCCCTCGCCCTGCTCTGCTGTCAGCGCTG
>JAJYHG010000041.1 GCA_021784895.1 Actinomycetes bacterium
TCGCCGCCGGTGAGCCGCAGGTCGTGGACCCCGAGGCTCGCGAACAACGCGACCAGCCGCGTGATCTCCTCGAAGCTCAGCACCTCCTTGCGCTCCAGCCAAGGCAGGCCCTCGGCCGGCATGCAGTACTGGCAGCGGAAGTTGCAGCGGTCGGTGACCGACACGCGCAGGTCGGCGATGAGGCGGCCGTGGCCGTCGGTGAGCGGGTCGCGCGGCGTCATCGGATAGTCCGATTGTATGGGCCATCCGCGGGCCGTCAGCCGGCCGGTAAGCGACATCTGCAACGAGAACCTCATTCCGTCGCCTGAGCGGTTAGGCTTCACGCGATGAGTGAAGAGCTGATGCGCAGCGGCGAGGATCTGTTCAAGCTCGTGCGGCGTGGTTATGACCGCGCCGAGGTCGACCCCTACGTGGCAGCGCTCCAGCGCCAGATACGTGAGCTTCAGGTGAGTCAGCAGACGCCGGACGCGGCTGTGCAGAGCGCGCTCGAGCGTGTCGGCGACGAGGTTGCGGCCGTACTCAAACAGGCCCACGACACGGCCGGCGAAATCGTGGCCAAGGCCGAGCGTGAGGCGGCCGAGCAGCGCGAGGCTGCCAGGCGCGACGCGGCCCACGTAACCGCGCTGGCCGAACAGCGCCTGCATGAGCTCGACCTCGACACCGACAGGATCTGGGGAGAGCGCGAGCGGATCGTCGCCGACGCCCGCGACCTGGCCCGCCAGCTGGTCCACCTGGCCGACCTGGCTGCCGAGCGCTTCCCGAGCGACGCGGACACCAGGCCAGAGCACAGTGCAAGCCATTGACACGCTCCACCTGGGGCGGCGTCGCTGGATCTGCTGCTGGCGCGTCGGCCAGGTACTGGTCGACCCGGGGCCCTCGCTGGCGCTGCCAAGCGTGCTCGCCCAGCTCGACGGCTGGCGGCCACGGGCCCTGCTTCTGACCCATATCCACTTCGACCATGCCGGTGGCGCCGGGACGCTCGCCCAGATGTTCCCGGACATGGAGGTCTACGTGCACGAGCGCGGTGCTCCGCACATGATCGATCCGGCGCGGCTGTGGGCCAGCGCCGCACAGCTCTACGGTGAGGAGAACATGCGCTCGCTCTGGGGCGAGTTCCTGCCGGTTGCAGAGGAGCACCTGCGCATCCTCAAAGGCGGCGAATCCCTGTCGATCGGCGGCGACCGCTTCGACGTCCTCTACACCCCCGGTCACGCCAAGCACCACGTCTGCTACCTGCATGACGGCACTGTCTTTGCCGGGGACGTCGCCGGCGTGCGGATCGAGACCGGTACACCGACGCTGCCGCCGACGCCGCCACCCGACATCGACGTCGAAGCCTGGCAGCACTCGATCAGCCTGCTCTCCGACTGGCATCCGCGGCGGCTAGCGATCACCCACTTCGGCGCCTACGATGACCCCGCCCGCCAACTCCGCGAGCTCGGTGAGCGGCTCGAGCGCTGGGCCCAGTCGGCCCGCACCCAGGACCGCGAGCAGTGGATCGCGGCGCTTGAGCGAGATGTGCGCGCGACGGTCAGCGCGGAGCTGTTTGACTCCTTCATGGCGGCCATCCCAGCCGACCAGTCATACGCCGGGCTGCGCCGCTACTGGGAGCGCAGGGAGAGCCCCTAGCCTTCACCTCGGGCGCAATCGACGGTAATCTTGCTCGATGATGTCACAGACGGTTGAGCTGCCGCGTGTACGGGTGCCAGGAAGGGGTTTAGGCGGCCAGTGGCGGGTGCTGGTGCTCAACGACCACCACAACACCTTCGATCATGTGGCCGAGACGCTCGCCCGGTACCTGCCCGGCGTCACGCTGGCGGAGGGCTATCGTCTGGCGGACCGCATCCACAACGACGGTTGCGCGATCGTCTGGAGTGGTTCGCGCGAAGATGCGGAGAGCTACTGGGTGAGCCTCGACGGCGCCGGTCTGACGATGGCGCCGCTCGAGGAAGGCTAGTACGCCCGCCCAGCCCTGGCACGAGCTGCCTGGTGAGGTGGCGGCGGTGGTGCGGCCGTTGCTGCCGGAGCTGGTTGACGAGATCATCGCGGCAGTCGGCACGGTGCCCGCCTACCAGCGGCCGCTCGAGGGCGAGTTCGGCGTGGGCGTGCGGGTTGGCGTGGAGGAGGCGCTCAGCCATCTGGTGCTCGAGATCGAGGCGGCCGGGCCGGTTCCGCGCTCGGACGTCTACCACCGCCTCGGCCGCGGCGAGATGCGCGCCGGACGCAGTCTCGACGCACTGCTGAGCGCCTACCGCCTCGGTGCACGCGTCACCTGGCGCCGGGTGGCCGAGGCCTGCGCGGCTCAGGGGCTCGAACCCGGGACGCTGTACCTGCTGGCCGAGTCGATCTTCGCCTACATCGACGTGCTCTCGGCCGAGTCGGCGGAGGGTTACGCGCTCGAGCAGACACAGCTGGCGGGCGAGGTGGAGCTTGCGCGCCGGCGGCTTGTGTACCTGCTGGTGCGCGATCCGGCGCCCGACCCCGAGGCCGTGCAGGTGGCGGCGCGCGAGGCCGGTTGGGAACTGCCAAGGACGCTGGCAGCGGTCGCGATCCAGCTCGCCGCCGGCTCACGCCCGCGGACCCTGGCGCTGCCCCCGGGGGCGCTCAGCGAAACGGTCGGGGATGTGCTGTGCGCGATCCTGCCCGACCCGGACGCACCCGGCCGGCGCGCCCAGCTCGAGCGCGCGATCGGCCCGGCGGGCCTGCGCGCCGGGCTCGGCACGACCGTCGCCTGGGGCGACGCGGCGCTCAGCTTCGTGCGAGCGCGAGCTGCGCTCGCGCTCGCCTCGGCCTCCCCGGAGCTGCTAGCCGCCCCCGGGGCGGCGCTGATCAGTGCCCGCGACCACGCCGGGCGGCTGCTGCTGGCGGCCGACCGGCTGCTGGCGGCGGAGTTCGCCGCCACGCAGCTAGCGCCGCTGGCGGCGCTCTCACCCCGCTCATCCGCGAGGCTGCGCGCCACGCTCGCGGCCTGGCTCGACGAACAGGGCCGCCTGGGGCCTGCCGCGGCCAGGCTCGGTGTCCACCCACAGACGGCGCGCTACCGGATCGCGCGGCTGCGTGAGCTCTTCGGCGGCGCGATGGACGATCCCGAGCAGCGCTTCTGGCTAGCGCTGGCGCTCAGGGTCAGCTGACGAGCCCCGGCTGCGGCGCCAGCGCGGGCTCGCCCGCGGTTACCGGCTCCGGCTCGAGGCCGGCGGCGGCGTACTCGTCGTACCAGGTGTAGGTGATCGGGACCTGGTACTTGCCCGCGTAACGGGCGCGAAACTCCCGCATTTCCGGGCCCTCCCAGTAGCGGTACCAGTCGTCCTTTGAGTCAAACCAGATCTGCTGCAGGATCCGGTAACGGTCGTCACGGGAGCGCTGCACGGCGTAGCGCCTGGCGCCGTAATCGAGCGCCGGCGGTGCAGCCATCTCCGCGACGCCGTCTACGAAGGTGTCGCCGCGCAGCACGGTCGCGTACCACTGGATGTGCATGACGCCCGCCATCGGCGCTGATCTTACCCTGCGGGGCGCGGCCGTGCGCCGCCCGCGGCTGCGCGTCAGTCGTTGGCGACGCTCAGCAGCTTGCGGCAGCGCTCGATCCGGCCGAGCTCGTCCTGCAGCGCCTCCCACGACGCCGGCTCGACCCGCTCGTACTCGGAGCCGGTCAGCTCCTGGACGCTGTCGTAGTAATCGCCCCATGCTCGGCGCAGGTCCTCGTCGAGCTCCTGGAGCTGCCTGGTATCGGCTGTGCTGCTGGTCATCTGCGCCTCCTCTCCAGTTGACAGCTTGGATGCTAGGGCGTGGCGCGGCGGCCTTGGCTAACACTCGGTTACGGCTGCTTAATCTGTCCAGCCTGCGGAATCATGTGAACGGCAGCTCGCATACGAGTGCCTGCTGCTCACCCGCCTGCACGCTGGTCCCGGGCGGGGCCTCGCGCCGCACGAGCGCCAGCGCGATCGCTCCCTGGCGGGGTGAGTCGGTGGCGCTGGTTATGCTGCCGGCGGGGCGTCCGTTGTGCGTCAGCTCGGTGCCCGGCACCAGCGCTGCGGGCGCGCGCAGGCCGCGCAGCAGGCGGTTTGGCTTACCCTTGTAGTACAGCCGCGCGACTGTCTCCTGCCCGACGTAGCAGCCCTTGGTGAAGGACACCGCGCGCTCGTTCAAGCCCGCCTCCTGCGGGATCACCGAGTCGTCCAGGTCAATCCCGTAGCGCGGGCGGCCGCGCTCGATGCGCAGCGCCTCCGCCGCCTGCTCGCCGATCTCGCGGGCGCCGGCCCCGCGCAGGGCGGCGCTGACGGCGGCGGTGTGCTCGGCGCCGACCAGCAGATCGACGCCCAGGTCGGTGCGGATCGCGCGTACAGGCACGCCGGCCACCCGCCCGGGTGCATGGTCGTGCTCGGCCGGACCGGGAGCGGCGGCGCCGGCGCGCGTGACGAGCTCATCGGCCAGCGGGCCGATGAGCGAGAGCAAACCACACTCGAGCGTGCGCTTGTGCAGCTCCACCTCGTAGCCGAGCGAGTAGCGGCGGATCATGTTGAACAGCGCCTGCAGCGCCACGCGCTCGGTGTCGAGCAACAGCTCCGCGCCGGTGTCGAGCACGCGCAGGTCGCCCTGCATCTTGCCCTTCGGGGTCAGGAAGGCGGCGTAGGTGCCGTGCCCCGGGGTCAGCGCGAGCACGTCCTGGGTCACCTGTCCGTGGAGGAACTCGCGCGCGCCGATGCCGCTCAGCGCGAGCTTGCCGCGCTCAGAGCGGTCAACGAGGCCGGCCCCCTCAGTGGCGGCGGCGTAGTCCTGGGCAAAGGTGGAGGGGTTCATCGGCTCAAGCTTCGCAGACGCGCGCGCGGGCGGCTCGCTACTGTTGGCACCATGGCGCTTGCGGACACATTCCAGGAGATCGTGGACTCGCTGCCCGACGACTGGACCGACCTGGAGCTGGACCTGCGGATCTTCGACGAGCGCCGCTACGTCGAAGCGGCCACGCTGCTTGTGACCTGCAACGCCCAGCCCTACTCCAAGCGCGAGTGGCACTGGCGGCTGCTGGTCGCCCACCGCTTCGGCCATGCCGCCTCGGTCCCCGCGGTCCACGCGGCGCTGCGGCTGCTCGACGAGTCCGCGATCGACGGCGAGCTGGCGCTGCGCGAGACCCGCACCGGCCGCGTCGAGGTCGTGCAGATGTGGGGCCGCCCCGAGTCGGTGCGCGAGGAGTTCCGGCTGCTGCGCTCTCAGTAGGGCCGGCTCGCCGCTGCTTCGCCGGCCCAACAGCAGCGGTCACGCTGGCCGCATCCTAGAATCGTTGCCCGTGCGCCGCCGTGTCACCTTCTCGCGCAACGTCACGCTGTCGCTGTCGCGGACCTGTCGCTGCTACTGCAAGTACTGCGCGTTTGCCACCCACAGGCCGCACCTGCACGAACCCGCCGAGGTGATCGCACTGCTCGATCGCGCCGTCTCCCGGCACCGCGCCAAGGAGCTGCTGGTGCTGACCGGCGAGCTCCCCGAGGTCAGCCTTGGCGTGCAGGAGCGGCTGGCCGCGCTCGGTTTCGGGGACTTCGTCGGCTACGTGGCCTGGGTCTGCGAGCGGGCGCTCGAGCGGGGCCTTCTGCCGCACACCAACCTCGGCGTGCTGGGCAGCGCCGACCTTGCCAGGCTGCGCGAGGTGACCGCCTCGCAGGGGCTGATGCTCGAGTCCGTGAACCCGGATCTGACCGTCCACCAGGGCTCACCGACCAAGCACCCGCAGGCTCGCCTGGCGACGATCAGGGCGGCGGGTGAGCTTCGGATCCCGTTCACCAGCGGCATTCTCGTCGGGATCGGCGAGAGCCGTGAGCAGCGCTTTGAGGCGCTTGAAGCGCTGGCCGCGGTGCACGCTGAGTATGGGCACCTGCAGGAGGTGATCATTCAGAACTTCGTGCCCCACCCGCGCTATCACGGCCGTGAGCCCGCGCAGATCGCCGGCGACGCGGCTGAGCTGTACTGGCGCACCGGGATCGCTCACGGGCCGCGCCTCGGTGCTCCGGCCTGGGCTTGCGAGGTCACCTTCGACGACCTGCGGGCGCTCGTGCAGCGGGCCCGTGAGCTGATGCCGGGCGTCGGCGTGCAGGTTCCGCCGAACCTGTCGGACTGGTGGCCGGAGCTGGTTGCGGCGGGCGCCACCGACCTCGGCGGCCTGTCTGCCAACGGTGACCACATCTCGCCCGAGCACCCCTTCCCGTCGCCGGTGCAGGTGCGCCGGCGCCTGGCCGAGGATGGGTACGCGCTGTCCGAGCGGCTGTGCGTCTATCCGGACTTCATCGGGCCCGACTGGCTCGCTCAGGGC
>JAJYHG010000159.1 GCA_021784895.1 Actinomycetes bacterium
CGCAGCCGGCCACGATCGCCGCCAGCACCACCACGGCGGCACCAGCCGCAAGCTTCTTAGCCAAACGCATCCGCGGGGATGGTAGCGGCCCCGGGCCGCCGCGGCGGCCCGGCATAAGACCTTCCTTACAAGCTTCTTCGCCGCCCCGGCCGATGCCTTCGGCGAGCCTTCAGGCCGCGGCCGGCTCGGCCGCCGCTGCCACGAGCACCGAGAGCAGGGCATCGGCAGCCCTCACCACGGCCTCGAACTGCGCCGCGGGGTCGCCGGCGACGCGCAGCGACAGCTGTGAGCGGCCCGACTCATAGATCGCCTCGGGCAGCGTCGCGCGCAGCGCCCGGACCTGCGCCAGGTTGAGCTCCACCGGCGTCACCGCCAGGCGCCCGCCCTTGAAGGACACGCTGCTGGCCCCGGCCTGCCCGAGCTTGATCCGCGCCGTCTGCAGCAGGAGCAGGTTCTCAAGCGGTTGCGGCAGGGGCCCGAAGCGATCCTCTACCTCCTCGCGCAGAAGCCCGATCTCGGCCACCTCACGCGCCCCAGCGATGCGACGGTGCACATCGACCTTCGCCTGCTCATAGCCGATGTAGCCGGCTGGCACATACGCGTCCACGCCGACCTCCAGCCGCACCGGCTCCCAATCGTCGTCGGGTTCTACCTCGGTCCCTGAGGCCGCCGCCTGGGCGGCGCGCACCGCCTCGTCTAGCATCTGCATGTAGAGTTCGAAGCCGAGCGCGGCGACGTGACCGGACTGCTCGTCACCAAGCAGGTTTCCGGCGCCCCTGATCTCAAGGTCGCGCATCGCGACCTTGAAGCCCGCGCCCAGCTCCGTGTAATCACTGAGCGCCGCCAGCCGCTGGGCCGCCTCGGCTGTCAGTGCGCCCGCGGAGGGATAGAGCAGGTAGGCGTAAGCACGCTCGCGGCTGCGGCCCACGCGGCCGCGGATCTGGTAGAGCTGCGAGAGGCCGAACATGTCGGCCCGCTCGACGATCAGGGTGTTGGCCTGGGGGATGTCGATGCCCGACTCGATGATCGACGTGGCCACCAGCACGTCGGCCTCACCCCGCAGGAAGCGCAGCATCCGCCGCTCCAGCTCGGCGTCCTCCAGCTGCCCGTGTGCGACCTCGAAGCGCACCCGCGGAACCAGCCCGCGCAGCCGCTCCGCGGTTTCGTCGATCGACTCGACCCGGTTGTGCAGGAAGAACGCCTGCCCCCCACGCGCGTGCTCGCGCTCCAGTGCCGCCTTGACGAGCTCCTCGTCGTACTCGCCCACGTAGGTCTTCACCGGCCGTCTGCCCTCGGGGGCCGTCTCGATCACGCTGATGTCGCGGATCCCGGCCAGCGACATCTGCAGGGTGCGCGGGATCGGCGTGGCGCTCATCGCGAGCACGTCAACCCGCAGCTTCAGCTGTTTGAGCAGCTCCTTCTGCCTGACGCCAAAGCGCTGCTCCTCGTCGATCACGAGCAAGCCGAGGTCCCTGGCACGAACGTCGCGCGAGAGCAGGCGGTGGGTACCGATCAGGATGTCCACCTCGCCGCGGCTGAACGCCTCCGCCGTCTGGCGCTGCTCGGCCGCTGGCCGGAAGCGCGAGACGTGCGCGACCCGCACGGGGTAGTCCTTCAGCCGCTCTGAGAAGGTGCCGTAGTGCTGCTGGGCGAGAATCGTCGTCGGAACCAGCACCAGCACCTGCTTGCCGTCCTGCACCGCCTTGAAGGCCGCCCGGAGCGCCACCTCGGTCTTGCCGTAGCCAACATCGCCGCAGATCAGCCGGTCCATCGGACGCGGCGCCTCCATGTCAGCCTTGACGAAGCTGATCGCGTCACGCTGATCGGGCGTCTCGGTGTAGCCAAAGGCGTCCTCGAACTCGCGCTGCCAATCACTGTCGGGCGCGAAGGCGTGACCAGCGCGCCGCTTGCGCTCGGCGTAGAGGTTCAGCAGCTCGCCGGCCATCTCCTGGGCCGCCCGGCGCGCACGCGCCTTGAGCGTATTCCAGCGGCTCCCGCCCAGCTTGGAGAGCGCCGGCTGGGCGGAGCCTGATCCACCGCCGACGTAGCGGCTGATCTTCGCAAGCTGCTCGACCGGCATGAACACGCGGTCGCTGCCCGCAAACTCGAGCGTCAGGTAGTCACGCGTGACGCCCGCGACGGTCTTGGTGTCAAAGCCCGCAAAGCGCGCGACCCCGTGGTCCTCGTGCACGACGATGTCGCCGCTGCGCAGGTCGGTGAACGAGCGCAGAATGCCGCGCCGCCCGCGCGCCGGTCCCTCCGTCGCGCGCCGGCGGCGTACCAGCCGCTGCTCGGGGATCACAGCCAGGCGGAACTGCGGCGCGATGAAGCCCTCGCGCAGGCGTGCGTGGGCGAAGGTGAGGTCGGGGCTGGCCGCTGGTCCAGCGGGACCAGCGGCAGCGCTGTCTGCGTCCAGCCAGGAGACCTTCAGGCGCCCGAGGTTGTAGGCGGCCCGCTCGCCCTCGCCGCGCACGGCGAACGCGACGACGGTGCGGTAGCCGGAGCGCTTGAGCTTCTCGAGCTCCGGCTCGGCGTCCCGGAAGCTGCGGGCTGCGACCTCCGCCGCCTGGCCGCGGAACTGGTAGGGCTGATCCTGGTCGATCGATGAGAGCCGGATGCGGCTGCGCGCCTCGAGCTCGGCCGCGATCGGCTCAGGCGCGACGTAGAGGTGGTGCGCCTCGCCGTCGTGGAAGGCGGCGCAGACGTCCCGCCAGTGGTCGGCCAGCGCCGGGGTGAGCTCCTCCTCGGCTGCCAGCAGCACGCTCGCCTGCGGGTCGACCAGGGAGAGGAAGGCCCGGAAGTCCTCGACCGGCAGCAGCTCGGCTATGTCGGGGCGGCCCTCTGCGCCCTCCGCCGCGGCCAGCTCGGCGAGCTCGCGGTATTCGAGTGCCAGCTCGGCGGCCGGCGCCACCTCGACGGCCTCCGCGTCGCCGAGCGAGCGCTGCGTGAAGGTGCTGAACCAGCTGAGGCGCTCGATCTCATCGCCGAACAGCTCGACTCGCACCGCCCGGTCCTCGGTCGCGGGAAAGACGTCGAGCAGCCCGCCGCGAATTGCGAACTGACCCCGGTCCTCCACCTGGTCGACGCGCTCGTAGCCGGCAGCGATCAGGTCAGCCGCGGCTTCGCCGAGGTCGATCAGCCCGCCCCGTTCGAGCGTGAAGCCGTGGGGCCGCAGCGACGGATCGGGCACCTTCTCAGACAGCGCTACAGCGCTCACCACCACTACCGGAGCGCCGTGTGGCCCCGTGCTGGCGTCGAGCAGCGCGTCGAGCGCCGCGATCCGCTGGCCGGTGAGGTGCGCCGGCGGAGCCAGGTGCGATTCATAGGTGACGCCACGGCTCGGGTAGTAGCGCACCGCGCGGGGCGCGAGCCAGGCACGCAGGCTGCCCGCCAGCTCGCGTGCCTGGCGGTCGTCGCCGGCCACCACGATCGCGGGCTGCGACTGCTCGCCGGCAAGCAGCGCGGCGATCAGGAAGGGCCGCAGCGATAGCGACACGTAGGCGCGGCCGCCGCCCGTGCGCAGGCGGTCGGTCTGCGGATCCTCGTCCGCGTGGCGAAGCAGCGAGCTCAGCATCTGCGCGACCTCCTACTTAAGCAGCTGGCCGGGGGCCTCGGCGAGCAGCCGCTCGGTCGCGTCGGCGGCGGCGTCGATCAGCGCCTGCACCTCAGCGCGCGGCTGCACGAACCTGCCGAGCACAAAGGCCGCGACCTCGTCCGGGTCGGTGCTGGCCGGGCGCCCGACCCCGACGCGCACGCGGCGGAACTCAGCCGTGCCGAGCGCGGCCCGAACCGACTTCAGGCCGTTGTGGCCGGCCAGGCCGCCGCCGAGCCTGGTGCGCACCTCGGCAAAGGGCAGGTCGATCTCGTCGTGCACGACGATCACGTGGTCAGGCTCGACCCGCAGCTCGCCGCGCGCCGGGCCGACCGCCCGGCCAGCGTCGTTCATGTAGGTCTGTGGCATCAGCAGCGCCACGCGCGGCCCGCCGGCGCCCGCACGCCCGTCGCTGATCAGCGCCCGGAAGCGGTCTCTGGGCTTCCCCAGGCCCCAGCGGGACCGCAGCCGCTCGGCCACCTCGAAGCCGATGTTGTGGGGCGTGCCGTCGTAGGCGGCACCGGGGTTGCCGAGTCCGACGATCAGCCAGTCGACCGGCGCGCTGCGGCGATGCGGCAGCGGCATCGGCGCGGCTTGGCGTCAGTGCTCGCCGGTGTCGGCGCTGGCCGCGCTGCCGTCGGCCGGCTCCGCACCGACGAGCTCGGTCTCGAGCTCGATCTCGGTGCCGGCCTCGGCCGCCATTCCGCGGGAGCTGCGGATCGCGGCTACAACCAGTTCCGGATCACCGATGATGGCCGTCCCTTCAGGCGCCACGATCTCGCCGAGTGTGACACTGCTGCCGACGGCGAGCCCGGCGATGCTGTGGCGGATCACATCCGGGATCGCCGTGGGGATCGCCTCCACCGTCAGCTCGCGGACCGTGTGCTCGAGGACGCCGCCGAGCTTCACGTCGGATTCCTCCACGTCGGTCAGCTCGAGCGCAACCGGCTGCTGAATCGGCCTCGCCAGATCGACTCGCAGCAGGTCGATGTGCACCGTCTCACCGCTCACGGGGTGGCGTACGCGCTCCTTGAGGACGACCGGCTCGGACGCGCCAGCATCGATCTGCAAATCGATCACGGCGCCGGAGTGCGCGAGCGCGTTGCGCAGGATGCGCGCGTCGACCTGAAAGGAGACCGGCTCCTTACCACCGCCGTAGACGGTGCCGAGGACCAGGCCAGAGCGGCGCAGGCGGCGCGCGCCGCGCGAGCCGGCCGGCTCGCGGCGGCTGGCGGAGAGACTTGTGGACTGTTGGGGCATAGGTCGGTCGATGGTAGCGAGCCTGGAATTTTCGCGGCATTGACACTGGCGCATCCGCGCCATCGCTGTACTCTGTAGCAATGACGGCGTTCCAGGTGATGCTGTTCCTCGTCGCGGCGCACATCTTGGGCTTCATTGCCATCGGCGTGCTGCTGCTCCCGGCCCTGCGCGACACCCCCCACGAGCCCGAAGAGGACGACGGCAGCTCCGACGACGGCTGGGGCAACCGTCCGAACGTGCGTCCGGACCCGAGCCGCTGGCCCGGTGGCGGCATCCCCCTGCCCGACGCCGAGCAATCGGCCGTGCGCCTGCGCGAGCCCGGCAGGCTGCGCGACAGGCTGCCCATACCCGAGCGTCGTCCGGCCCACGAGCCGCTGCCAAGAGAGCCAGTCCGGACCTGAGGCGGCCGGCAGCTGAGAGGGCTGGCGCTGACGCCGTCCCGTAAGTCAACTCACCCCGCTCTGCCGGTTGCTGGCCGTCTGTGAGGTAGCCTCCGTCCGGCGATGCGCAAGCTGCTCTACACGCCCTTCTCGCTCCTCTTCGGAGTCGGCGGGTCACTCGCCGGCAGGCGAGCTTTCCGGGCGCTGTGGGCGTCGATCTCGGCCGACCCGGTGCCGCCATCGCCGCAGGCGCCCGATGCGAGCCTGATACGCATCGCCGCCACCGCCGCGCTCGAGGGCGCAACCCTGGCTGCCATCGCGGCCATCTCGAGCCAGCTCGCAGCACGGGTATTTCACCACCTGTTCGGCATCTGGCCGGTGAAACCCGCGCAACCGCGCGGGGACCGGCCGGCTGCGTAGTAGGCAGCCCGCGGCACCGGGCCTTCTACCGGCTGCTACTTCCAGAGGCGCCGCCACACTCCGGCACGCCCCAGCGCCCGGCCCACAGCCACATTCTTGGCCCGCCGCACCACGCGCCTTGGGTTGCCGGACATGAGCGAGCTGATGTTGTTCGACATCCTCGCGGCCCGGTAGAGCTGGCTGGTGAACGACCTTCGTCTCGCCATCTTCCCCTGCCTCCTGCTGGTCTGGCATTGCCGCTGCAAGCACCACGCGGCTGCCGGTAACACTACCGCCGCCGTGACGCTCTGGGCAGCGACTTTGAAAGCGCGAAGTGCTCGGATCTGGCCGCCGCAGGATGGCTCTGCCCTAAGGTCAGAACAGCTGGTTATGCCAGCGCCGTTATCGGCCGTTATGCCCTGTTATCGGAAGTGCGCAAATAGCAGGGCAAACGTGGTCTTGTCCAGGGTTCCGATGGCGCTCCGCACGCGCCAGTTTGGCCACGTTCATTGACAAGCCATGGACAGGCGTGCCATCGTTGCCGTTGCTTCTCCCTAATCGTGCTGGGCGGGTCGATTATCGCGCCGGCGCTTACCCTCCGCCGCGATCTGAGCGTCCCAGCCTTGCCGCCGCCGCGCCCGCGCGTTCACGCC
>JAJYHG010000171.1 GCA_021784895.1 Actinomycetes bacterium
CGACCGCCCGAACCTGATCGCGACGCTGCCCGGCCACTCGCAGGACGGCCCCACGCTGGTCTTCCTGGGCCACGTCGACACGGTGCTGGCCGCGGCCGAGGACTGGCAGCATGACCCATGGAGCGGTGAGGTCGCGGACGGCTTCCTCTGGGGCCGCGGCGCGCTCGACATGAAGAACCAGGTCGCGGCGGAGGCCGTGGCGGCGGTTGCTCTCGCCCGCGGTGGCTGGCGCCCGCAGCGCGGCGCGCTGAAGCTCGTGTTCGTGGCCGACGAGGAGACCAGCGGCGATGTCGGCGCCCGCTGGCTGACCGAGCGCCACCCGGACCGCGTCCGCTGCGACTACCTGGTCAACGAGGGCGCCGGCAGCCCCTTCGAGCTCGACGGCCAGCGCTACTACGGCGTCTGCTGCGGCGAGAAGGGCGTCTTCCGCTTCCGCCTGACCGCCCGCGGCGTTGCCGGGCACGCATCGATGCCGCGCCTGGGCGACAACGCCCTGCTGAAGCTCGCGCCGGTGATCGAGGCGCTGCGCCCCGGCTCGAGCGGCTATGACCCGACGCCGGCGGCGCTCGCGCTGATCGCGGCGCTCGGCGAGAACCCGGACGACCTGCCCGCCGCAATCACGAGCCTGCAGGCCCGCCACCCCGCCCTGCCGGTGATCGTCGAGCCGATGCTCGCCGTGACGCTCACCCCGACGATGACCGGGGCGTCAGAGAAGATGAACGTGATCCCCGCCCGCGCCTGGCTGAAGGTCGACACGCGCGTCCCGCCCGGGCTCGGAGCCGAGACGGCGCTCGCGCGCCTGCACGAGCTGCTCGGCGAGACCGCCGCCGGGCTCGAGATCGAGTTCACCGAGCAGATCCCCGGCTACGCCTCGCCACACGACAGCGAGCTGATGACGGTGATCGAGCGCTGGCTGGCAGCAAACGACCCGGGCGCGCGGGCGGTGCCGGTGCTCCTGCCCGGCTACTCGGACTCGAGCTACTTCCGCGCCGCCTTCCCGCAGCTGATCGCCTACGGCTTCTTTCCGCACAAGCACCAGACCCTGTTTGAGTCAGCGCCGCTCGTGCACAACGCCGACGAGCGCATCGACGTGCGCGACCTCGGCTACGCGGCCAGCTTCTACACGGCGCTCGCGCGCGAGCTGCTCGGCTGAGAGCCCACTCCGGGGCCGCCCGGCCCGCTGGCCGGCGGCCCCGCTTCAGCGTGCGCCGGCAAGCTCCGCGCCGAGCGGGGGATGAGCGCCACGAGCGCTACAAGCATCCCGAGCCCGGCGCCTGCGCCGAGCACCCAGCGCACACCGAGTAAGGCGGCCAGCGGGCCGACGGCCGCGTAGCCAAGCGGCATCAAGGCCAGCGAACCCATGTGGTCCCAGGAGCTCACCCGGGAGAGCGCACCCGGCGGGATGTGGTGGGCGAGCGTCGTCTCCCACCAGACGCCGGCGAGCGCGCCGGCGCCGCCGGAGACAACAGCGCCCAGCATCAGCACGGCACGCGGCAACGCGAGCGCGACCAGCAGGCCGACCAGCGGCCACAGCGCGCCGAGCGCGAGCGCCAGGCGCAGCGGCCGGCGCGGGTGCCAGACCGCAGCCAGAAGCGAGGCCACCAGTGAGCCAAGGCCGTAGGTCGCGATCAGCAGGCCGTAGAGCCCGACGCTTCCGTAGGTGTCCCTGACCGCCAGCGGCCCGAGCGCCATCAGCGGCACGACCGTGCAGAGCGCGACGGCGGTGTAGGCGATGATCGTCACCCACAGCCAGGAGCGCAAGCGGACCTCGCGGTAGCCGGCTCTCAGGTCACTGACGAAGCTGGCAGGAGCGCCGGCACCTGACGCCTCGCGCGACTGCACCGCGCCCGCCGGCGCCCCAGCCCCGAGCCGCCCCCGCCGGCGCGGGCGAACCGGCACGAGCAGCACCGCCCCGAGCGCAAAGCTCGCGGCGTCAAGGAGGAAAGCCTCACCGGCGCCCAATGAGAGCACGACGGCGGTGGCGATCAGCGGCCCGATCACGATCGAGGCGTTCTCCAGCGTGCCGCGCAGCGCCTGCGCAGCCTGGATCTCGGCTTCGGGGACGGTCTGCGGCACGAGGCCGACATATGCTGGCTGGAAGAACGCCTGGGCCATGCCTGAGGCCGCCTCGATCAGCGCGATCAACCAGATCGCGGGGGCTCCCGTGAGGATCAGCACGCCGAGTGACGTGTGCAGGATGGCGCGCACCGAGTCGCTGGCGATCACGACCCGATGGCGTGGCAGACGGTCGGCCCAGACGCCGCCGAAGACGATCAGCGCCACCAGCGGCAGCGAGCCGGCGCCGAGGATCACCGACAGGTCGGTCGCCGAGCCGGTGCGCCTGGTGATGTAGAGCGCCATCGCGACGATCACCGCCTGGGTGCCGATCTGGCTGGCGGACTGGCCGATGAACAGCAATCTGAAGTCGCGGTGTCGCAAGACGCGCATGGCCGCCCTGACTGTAGGCTGCGCGCATGTCAGCAGCGACCCGCACGCGCCTTGCGCCCGAGGTCTTCAGGCTGCCCGTCGCGCGCCTGCGCGAGGGCTACTACTCAGATGCCTACTTTGTCTACACCAAGCAGCTCCTGGAGGAGGTAGGGCACCATCCGCGGGTCCTGATGCAGGTCTTCCAGAAGCAGCACTCGCTGCTCGGCGGGATCGACGAGGCGATCGCGATGCTGAAGCTCGCCGCCGGACGCGCCGGCGTGGGCGGCAGGTGGATACCCGGCTGGGACGAGCTCGACGTGCACGCCCTGTATGAGGGCGATGCGATCGAGCCGTGGGAGACGGTGCTGACGATCGAGGGCGACTACGCGCTCTTCGCCCACCTGGAGACCGTCTACCTGGGGTCGCTGGCGCGCCGCTCGCTGATCATGCGCAACGTCAACGCAGTCGTGCGCGCGGCGCGCGGCAAGCCGATCCTCTACTTCCCCGCGCGCCACGACCACTGGCACGTGCAGACCGGCGACGGCTGGGCGGCGCACGTGGCGGGGGCGATCGGCGTCTCGACCGACGCGCAGGCCTCGTGGTGGGGCGGGCGTGGCGTCGGCACCGTGCCCCACGGCCTGATCGCCGCCTACGGCGGCGACACGGTGGCGGCGGCGCTCGCGTTCGCGGAGCGCTTCCACGACGAGATGAACATCACCGTGCTGGTCGACTTCGAGAACGACTCGGCGCGGACCGCGGTGGCGGTGGCAGACGCGCTCGGACCGCGGCTGTGGGGGGTACGGCTCGACACCTCTGAGCGGATGGTCGACCGCTCGCTGATCGACTCGATGGGCGAGTTCGACCCCCGTGGCGTCAACCCGCAGCTGGTCGCAAACGTGCGCGCGGCGCTTGACGCGGCCGGACACGAGCACGTGAAGATCGTCGCCAGCGGTGGCTTCACTGCCGCGAAGATCGACCACTTCGAGACGCTCGCGGTGCCGGTGGACGCCTACGGCGTCGGCTCGTCGCTGATCCGCGGCCAGAACGACTACACCGCTGACGTGGTGCTGGTCGACGGCCGGGAGTGCTCCAAGGCGGGGCGCTCCTACCGGCCCAACCCACGCCTGGAGCGGGTCGACTAGCGATGCTTCACGCGATCGACCACGCCGGGATTGCGGTGGCCGACCTGGAGGCGACGGTCGCCTTCTACCGAGACGTGCTGGGCATGGCGCTCGTACACCGCGAGACACTGCCCGCGCAGGGCGTGCGGGCGGCGCTCCTGGACGTGGGAGAGTCGCACGTGGAGCTGCTCGAGCCGCTCGACGCGGAAGGCGGCGTGGCGCGCTTTCTCGCCCGCCGCGGCCCGGGGCTGCACCATCTGGCCTACCGGGTCCACGACATAGACGCCGCGCTGGCTAGTCTGTCGGCGGCGGGCATGCGCCTGATCGACGAGCGGCCACGCACCGGGATCCGCGGGTCGAGGGTCGCGTTCCTGCACCCGTCGGCCGCCGGCGGCGTGCTGACGGAACTGGTGCAGCCGGCCGAGCACAACTGAAAGAATCCAAGGAGCCTCTACATGAGCCCAGACGAAAAGCCCCAGAAAGTAAGCATCGGCTTCAGCGGCGGCCAGACACTGGTGGCGCGCGTACGCGCGACGGAGCTGGCGCGCCTGCACGAGCTGCTGGGAAAGAGCGGCGGCTGGCACGAGCTGAAGGCCGAGGACGGCACGGTCAGCTTCGACCTGACCCGCGTGGACTACCTGCTGGTCGACAGCGAAGAGCACCGGGTCGGCTTCTGAGGATCCGGCTCTGAGCCCAACCCTGGCTACGCTCGCGCCCGCGCTCGAGCTCGACCGGCGCCTGCTGCGCCTGCTGCGCGAGCACGGTCACGGCGATCCGCGGGTGGTCTCGGCAGCCCGCGCGTTCTCGCGCAGCGGCGAGCACGCCGCCTGCTGGTTTGCGCTTGGAGCAGCCGGCGTGGCGCTGAGCGGCCGCGGGACGGAGCGGCGCCTTGCCTTCCGGCGGGGCCTGTTGATAACGGGCGTCGCCTACGGCCTCAACTACGCCGTCAAGCTGTCGGTCAGGCGTCCGCGCCCGCGCCTCGATGACCTGCCGCCGCTCTCCCCCGTGGTGTCCGATCTCTCCTTCCCGAGCGCCCACGCGACCACGTCGTTCGCGGCGGCGGCCGCCTACAGCCGTGCGCTGCCGCTGGGCGCGCCGCTCCTCTACGCCACGGCCGCGCTGTTGGCGTTGAGCCGGCCGTACCTTGGCGTGCACTATCCGAGTGACGTCGCGGCCGGGGCGCTGCTCGGCACGGTCACCGGGAGGCTTTTGCGGTGCCGATGAAGGTCGGCATCGTCGGCATGCCCAACGCGGGCAAGTCCTCACTGTTCAGCGCGCTTACGGGCGTCGCCGCCGAGGCGGCCAACTACCCGTTCACGACCATCGAGCCGAACGTCGCCGTGGTCCCGGTGGAGGATGAGCGCATGCGGCAGGTGGCCTCGACGGTCGGGGCTTCGAAGATCGTCTGGGACACGATCGCGTTCCACGACATCGCCGGGCTGGTGGCCGGCGCCCACCGTGGCGAGGGGCTCGGCAACCAGTTCCTGGCCAACATCCGTGAGACGGACGCGCTGCTGCACCTGGTGCGCGCGCACACTGACAGCGCGATTGTTCACTCGGAGGGGAGCGTCGACCCGCTGCGGGACATCGCGACGATCGAGACCGAGCTCATCTACGCCGACCTGGAGCAGGCCGAACGCCGCATCGAGCGCGTGGTCCGCCAGGCGCGCGGCGGTGACCGACACGCGCTCGCCGAGCACCGCTGGCTCGACCGCGTGATCGCGGCGCTGCAGGAGGGCCGACCGGTGCGCACGGTGCCGGTCCCGGAGGAGGCGCCGGATGCGGTGACGCTGCTGGGCTCGCTGACCGCCAAGCCGGTGCTGCTGGTCGCCAACGTCGACGAGGGCGAGACCGAGGTGCCGACGGCGATCCGCGACTACGCCGAGTCGCAGGGGTCGCAGGCAGTGGCGATCTCCGCCCGGCTGGAGGCCGAGCTGAGCGCCCTGCCAGCCGCGGAGGCGGCGGAGATGCGGGCCGATCTGGGTCTGGCGGAGTCGGGGCTGCAGACGGTGGTCCGCGGCGCCTTTGAGCTGCTTGACCTGATCGCGTTCTTCACCGCCGGCGAGGACAAGCCCGCCCAGACCTGGCATCTGCGCCGCGGTCTCTCCGCCTGGCACGCGGCCGGGCAGATCCACTCAGACATCCAGCGCGGGTTCGTCCGCGCCGAGGTCGTCTCCTGGGATGCGCTGGTGCGCTTCGGCGGCTATGCGGGCGCGCGGGAGAACGCGGCCCTGCGCCTGGAGGGCCGCGACTACGTGATCAAGGACGGCGACGTGATCACCGTCAAGTTCACGCCCTGAGCGTGCGTCAGCCTGCGTGCCCGTCCGCCGTACCTCGAAGCCGCCCTGCTGCAGGGGATCGGCGTCCGCGCTAGCGCAGATCGGCAAGCGAAGCGGCCGCCTCAAGACGCCCGGCGAGGTTGCCCATGCCCAGGGCGTCGGCTGCGGCCGCGCCGCCGGCCAGATTCGTGGTCGCGTCGGGTGGGCGCTGCACCGCGGGCGGGCGCAGCGTCGCGATCTGCTGGTAGGCGCGTAGCGCCGGCGCGTGCTCGCGCAGGATCGCGGCGATGCGCGGCCGTTCACCGGCGTCGCCGTCGGCCACGGCGGAGAGCAGCGAGTCGAGCGTACCGTGG
>JAJYHG010000069.1 GCA_021784895.1 Actinomycetes bacterium
ACAGCGCCTCCACAGCGCTGAGCTACAGGCAAAGCGGGTATTACTCGCGATCATGGCTGCACCGACACTCGTCCAGCGCCTCGATCGCATCCAGATGCGCCAGCGGCCACTTGCCCTGCTGATCGCCACGGTCAAGAAGTTCGCGGACGACCAGGCCGCGAAGCTGGCGGTGGTGGTCGCGTTCTATGCGTTCTTCTCGATCTTCCCGCTGCTGCTGGTGTTCGTGACGCTGCTCGGCTACATGCTGGCCGGCGATCACGCCCTGATGCACACGCTGAGCACCTCCGTGCTGAGCCGCTTCCCGGTGATCGGCACGACCCTGCGGACCCAGCGCCTGCGCGGCAGCGCGCCGGCGCTGGTGATCGGCATCGTGCTCGCCCTGTGGTCGGGGTCGGCCGTCACCGGCGCCATGTCGGACGCGCTGGCTCAGATCTGGGAGATACCGCGCCTGCAGCGACCCGGCTTTCTGCGCAAGCGGCTGCGGGGGCTGGCGGTGCTGCTTGGACTGGCGCTGCTGTTCTTTCTGGCCTCCGCCGCCTCCGGCTTGGCCGGTGGTGGGCTGGGCAGCGCCGGCGTGGTGATCGTCGGCCTCGTGGTCTCGCTGATCCTCAACCTGTGCCTGTTCACCGCCTCCTTTCACTTCCTCTGCGCGCAGCCGGAGGACTGGCACGCGCTGCTGCCCGGCGCGAGCGCCGCGGCGGTCCTCTGGACCTTGCTGCAGTCGCTCGGCGGCGTCTACATCGCCCACATCGGGCACTCTGACTCGGCCTACGGGACCTTCGCCGTGGTGCTCGGCATCCTCACCTGGCTGCACCTCGGTACCCAGATGACGCTCTACTGCGCCGAATTCAACACCGTGCTCGCGGGCCGGCGCTGGCCCCGGTCGCTGTTTGACCGTCCCGGCGACCAGCCCGCCAGCGCCCGGGCGCTCGGCGGCAGCCGCGTGGGCGAAGTCAGCGAGCTGTCAGCGCAGGCGGATGCGAGCACAGCCCTTCCCGGGCAGGACAGCCCTCGCAGATCTGCCGGCCAGGAGCGCCGGTGACGGCAAACCCGTCCGCGTCCCCGGCAGCCCGGGCGACAAGCGCGCCGACAGCATCTTCCAGCGCTGGCATGTCGGCAGACGTGTAGCGCACTGTCACCGGCTGGGCCGGCGCCTCCAGGAACAGGTGCACCACCTCCACGGACTGTGCTGCGAGCCTCAGTCCCGCGAGCGCATAGATCGCCCGCTGGCTCGTGTAGCGCGCATCCACCAATGCCTCGGGTCGCTGCCCACCCAGCTGGTCGCTCTTGTAGTCGACGACCAGCAGCTGGTCCGCAGACTCCCAGCCGAGCACATCAAAGACACCGTGGATCAGGGTCCCGGCGACCGTGAGCGCAAATGGCTGCTCACGGCGCGGGTCCCGCAGGCGCGTCAGCCTGCGCCAGGCGGCGCTGGCGAAGAGCCCCGTGAGCAGGCCGCGAAGCTCGTCGTCCACCGGCTCGCTGATGCCCGGCTCACACAGGTCGATTGCAGCCAGCAGCTCGTGGATCAAGATCCCGCGCCGCATCGCGTCGGGGCTGCGATCACGCCACGAGCCTGCCGCGGCAGCGTGCGCAGGCACCATGCTCCGGGGCATATCAGCAGCCGCCAGCCCGAGCACCCGCTCGGCGTAGAAGCGGTAGCCGCACTGCTCCAGGGTGGCGAGCGCCGTGTAGGAGAGCCTGGGAGGCGCCGTCACCGCGGCGGATGTGCTCCGCTTGAGCACATCCGCCGAGCCGCTGGCAGCCATCGGCTCGTGCAGCGCCGCGGCGCGCTGGTGGTCCCGGCCCGCCGGCCAGCCCCCCGGCCCACCCGCCGATGCCTGGCCGCCGGCCGCCGCCGGCCGGGTGCCCGCGCCGAGGCGCGACGGATCGCCGTCGGAGCCGGGGAAGTGCACGAGCACGCCGGCATCGGTGACCGACGGCTGAGGCGAGCTGCCCGCCGCGCGCGCCGCAGCAGCGGCGTAGGCGCGCGCGGCGATGTCTGGGACAAGCGCCTGTCCAAGCCAGCCGATCGGCGCGCGCCCGTTGGCCTTCTGCCAGCCTTCCAGCCAGGCCGCTCCGGAGAGGATCAGCCGCTCGCGGGCGCGAGTGGCCGCCACGTAGAACAGTCGCCGCTCCTCATCGAGCTCGCGCTCGCGTTCCTGTTCGCGCAGCTCTTCATAGGCCAGAACAGAGACCTCCTGGCCCTCACCGGCGCGCCGCAGCCGCAGACCAAGGCGCTGCCCGTCACCGCCGACGAGGACCATGGGGCGCGAGCGCGACGGTGTCTGACGGCCCAGATCGGCGACACAGACGACGGGAAACTCGAGTCCCTTGGCTCGATGGATGGTCATCAACCGCACCGCATCCAGCGCCTCGCTCTCCACCGGCGCCTCGCCCTCCCGCGCGCCCTGCTCGCTGTCGGACTGCTCCTGCAGGTGGTCGACGAACCCGCGCAGATCGCTGCCGTGCTGTTGCTGCCAGCGCGCCGCCAGCCCGAGCAGCTTGCGCACGTTCGCAATCCGGCGGCGCGAGTCTGGCAGGCCCGCCAGCTGGAGCTCGTAGCCATCGCGCTGGAGCGCCCGGTCGAGGAGCTCCTCTGGACCGAGCCAGGCAGCGAGCCGCCGCTCACCGTCGAACCAGCGCCGGAAGTCCGACAGGCGCGACCGGTCGCCGGCTGCGAGCTCCTGCTCGGCGGCGGCGGCGGTGAGCACAAGCCCGTCGAGCGAGAGCCCGCAGAGCGGCGAGAGGAGCACCGTGTAGAGCGCCTCCTCGTCAAGCGGGTTGGCGAGCGCGCGCAGGTATGAGACGAGCTCTGCCAGCTGCGGGTCAGACCAGTAGCCGCGACCGCCGATCAGGTAGGTGGGGACGCCCGCCTGCTCGAGCGCTCGCTCGTACACGCGCAGGTCGGTGCTGGCCCGCACCAGCACGGCCACCTCTCCCGGGCGCGCGTCGCCGGTGGCGATCAGCTCAGCGACGCGGGCCGCGAGCGCCCGTGCCTCAGCCAGGCGCCAAGGCGCCGCCACCGGCTCGGCCGCGTCCTGGCCGGCGGGTTTCGGTCGCTCGCGGCCCGCGACGATCAGCTCCACGCGCGGCTCCATTGGCGGCCCGGCCTGCCGGCCCGGCACCAGCCCCCGGAACCGCGCTCCGAGCGCCTGCCTGAAGGCTCCGTTCAGCGCGGTCAGGATTTCGGGGCGCGAGCGGAAGTTCTCCGGCAGGGGCAGTCTCGCCCCGCGCTCAGACAGGAGCCGGCCACGCTCCTCGAACAGCTCGACGTCGGCGTGGCGGAAGCCGTAGATCGACTGCTGCGCGTCGCCGACCATCACCAGGTTCGGCCCGGCCACCAGCTCGACGAGCTCGAGCTGAACCCGGTTGGTGTCCTGCGTCTCGTCGACCATCACGGTCGCAAAGCGCTCGCGGTAGCGGCCCTGGATCTCAGGCGTGCGCAGCAGCTCCCGGGCCAGCAGCTCGAGGTCTGAGAAGTCGAGCGCTGAGCGCCGCCGCTTGAGCGCCCCGAAGTGGTGCCCGTACCGTGCAAGCAGCGCGTCGAGCTCAGCGCGCGTGGGGACGGCCGCAGCCGCGGACGCGATCTCCTCGAGTGCCGCCAGCGCCTCGCGGAAGCGCCCGCATGAGTCACTGGCCAGGGCGGCCGCGCGGCCGGTGAGCCGCAGCCGCTGCAGCTCACCCGGCCACGGACAGCCCGGCGCCAGGGCCGCCGGCACCTCTTCCAGCACGCGCATGGCCTCCCGCACCTGCACGCCTGGCTTGGCCACTGCGCGAAGCTCGCGCAGCGCCTGCGCGGCACGCTCGACAACGAGCTCGCAAGCGGCGTCAACGGTCGCGGGGCCGGGGTCCGCCGGGACCGGCGGCAGTGCCGGGACCAGCGCGCCACGCGCCCGCAACTCGGCGTAGATGGAGGGCACGGCCGCCCGCAGCCGCCGGCGCCCGTATGCCGCGAGCAACCCGGTGCCAGCGCCGGTCCGGGCAGACTCGGCTAGCGCCGCGTCAAACGCGCGCGAGCGCAGCGTGGCAGCGCCCTGCTCATCCAGCACCACAAACTCCGGATCCAGGCCCGCCTCGATCGCGTGTGCGCGCAACACACGCGCACAGAAGGAGTGAAACGTGGTGATCCAGGCGCCGTCGGTGGCTCGCGCCGCCGGCTCGTCGCCCGACTCGGCCAGGCGCGCACGAACCCGCTCACGAAGCTCCGCCGCAGCCTTGTCGGTGAAGGTGATCGCGAGGATCTGGCCAACCGCGATGCCGTCCTCCAGCACCGAGGCGGCAAAACGCTCGACCAGCACCGCCGTCTTGCCGCTGCCGGCACCCGCATCCAGCATCAGCTCGCCCTGGCGCCGGGTGATCGCAAGTGTCTGCGCGGGTGTGAAGTCGATCATCTGAAGCCGATCATCCAAGCGCCCAGCAGATCCCGGGATGGCGGCAGCTGCCGTCCGAGCCACAGCGCTCGGGGCAGGGCGTGAGCTCGCCGCGCGCGAGCTCACGCGCGATCTTGACGGCCTGCGCCTCGGCCTCGGATAGCAGCTCCGCGAGCGCGTCGGCGTCGAGCTCATCGCTGCTGACGGTTCCCACAGCCTCAGCCGAGCCCGCCAGGTAGGCGCCGCGTGGACGCAGGTCATCACCCGTCAGGGGCTGGTAGAGGCCGGCTACGGCCCGGCGCTCGAGCAGGCGTTCGGCGGCGATCATGTAAAGGGCCACCTGTAGCTGGCCGTCGGCCAGCCAGCGAGCCGACGGCCAGCTGGGGCCGCTGGTGCTGCTCTTGTAGTCGCGTACCAGGACCGTGTCCGGGCGCGCGCGGCTGGCGTCTACACGGTCGATGATGCCGGCGAGCAGCACGCTCTCGTGGCCGTCACTGAGGACGATGGGAGCGAGCCTCTCACCCTGGCCTGTACCGCCCCCTTCCCCGGCGTCCAGGCCAAACCGCAGCTCGGTGGCAAGTGCGACGCTGGCGCCACCGCCGCCCGCCTCGGTCCGCAGGTAGCGCCGCAGGTCAGCTTCGATCCCGGCCATCAGCGCCGCCCGGACGGCGGCAGGCTGGCCAGGGGCGAGCTTCGCGCTCGCCGCACGGCTGCTCGCGGTCTCCAGCTCCTCCGCGAGCAGGCTTTCAGCAAGTGGCAGTGTGCGCGGCGTGAGCGCTCCGCCCAGCCGTGCGAACACGCCCGCCAGCACCGCGTGCATCACCGATCCGCGTGCGAGCTCGTCGCTGTCGGGCGCGAGCTCTGAGGGCTGCAGCTGACGCTCGACGAGCCAGCGCACCGGGCAGGCGGCGAACAGCTCGAGCGCGCTGGCGGAGACGACTTGGCGGTGGCGCACGTGAGCGAGCGCCACCGCCGACAGCTGCCGTGTCTGCCGTCCGTCGCCGTGCGGTTCTGCCACGGGCCGCTTCACCGCAGCTGCGAAGGCCGCGGCCAGCAGGCGCTCGCGCTCGCTGGGGGCGCTGTCCTGCTGCCAGACCACCTCAGACAGCAGGCGCCGGCGCCGGCGCTCACGCCAGCCCTCGCCGAGCAGCGCGGCGAGGTCGTCGATGAACGGAGAGGCAGCCACCACGGTGCCGTCCTCATCCGAGCTGCGATAGCTCAGGTACAGGCGCTCGGTCGCGCGCGAGGCGCAGGCGTAGAGGAGGTAGCGCTCCCGGTCGAGCGGGTCGCCGGGTGCCGCCAGCACGAGACCGCTGGCCAGCGCCAGCTCGCGCCTGCGCTCCTCACCCAGGAATGGATCCCCGACGGCTGCCTGGGGACTTGGGAACTCGCCGGCGCAGAGGCCGGTCACGAACACGCGCCGGAAGCGCCGTGCGCGGATCGCGAGCGGCTCGGCGATCAGCACCGCACCCGGTGCGGGCTCGCCGTGGCAGCGGACCTCGAGACGCTCCAGCAGCTCGAGCAATTCGGGTGCGCTCGGCGAGGTCTCGGCGAGCGCCGAGACCTCGCCGAGCGCGCCGATCACAGCGCTGGCGGCGCGCGCATCGGTCTGCTCGTGGCGCTCGAGCAGCCGCGCCGTACGTGGATCCGGCGCCGCGAGCAGCCAACGCGCGGACTGCACCAGCGCGCCAAGCGGATCGGCTGACTCGCGGAGACGCGCGAGCTGCTCGAGCGCTGGCCGCAGCCCCGGCTCGCAGGCCCGCAGGGCCTGTTCAATCCGGCCG
>JAJYHG010000276.1 GCA_021784895.1 Actinomycetes bacterium
CGATCTCTCCCGTCCCGGCAGCGGTGCGACCACTGCCAGCACCTCCTCGCCACGGTACTCATCGGGAACCCCTATCACCGCGCACTCCAGCACGCCGCCGTGGGCGTAGAGGACCTCCTCGATCTCCCGGGGGTAGATGTTCTCGCCGCTGCGGATGATCATGTCCTTGGACCGGTCGACGATGTAGAAGTAGCCGTCCTCGTCGCAGAAGCCAATGTCGCCGGTGTGCAGCCAGCCACCGCGCAGAGCCTCGGCGCTCGCCTCAGCGTTGTCCAGGTAGCCAGCGGCCACGTTGGGCCCGGCGACCACGATCTCGCCGTACTCGCCAGCCGCCAGCGGCTGGCCGTCACCGTCGATGATCCGCATCTTCTGCCCGCGCACCGGCAGCCCGATCGAGCCAGCCTTGCGTTCTCCGTAGTACGGGTTGAGTGAGGAGATGCAGGTCGTCTCGGTCAGCCCGTAGCCCTCGAGGACCCGGATCCCAAACTTCTCCTGGAAGGCATGGAGCAGGCCGGCTGAGAGCGGGGCCGCACCGCAGATCACGTATCGCAGAGTGGTCTCCCGTGGGCTGCTGGGAGCACCGGGTGCGTTCAGCACAGCCGCCAGGATCGTCGGCACGGCGGAGATGCTGACCGGGCGCAGCCGGTCGACGTCTGACCAGAACGTGGAGGCGGAGAACCGTTCCCACATCACGACCTCCAGCCCGATCGCGATCGGTATCAGCGTGGTCGTGACCTGTGCGTTGACGTGAAACAGTGGCAGCAGCATGCCGACCCGCTCACCCGGGCTCAGCGGCACCACCTCCGCCCCCTGGGCGGCGTTGACCAGCTGGTTGCGGTGGCTCAGCATCACCCCCTTTGGCTTGCCGGTCGTGCCCGACGTGTAGAGGATCGCTGCCAGGTCGTCGGGACCGCGCCCGGGGCTCGTAATCGGCGCGGCAGGGCTCAGCAGCTGGTCAAAGGCGGCATCACCACCGCCATCAAGGGAGATGACCGTCCGCAGCTTCAGAAGATCTCCCCGCTGGCCCGCGAGCAGGCTTGCACCGTGCGCGTTGGTGACCACTGCAACCGCCTGTGAGTGGCCGATCACGTAACCAGCCTCAGAGCCGGTGTAGGCCGGGTTGACGGGCCCGAATACACCGCCAACCTTGAGCACGGCCCACCACGCCTCGATGAACTCGATGCAGTTGGGGAGCATCACCGAGACGACGTCGCCCGGCGAGACCGACAGCTCCAACAAGCCGCCGGCCAGCTCGTCGGTCCGAGCGTCGAACTCGGCGTAGGTCAGCGACCTCTCCCCCATCCGCAGGAACGCTTGCTCCGGCGTCTCCGCGACGCGCCAGCGCAGCATGTCAGGCAGCGTCTTGAACTCTGCAGGCGGTTGCATCAGGTCAACTCCTAGCTACGCTCGTGGGCCACCACAGCTGCGCGCCGCCCCGGCAGCAGGGCCGCAGGCGCAGCGAGCGCCTGCGGCCGTGTGCAGGGTGAGGTCAGGGACCATCAGGCGCCGGGGAGAGGCCGCTTCAGCCAGCCTCTGTAGAAGCCCTCCAGATCGGGCAGATAGTCGTGCAGCACCGGGTAGCCGGGGGTCACCGCCTCGGTCTCCAGCAGATGCCCAGAGATCGGGCAGTAGTACTCCCGCAGCTCCATCCAGCGGCCGTCCGGGTGGGCTAGCCTGGGGTACATCTCCTGATAGAGCGCGTCGGTGTCACGCACGAAGATCGGCGCGTGCATCTTCCAGTTCTGATCCCAGCGGCAGAAGTCGTGCCCAGCGTCGGTTCGGATCACCAGCTCACCGTCGCTGCGCCGGCGCACGATGTTCAGTCCCTCGCCGAACGGGAGCACGATCGGATCGTCGTAGCTGGCTCGTTCCTGCAACAGCTCCACCCATAGGTCGAAGCGGCCGGGATCCTTGTGGCTGGACTGGATGTCATGCAAGGTCCGGCGTGAGAGCTTTTCGTCGAGCAGATCGGCGAGTAGCTCCTTGGTCATCGTGGATGCGACCGGTACCTCGACCTCAGCTTCGGGCAGGAACACCTCACTGCTGGACAGGAACGCCTGCACCGACTGCTCGGGGGTGATCTTGCCGGGCTGGGCCCGCGCCACCGCGACCGTGGGCGTCACCACATCGAAGTCGAAGTCCTCAGGCAGGTCCCAGAAGCCGCGGAACTCTGCGGCCCACGCCGGTCCGAGGCGCATCGACTCGGCGTACATGACCTTGACCGGCTCGATCAGATCCTGCGCGATGATCCGCTCACGCTGCTGCGCCCACCACTCCGCTGCGGGCCGTGCACGCTGCAGGCGGCGTCGGCGCTCGCCGTCGCGGTCATCGAGGCAGTACGCCCGCCGAGCCCATGCCTCGGTCATGTGGCCGCCGGAGATATCATCGGCGATGCTCGCCTCGGTGCGCAACAGCGGGTCGCCGAGCCCGCCTCCTCCGCGCCCGCTCGACAGGTAGATGTCACCCGTCTTGACAGCCTGCATCAGCGTGTAGGGATCCTGTGAGATCAGGTGCTCGCCGACGAACGCGTTCAGCGCCAGCTCCTCCCCGGAGATGTCGGCCACCGGGTAGGCCTTGCCGGCCTTCGCCTGCTCGTAGATGTCCGAGCCGAAGATGTTGTGCACGTAGGCCTGCGCGCCGGGGTAGCCGCCGAACAGTCCCGGCGAGGTGAACATGCCACCGGTGCCGATGTTCTCGATCTCGAAGTCGGGGGTCCCATGGATCAAAAAGACCGACTCGAACGACGAGCCGCCACGATGACGCCCGACACCACCGGTGTAGGGCTTGATCCGCCGTCCGAGGTAGATGACCGGCTTGACCAGCTCCCACATCTCGACGTCGCCCATGTCACCTTCGGGGTTGAACACCGCCGCGCCGTAGTCCAAACCATCCACAACGTACTTGCCGCCCTGACCCTGCGCGCCGATCTCGAAGTTCATGAAACCCGAGATCTGTCCGTACTGGTCGATCCCGCCGCCCTGCGAGACGTTCCCCGGCACCGTGTAGGTGGAGAGGATCTCCTCGATGTAGCCGCGGGACTGCAACGCGCGGGAGATCGCGCGCAGATAACCGGTTGAGGTGGCGAACATCGGCATCCACGGGAATGACGAAGAGCACGGGGCTTCGCCCAGGTCAGCCCAGGTTCCGGGCGTCAGCTTCAGCTCGGTGGCGTAGTAGGCGCCGTCGTTGACCTTGTCGTTGCAGATCAGGGTCTGCGTGAACAGGATCCACTGCATCCCCTGCTGGGCCGCCGGCGTCGCGTTAAAGGAGTGCCAGCCCCAGGCCGAGCAGCCGCGCAGGTCTGTCGTCCAGCGGCCGTCGGCGTCGACGGTGGCCTCATACGCTCCGTGCATGATCTGGTCGCGACGCGCCCGCTTTGGCATCTCGGTCTTGTCCCCGTAGCGCGCCTCGGTGAACCCGACCGAGCGGTAACGGCCGGGAACCAGCAGCGAGCGCACGCGATGCTTGAAGGCGCGCCGCCCGTCCTCGATCGCCTCGCGCATGAGCTGCTTGAAGTCGTCAATCCCCTCTTCCAGGATCAGGCGCTCGACGGTGTCGCGGATCATGTGACAGCCGGCCAGGCGGGTGCGCTCGTCGAGGATGTAGAGCCCCGGGGCGCGGGACTGCATGGAGACGCGTTTCATGTGCCACTGGGCGATCGTGTCCTGCTCGCCGATCTTCATGCAGTGCAGGTCGATGCCGTCGTCAAAGCGAGTGGTCGGGGCCACGCATACTCCCCCTGGTGTGGTGGCACCGATGTCCATCACGTGGATCACGCCGCCGGCCCAGGCGACCAGCTCACCGGAGCCGTTGGGGTCGAAGATCGGAACGAACGTCTGCACGTCAGCGTTGTGGACGTCGCCGATCGTCGGCTGGTTGTTGGCGAAGATGTCGCCTGGCTTGATCCCCGGGTTGTCCTCCCAGTGGTTGCGAACCATGTACTTGATCGCCTCGCTCATCGTGTGGACGTGCACGATGATCCCCGTCGAGAGCGCGACGTTGTCGCCCTCTGGGGTGTACAGCGCAAAGCAGATCTCGCCGAGCTCGCGCACGATCGGAGAGGCGGAAATGTTGAGCGCCGTCTCGCGTGCAGACACCATCCCGCCACGCACACGCGAGAACAGCTTCTCGAAGCGCAGTGGATCCTGCGCTTTCATCTCGAATCGCTCGAGGCCCATGTAGTGCCCGGTCTGCGCGAACAGCTCTTCGGAGCGCACGAGCATCTCTGCCAGGGTCTGCCCGTTCCAGCCGATCGGCGGGCGCGCGTCCGGGTCCTCGATCTGCCGGCGGGTGTGTTCGATCGTGGTCATTGCCTCAGCCCTCCTGCTGCGACTTGTTCTCAAGATGGAAGATGCCGTGCTGATCCAGCCAGGCATCGCGGTCCGGCGGGATCGGGAAGGTTGTTGACTCCGCCTCGAGGATCGCGGGGCCGCTCAGCCTGTGACCGGGCCGGACATCCGACATCTCATAGATCGCGGTCGGCACCCAGCCGTCGGTCCACCACACCTCCCTGCTGGCTTTCTGTGGCGGCGTCCCTTCCTCGGTCTCGAGCGTCGGCAGGACCGGCTTCTCGATCGCCACCGAGCCCCTCACGATCGCCTGTGCGACCAGGTAGCCGAGCTCCGGGGATGAGGCCGCACGCGCGTACATCCGGGTGTAGGTCCGCTCAAACGCCGCGCACAGGGCATCGGCGTCTTCAGCACTCGACAGCTCCGGCAAGGGTGAGTCGACCTCGATGTCGACCAGCTGGCCGTTGTACTGCATGCGCACCATCTGGGTGAAGCTCACGCTCCCCGTGTCCTCTCCCGACTTGGCGAACTCGGCGCGGATCCGCGCCTCCAGCTCGCGCCAGACACCGCTGACCATCTGCACCATGGCAGCGCGTTCCTGCGGCGTCTGTGAAGGCAGCAACGGCAGGTCCACCTGCTTGTCAAAGCGGTACTCGAACTCCGCACAGGCGCAGCCGAAGGCGCTGAAGCCAGCCGCCCACTCCGGGATCAGGACCTGCTGGTAGGGGACCCCGGCCGTGTAGCCGGCAACGTGCAGCGGCCCGCCACCGCCGTAGCACAGGAGCGTGAAGTCGCTCGGCGAATACCCCTTGCCGAGGATCCGCGCGACGGCCTGGTTGCGCAGCTGCGTCTCGAACAGCTCGATCACCCCCGCGGCTGCCTGCTCGACCGTCAGCCCCAACGGGTCGGCCACCTGGCGCTTGACTTCCGCCCGGGCTCGGTCGACATCGAGCTCCACCTGGCCGCCAAGGAAATAGTCAGGGTTCAGGCGGCCCAGCACGAGGTTCAGGTCCGTGATCGAAACCGTGTCGATCCCCCCTTCGCGCCAGGCCGTCCCGATCGACGCCCCGGCCGAGTCCGGGCCAACCTCGGGCCTCCGCGCGGATGGGTCGATGCGCACAAAGGAGCCACAGCCCGCGCCGACTGAGTCCATCTGCACAAGCGGCATGTTGAGGAGAAATTTCGCCATGTCCGGCGTGGAGTTGATCCCGTACCTGCCGTTGACCAGCAGCGCGAGGTCAAACGAGGTTCCGCCAATGTCGGTGCACAGGACGTTGGTCAGGCCGATCGCCTGCGCCAGCCAGCGGGCGCCGACGACGCCGCCGATCGGGCCCGAGACCAGGGTCGTGGCGAGCTGATCGGCATCGATCGAGATCGTGCCGCCGTGGCTGGCCATCACCCGCAGCTCGAAGCCGGCCCCCGCCTGCTTGGTGCGCTCGCGCACGACCGCCAGCGTCCTGCGCGAAGGCTCAGCCGCGTAGCCCTCGATCACGGTGGTGTTCAGGCGCGGGAAGTCGCGCCGGCTTGGGTAAAGCTCGGAGGAGATGAACAGCGGGCAGCTGCCGTTGAGCGACCGTGCGGCCTTCTCCTCCTCGAGGATCTCCCGCACTCGTCGCTCGTGTGACGGGTTGCGATAGGAGTACAGGAGTGAGACGCAGATCCCCTGTACTCCGGCGTCGAGCAGGGCCCGAGCCGCCTCTCGCACGTCCTCCTCGCGCAGCGGCAGCACCTCGTTGCCAAAGAGATCGAAACGGCCGCGCACACCGAACACGCGGTTGCGTGGAACCAGCGGAGGG
>JAJYHG010000126.1:0-4729 GCA_021784895.1 Actinomycetes bacterium
CGTTCGCTGCTGGCGTCGATCCGGTTGCGAGACTGGTGGCGCCGGTGAAAGTGGACTATGCGGAAACCGCCGCCCGCTGGGAGGAGCATCCGCTCGCTGCGGTCAGTGACCTCATCTGTGCGTGCATGAGCCCGATCGCCGACGGGGACGGCCAGCTGCTGGTCGTCTCCGACGCGGACGGGGTACTGCTCTGGGTCGACGGCCCCGACTCCGTCCGTCTCGATGCGGCCGAGGCGATGAACTTCACCGCCGGGGCCGGCTGGGGAGAGGGCGACGCCGGCACGAACGCGGTCGGGACCGCGCTCGCGGCAAATCACGCCGTGCAGGTCTTCGCGGCCGAGCACTTCAACGAGGTTGTGCAGGAGTGGACCTGCGCAGCTTCGCCGGTCCACGACCCGGACACCGGCGAGCTGCTCGGGGTGATCGACCTCACCGGCCGGATGCGCACCGCCCATCCGCACAGCCTCGCCTGTGCGATCGCCACCACCCAGGCCGTCAGCTTCCGCCTGGCCGAGTTGATGCACGAGCGCGACGCGCATCTGCGGGCGCGGTACGAGGCGAGCGTCACCGGCCACGGCCGCCGCGCGTTGGTCACGCCGACAGGGCGCGTGATCGCCGGCGACGGGGGCTGGATCGGCGCGCGACGCTTGCTGCTCCCGCCCGGTGGTGGCGAGCTCCTGCTCCCGTCAGGCGTGCAGGCATTCGCTGAGCCACTCGGACACGAGGAGGCGTTTGTCGTGCGGCCAGCCGGGGAGAAATCGCGGCTGTTCCGTCACCAGGTGATGGAGATGAATCTGCTCGGCCGCGAGCAGGCTCACGTCTTGCTCGACGGGCGTCAGCTGGCGCTCACCCGCCGCCAATCAGAGATCCTCGCGCTGCTGTCGCGCCGGGCCGATGGGATGACGGCTGAGGAGCTTGCGGCTGATCTCTACGGCGACGCCGGCAACCCCGGAACCGTGCGCGTCCAGGTATGGCGCATGCGCAAGTTGTTCGGCGCGATCGTAGACACCGATCCGTATCGCCTCGCGCTTCACGCGCGCACCGACTGGGCCTGCGTAGAGGGACTACTCGACCGGGGCCTGGTCCGTGACGCCGCCGAGTCCTACCACGGGCCCCTGCTGCCCCGCTCCCAGGCTCCTGGCATAGTGCGTGAGCGCGACGCGCTCGACGCCTGGCTGCGCCAGGCGGTCATGACCTCTGGCGACCCCGAGGCGATCTGGGCGTGGGTGGAAAGCGACTCCGGCAAGGACGATCTGCTTGCCTGGCGGCGGTTGCTGGTTGGACTCCACTACGCCGACCCTCGCCACAGCCTTGCGGCAGCTCGCGTATCCGCGCTACGCGAGCTCTACTCTGCAAATGAACCGCTGGTACCCGCCGGCCGCTGAGCAGCCTCGGAGCGCGCGCGAGAGACTCGGGACACGGCTCCGGCGGCATCGGTGTCGTAGGTTCCATTGCTCGAGTCGAGCGCCACGAGGCGGTTGCCAAAGGGATCGGCGACCTTCCAGTCCGGCTCGTACCGTTCCCCGGTGCTGAGCACGATCTCTGTCTCGGAGCGGGCTGCGCGCAAACCAACCTGCCCTACCGTGTCGTTGCGCCAGATGAGCTCGTGCCCCAGGAGGTCTCGGTAGAAGGCCAGCCCGCGGTCAAGGTCTGGGACCGGAACCGTCACGGCATCGACGTAGAGGAGAAGCGGCTCCATCGGCTGGCGCGGCGGGTCAGCGGTGTTTGCGCGGCGGCAGCAGGTCGGTGATCGAGCCGTCCTGCAGCTCGGCCGCAAAGGCGAGCGTCTCCGAGAGGGTCGGGTGCGGATGGATCGTGAGCGCCATGTCCTGCGCGGTGAGTCCGGCCTCGAGCGCGAGCACGGCCTCCGAGATCAGGTCTCCCGCCCCGACGCCGACGATCCCGGCGCCGAGCAGGCGGTTGTCGGCTGGGTCGAAGATCAGCTTGGTCATGCCCTCGGGCCGTCCGAGCCCGAGCGCGCGTCCGGACGCCGCCCAGGGGAAGATCGCCTTCTCGAAGCTGACTCCTTGGGCTTTGGCGTCCGTTTCCGTGAGCCCCATCCAAGCGACCTCTGGGTCGGTGTAGGCGACCGACGGCACTGTCAGGGCGTCGAACCCGGCACCCGGCACGCCGGCGATCACTTCGGCGGCGGTCTTGGCTTCGTGGGTGGCCTTGTGCGCCAGCATCGGGCCGCCGACGATGTCGCCGATGGCGTGGATGTGGCCGACGTTGGTGCGCTGCTGGCGGTCGACCGGAATGTAGCCGTGCTGATCGACGGTGACACCGGCCAGGTGGGCGTCGAGCGTGCCGCCGTTGGGCGTGCGTCCCACAGCGACCAGGATGCGGTCGAAGGTCTCCTCGGCGCCGCTGTCGAACGAGACGCGCAGGCCGGCCCGCTGCGCCTCCACGGCGGTCACGCGGGTGCCGAGCATGACCGCCTGGTAGCGGCGCTTGACGCGTTCATGCAGCGGTCGTACGAGGTCGGCGTCGGCACCCGGGATCAGCTGGTCGAGCATCTCTACAACCGTCACCTGGGCACCCAGCGCGTGGTAGACGGTCGCCATCTCAAGGCCGATGATCCCGCCCCCGATGACCAGCAGGCGCCCAGGGATGTCGGCCGGAGACAGCGCGCCGGTCGAGTCGATGATGCGCGGATCATCGGGCAGGAACGGGAGCCTGACCGGGCTCGAGCCAGCCGCGATGATGCAGCTGTCAAAGGCGATCTCGGTGCCGGCCACCGAGACCGCGCGCGGCCCGGTGAACTTCGCGACACCGGTCACGACCTCAACCCGGCGCTGCTTGGCCAGCGCAGCCAGCCCGCCCGTGAGCCGGCCGACCACCTCCTGCTTCCAGGCGAGGAGGCGGTCCAGGTCGATCTGCGGCTTGGCAAAGGTGATCCCGTGGGCGGCCATCTCCTCGGTCTCGGCGATCACGCGCGCCGCGTGCAGGAGCGCTTTGGAGGGGATGCAGCCGACGTTCAGGCAGACCCCGCCGAGCGTGTCGTAGCGCTCGACCAGGGTCACCCGCAGGCCGAGGTCAGCGGCCCGGAAGGCGGCGGTATAGCCGCCCGGGCCGGAGCCGATCACGACCACATGGCTGCCGCCCTGGTCCGGCGCAGCGGCCGCTGGCGCGGGCGCAGCGGCCGGTGGCATGGGAGCAGCGGCCGGTGGCGCGGGCGCTTCCTCCGCAGCCGTCGCCGGGGCGTCGGCCACGTCGAGCATCAGCAGCAGCGATCCCTGTGACACGCGATCTCCCACCGCCACCTTCAGCTCGCCCACGGTTCCCTGGGCTGGCGAGGGTACGTCCATCGTCGCCTTGTCAGACTCGAGCGTCAAAAGCGGATCCTCCGGCGCGACGGTGTCGCCGGGCCCGACCAGCAGCTCTATCACCGGCACATCGGCGAAGTCACCGATGTCGGGCACGCGCACCTCGGTGAGGGTCACAACAACGCCCTACGGAGGTCGCCAAGAACCAGGCACAGGTGCGCGACGAACCTGGCCGCCGCCGCGCCGTCGATCACCCGGTGGTCATAGGAGAGTGACAGTGGCAGCATCAGCCGCGGCTCGAAGCTTCCGTCCCGCTCATTCCAGACCGGTCGTCGCTGCGCCCGGGTGACGCCGAGGATCGCGACCTCCGGGGCGTTGATGATCGGTGTGAAGGCGGTCCCGCCGATGCCTCCGAGCGATGAGATGCTGAACGTGCCACCCGCCATCTCAGCCGGGGTGAGCTTGCCGGCGCGGGCCTTCCCCGAGAGGTCGGCGAGCTCACGCGCGATCTCGGCTAGGCCCTTGTGGTCGGCGTCCCTGATCACGGGAACGACCAGGCCCTGGGGTGTGTCGGCCGCGAAGCCGATGTTGAAGTAGCGGCGCAAGACGAGCTCATCGCCATCCAGCGCTGCGTTGAAGCTGGGGAATTCGCGCAGCGTCACGACACTGGCGGTGATCAGGAAAGAGACCATCGTGAACCTGGGCCCGTCAGCTGCATGCTCGGCGTTGAGCTGCCTGCGCCAGGCCTCCAGCTCAGTCACGTCGGCCTCATCGTGGTGGGTGACGTGGGGGATCATCACCCAGTTGCGAGCGAGGTTCGCGGCAGAGATCCGCTGGATGCGGCTGCGCTGGACCCGCTCGACCGGGCCGAACTTCTCAAAGTCGACGACCGGCCACGGGGCGAGGCCCAGCTCCAGGAGGCCAGCGGCACCCCCAGCGCCAGGCGCGGGCCGCTCATGCGCCGTGCGCACATCGTCGGGCGTGAGTCGCCCCTTGCGTCCGGTGCCGGTGACGCCGCGCAGGTCGACGCCGAGCTCGCGCGCAAGCCTGCGCACCGAAGGGCTGGCGTAGACGGCCGAGCCGCTAACCACGCTGTTGCCCCGCGCGGGGTCCGGTGCCGGCGCTGGCGGCGGGGGCGCTTCGGCTGCCGGCGACGGGGGCGCTTCGGCTGCCGGCGAAGGTGCCGCGTCCCCAGCTACGGTCTCCAGGTCAAGCAGGGGCGAGCCCTCCGAGACGGTGTCACCAAGCTTCACGTGCAGCTCGGTGACGACCCCGGCGGCGGGCGCGGGGACGTCCATCGTGGCCTTGTCAGACTCGAGCGTCACCAGCGGGTCCTCGACCGTCACCGTGTCGCCGACTGCGACCAGGACGTCTATCACCGGTACGTTGCTGAAGTCACCGATGTCGGGGACCGCCACCGTCAGCTTCTGGGCCGTCGCGCTCATTTATCTCAGACCGTCGTC
>JAJYHG010000126.1:4739-6066 GCA_021784895.1 Actinomycetes bacterium
GATCCCGTAGCGCTTGATCGCGTCAGCAGCCAGCTTGGGCTCGACCGAGCCGTCGTCCGCCAGCGCTTTAAGAGCGGTGAGAGCGATGTGATGGCGGTCGACCTCGAAGAAGCGCCGCAGCGCCCGCCGGTAGTCGCTGCGCCCGAATCCGTCGGTGCCGAGCACGCGGTAGATCCTGGCCCGCTCCGCGGTCGCCGAGCCGTCGATGAAACCACGGATCTGGTCGGCGTAGGCGCGGATGTAGTCGGTGGAGGCGATGACCGGGCCGCTGCGCTTGGCGAGCTGCTCGGTGACGTAGGGGACGCGGGGCTTCTTGGCCTGGGGGTGGAGCGTGTTGAAGCGCTCGGCCTCGATGCCCTCGCGGCGCAGCTCCGTGAACGAGGTGACGCTCCAGACGTCGGCCAGCACCCCGAAGTCCTGCTCGAGCAGCTCGGCGGCCGCCAGCGCCTCGCGCAGGATCGTGCCCGAGCCGAGCAGCTGCACGCGCGGCTTGCGGGAGCGCGCGGCACCGGCATCCCGCAGCAGGTACATGCCGCGCAGGATGCCCTCGCGTGCGTCCGCCGGCATCGGCGGGTGCACGTAGTTCTCGTTCATCAGCGTGAGGTAGTAGAAGACGTCCTCCTGCTCGGCGACCATCCGCCGCAGGCCATCCTGGACGATCACCGCCACCTCATAGGCAAACGCTGGGTCGTAGGCGCGGACGCTCGGCACCACCGAGAAGAGCACGTGGCTGTGTCCATCCTCGTGCTGGAGGCCCTCGCCGTTGAGGGTTGTACGTCCGGCGGTGCCGCCGAGCAGGAAGCCTCGCGCGCGGCTGTCGGCCGCCGCCCAGACCAGGTCGCCGACGCGCTGGTAGCCGAACATCGAGTAGTAGATGAAGAAGGGGATCATCTGCTCGCCGTGCGTGCTGTAGGAGGTGGCTGCGGCGATGAAGGAGGAGAGCGAGCCCGCCTCGGTGATGCCCTCCTCGAGGATCTGGCCGGCCCGGTCCTCGCGGTAGTACATGAGCTGCTCAGCGTCCTCGGGCTTGTAGAGCTGGCCAAAGGGCGAGTAGACCCCGACCTGGCGGAACATCCCCTCCATCCCGAAGGTCCGCGACTCGTCTGGGACGATCGGCACAACCCGCGGCCCGAGCTGCTTGTCACGCAGGAGCGTCGCCAGGACGCGCACGAACGCCATCGTGGTCGAGATCTCCCGCTCCCCGGTGCCATCGAGCTGCGACTGGAAGGCCGAGAGGTCCGGCACGCCGAGCGGCTCGGCCCGGCGGCGGCGGACGGGCAGCGATCCGCCCAGGGCAGCCCGGCACTCGCGCAGATAACGCATCTCA
>JAJYHG010000145.1 GCA_021784895.1 Actinomycetes bacterium
CGCCCGTAGGGGGCGGAAACCCCTCCCTCGGCGATGCCAGGCTGCCGCCCGAGCTGGAGGACAACGGCGAGCCGGTGGTGCTCAGCTACGGCCTGATCCGCCCCTACAAGGGCACGAGCACGCTGCTCGAGGCGTGGCGAGGGATCAGCGGCGCGCAGCTCTGGGTCGTCGGACGGGCGATGATGGACAGCTCCGCTCTGTTCGCCGCCGCGCCCGCTGGCGCGCGGCTCATCCCGCGCTTCGTCTCCGCCGCTGAGCAGGCCGCCCTGTTCGAGCGCGCTGACCTGGTCGTCCTGCCCTACGAGCGCAGCGAGCGCTTCGGCTTCT
The DNA here is from genome assembly GCA_021784895.1 of Actinomycetes bacterium. GTDB lineage: Bacteria > Actinomycetota > Thermoleophilia > Solirubrobacterales > Solirubrobacteraceae > Palsa-465. The sequence goes on from JAJYHG010000145.1 coordinate 328, forward strand.
CGGGCGTACTGGCGACGGCGCTCGGGTACGGCAAGGCGATCGTGATCAGCGACCTGCCCAGCATGCGCGACGTCGGTGAGCTGGGCGCCGCCAGGCTCGTGGCGCCCAGTGACGCCGCAGCGCTGCACGCCGCGCTTGTGGAGCTGCTCGGCGATTGTGATGCGCGCGCGGCGCTGGCGGCGGCCGCCGCCAGCGCCGCCGCCGGCCCGTACTCCTGGGAGGCGGCGGGGCGGGCGACGCTCGCGCTCTACGAGAGAATCCTCGCGCCATGATCGCGGTGATCGTCTTCTGGGCGGCCGCTGCCCTGCTCGCCTACACACAGGTGGGCTACCCGCTGCTGCTGGCGCTGCTGAGCCGTCTGCGCGGGACCGCCGGGCAGCCGGTACGTGCCTGGGAGGACGACCTGCCGCGGGTCAGCGTGATCGTGCCCGCCTACAACGAGCAGGAGGTGATTGCGGGCCGGATCGCGAACCTGCGCAGCCTCGACTACCCGCAGGAGCGGCTCGAGCTGATCGTGGCCTGCGACGGCGCGAGCGACGAGACCGCCGCGCGAGCCCGGGCCGCTGGCGCTGACCGCGTGCTGGAGCTGCCCCGCGGCGGCAAGATCCGCGCCCAGGATGCGGGCGTGGATCACGCTGGCGGAGCCCTTCTGGCCTTCTCAGATGCCAACGCGCACTGGCAGCCCGATGCGCTGCGCCGTCTGGTGGACGCCTTTACCGACCCGCGGGTCGGCTACGCCTGCGGCGACGTCACATTTCTGGACGCGGGTGGCAGCAACCAGGAGGGCCTCTACTGGCGCTATGAGATGTGGCTGCGGCGCATGGAGTCCTCGCTCGCATCGATCACCGCCGGCAACGGTGCGATCTACGCAACCCGGCGCGAGACCTACCTGCGGATCGACCCGCTCGCCGGTCACGACCTGTCGTTTCCCTCCGGTTTGGTCAAGCGCGGCTGGCGCGCCGTCTACGTTCCCCAGGCACGCGCGAGCGAAAAGATGGCGCCGAGCATCGAGCGCGAGTTTGAGCGCAAGCGCCGCATGGCGCGCGCCACCTGGCCGACCATGTTTCAGAGCGGCCTGCTGTCGCCACGTGGCTACAGTCCGCTCTATGCGCTGATGATCTTCTCGCACCGCATCCTGCGCTACGCCGTCCCGTTTCTGCACGCGTTGGCGCTGGCTGCCAACGCCGTGCTCGTGACCCGCGGCGGGATCTACGTGGCCACGCTCGCGCTGCAGCTGGCGCTGCTGGCCGGGGCAGCGCTCGCACCGGCCGTGCCCGCCCGGCCGTTGCTGGTCGCGCGTTACTACCTGGTCACCAACTGGGCGATCGCCATCGGGTTCTGGGACTGGCTGCGGGGCGAGCGCTCGCCGGTCTGGGAGACGGTGGAGGGGACGCGGTGAGCGGCGAGGAGTCGCTGTGAACGGGCCGCTCGACGCTCGTGGCCAGCTGGCCACGAGCGGAACTGACAGGCTCAGGCGGGCGCTCGATCTGCTGGTCGCGCTGCCCGCGGCGATCGTGAGCGCGCCGGTGGTGCTGGTGGCGTGTGTGGTGATCCGGCTCGAGTCGCCGGGCAGCCCGATCTTCAGGCAGGAGCGGGCCGGCCGCTGCGGGCGGCCGTTTCGGATCTACAAGCTGCGCACGATGGTGAGCGGGGCCGAGCTGATCGGGGCGGGGCTCGCGGTGCTGCCCGGGGACGCGCGGATCACGCGCACGGGGGCCTTCCTGCGGCGCTACTCGCTCGATGAGCTGCCGAACCTGTGGAACGTGCTGCGCGGGGAGATGGCGGTGGTCGGGCCGCGGCCGACGCTGATGGGCCAGGTCGAGCTCTACTCAGAGCGCCAGCGCCGCCGGCTCGATGTCGCGCCCGGGATCACCGGCTGGGCGCAGGTCAATGGGCGAGCGTCGCTGCCTTGGTCGCAGCGGATCGAGCTCGACATCTGGTATGTGGAGCACCGCTCGCTCGGGCTCGATTTGAGGATCCTGGCGCTCACGGTGCGGATGGTGCTCGCCGGGCACGGCCTCTACCACGCTGACGAGTCCGGCGGGGTGGATCTCGGCGATGGTCCGGCCGGGCACAACGGCTCCTGAGCGGTAGGATCGCGGCCGTGGAGCTGCTGATCTTCGGCGCGGGCGGCTTTGGCCGCGAGGTGGCCTCGTGGGCGGGGCGGGCGCGCTGGGCGGGCGAGGCGTTTGAGGTCGCTGGCTTCATCGACGACCGCGCCGCTGTGAGCGAGCTCAACGGCCGCCCGGTGCTCTCGCTGGCGACTGCGGCAGCTGAGCATCCTGGGGCGGGTGTGGTCGCCACCGTCGGCGACCCACGGCTGCGCGAGCGGCTGATCGCCAAGGCGCTCGCGGCGGGGCTCGTGCCGTCGGCGCCGCTTGTGCACCCGAACGCCGAATACGACCGGGAGTACGTGACGCTCAAGGAGGGCGTAGTCGTCTGTGCAGGCTCGATCCTGACCGTGAACATAGTGGTCGAGCGCCACGCCCAGATCAACCTCGACTGCACGGTCGGCCACGATGCCGTCATCGGGGCCTACGCGACGCTTTCGCCCGGCGTGCACATCTCCGGCAACGTTGCGGTCGGGTCCTACAGCTTCATGGGCACCGGTGCGGTGACGGTCAACGGCCACCCCGGCCGGCCGCTCGTGATCGGCTCCGAGGCCGTGGTGGGCGCGGGCGCGGTCGTGACCCGGGACGTGGCCGCGGGGACGACGGTCACCGGTGTGCCCGCGCGGCCGCGGACGACGCTTTAGCGCAGGTGGCGCTGGGACAATCTTTACGCTAGCTTGACACGGCGCTGTAAGGTGCGGTCTGGACGGGCCCACCGCAGCGAGGCCGCGTCGCATCAGTCTTAGCCGCTTCATAACATCGCGGCCCGTCCGCGCCTGCGTCATTGGCTATGCTGCCCACAGCGCGCGCAGGTGATGTGCCGTACTTTGTCCCGCGGCAGCTGGCTCCCCCGCGGAGCTGCGAGCGCCTTTTGAGAGACGGGACAAGCCTACTTGCAGCTATCCCAGGAGCGCCTGAATGCGAAACTCACCTACGAGCAACGACCCGATGGCGGTCGCGTGAGCATCGCGGCCGGTGCCCTGCGGGGCCAGCGCGTGCTGGTCACGGGCGGTTCGGGCTTCATCGGCAGGCACGTGGTTTCGACGCTGAGCGCGGCGGGCGCCGCCGTGCGCGTCGTGGACCTGCAGGCCCATCCCGATCCCGCCGTGGACGTGGTCCGTGGCGACATCGCCGACCCGGAGGTTGTCGAAGCGGCCTATGAGGGCGGCTTCGACGGCGTCGTGCACCTGGCGGCGGTCACCTCTGTGCTGCGCTCGGTGCAACGGCCCGAGCTCACCTACCAGACCAACGTCGCGGGTACCCACCGGGTGCTCGAGGGCGCCCGCGCGGCGGGCGTGCGGGCGCTCGTGTTCGCGTCAACCAACGCGGTCACCGGGCCGATGCTCGATCCCGCGATCACGGAGCGCTCGAGCCTGCACCCGCTGACCCCATATGGCGCCACCAAGGCCGCCGGCGAGATGCTCATGTCCGCCTACACGGCGGTCTACGGGATCAGGTGCACATCGCTGCGGCTGACCAACGTCTACGGGCTGGGGATGCAGGCCAAGGACAGCATTGTCGCGCGGCTGATGCGCGCGATTCGCCTGGGCGGGACCTTTGAGGTCTACGGTGACGGCCTGCAGGTGCGCGATTACGTCCACGTTGCCGACGTGGTCAGCGCGATGCTGATCGCACTCACCAATGCCAACTGGTCGGGCCCGGTCGTGATCGGGGCTGGCCGGTCGCTGTCGGTGCTAGAGGTGATCGAGGAGGTGCGGCGCGTGAGCGGCGCCGAGCTGCCGGTAACACACGGCCCCGCGCGCCCCGGTGAGATGCCGGCCGTGATCGTGGACCCCGCCTACGCACACGGCGCGGGCTGGTCGCAACAATTTGACTTCAGCACGGGCGTGCAGGGCGTCTGGGATGAGTGGCGCGAGCTGGAGATCGAGGGTGCGCTTGCCTTCCACGGCGCCGATGCGCCGCTGCCGCTGCCGCTGGCCGGCGGCCGCCGTAAGACCGCGGCCGCGCAGGCGGCGGCCGCTGTAAAGGCGCCGCGCCGCGCCGCTTCGCGCCACGGCGGCTGAGCGCGGGCCGCGGCGGTCGCACCAGCGTCAGGCACAGTGAACTGGCCGCGGGCGGCGGCCGGTCGGCGCCCCTCAGATGACCGCCTGCGCTCGCCTGGGCATTGCTCGCCGGGGGATGAGCATCGGTCCCTGGACTGGCGGATGCTGTCCTGCGGAGGCCGTATCGTCGTCCTGGATGCGCTTGCAGAACGCCGATGAGCCCGTGGCGCTCGATGACGACCTGATCATCGCTGGCGACAACCTGGCACTGCTGGAGGCGCTGCCGCCGGTGGCGTTTGACCTGGTCTACATGGACCCGCCATTCAACACCGGCCGCGCGCAGGCGCGCGCGCGGATTGAGGTCAGGCAGGCGGCCGACGCGAGTGGTGTCGGTGCGCGAACGGGCTTCGGGGGCCGGCGCTACTCGAGCCGGCTCTTGCAGCGGCTGAGCTATGAGGACGCTTTTGATGACTATCTCGCCTTCCTGGAGCCGCGCCTGCGGGCAGCCCGCACGCTGCTGACGGCGCACGGCACGCTCTACTTCCACATCGACTACCGCGAAGCCCACTACTGCAAGCTTCTGCTGGACGAGATCTTTGGCCGTGATGCGTTCCTGAACGAGCTGATCTGGGCTTACGACTATGGGGCCAAGCCCCGGCGCCGCTGGCCGGCCAAGCACGACACGATCCTCGTCTACGTGCGCGAGCCGGGAGCCCACCACTTCGATGCCGACGCTGTGGAGCGCGAGCCCTATATGGCGCCCGGGCTCGTGGGTGCAGAGAAGGCAGCGCGCGGCAAGCGGCCGACCGACGTCTGGTTTCACACGATCGTGCCGACGAACGGGCGCGAGAAGACCGGCTACCCGACCCAGAAGCCCGAGGGCGTACTGCGCCGGATGGTCGCCGCCTCCTCACGGCCGGGTGGCTGGTGCCTTGACCCGTTTGCTGGATCCGGCACGCTCGGCGCGGTCTGCCGCAAGCTCGGACGGCGGTTTGTCTTGATCGACTCGAGCCCAGTGGCGATCGAGGTGATGCGTGCTCGGCTCATGACCCCGGGACTGGTGGGGGAACCGGGGCCAGCGGGACTGGTGGCGGAACCGGGCTCAGTGGGTCTTGCCGTAGCGCGCGAGCAGCGGCTCGATCCGGCTGCGTAACTCATCGCCGGTGATGTCCGGCACGGCGAAGCTCGCGTCTCCCTGTGGCGTGCGCACGATCAGCCGGCAGCGGGCGGTCTCCGGCCGCCTGCGTCGGGGGCGCAGGTTCACCACCTGCAGCGTCTCGATCTCGTCCCACAGAAGCCGGCCGATGATCTCCTGCTCGCCCTGGTAGATGTCGAGCCCTTCCGCGGAGATGTGCACGCCGAGCCCGTCGCCTCGCTTGGGCAGGTTGGCGACGCCACCCTCGTGGATCGCGCCGAACGACAGCTCGTCCGAGCTGGCATCAAGCGGCTGGCCGGCTTCGTACAGGTCCGGTGCGCCCAGGTCAGGGGCGTACGGCTCCATGACTTCGGCGGCCCCGTAGGCCTGGGCGGGGTCGGCGGCGAAGGCGGCCTCGACGTCGTAGGCCTGGGTCTCGTAGCCGATCGGTTCGGGGAGCGGTTCGGCTGCGACC
>JAJYHG010000118.1 GCA_021784895.1 Actinomycetes bacterium
CGTCGAGGAGTTCTTCGTGACGCGCGAACACGCGGCTACCTTCCGGGCGGCGCCAGGCGCGCGCGCCTGGCGCCCGGGCCCAAGTACCGGGGCCGGCGCGCTGTTTCTGGCCGGGGCCTGGACCGACACAGGCTGGCCTGCCACCATGGAAGGGGCCGTGCGCAGCGGGCATGCCGCGGCACGTGGAGTGAGTGGCGCGTTGGCAGGAGATCCTGTGGGAGGCAGTCGACTGGTGGCGAGCGGGGCGTGAGAGACTATGGAGCGGTTGACGAGCACATGAGCACCGCACTGGCAGCAGCGCCGCGCGCGGAAGCGCCCGAGCCGAGCGAGCCCTCGGATGAGGTGCTGGTGCTCGCCCCGCTCGCGCTGGAGGCACGCGCCGTGCGCGGCGGTGCCCCATGGGCTGAGGTGCGCCGGGTCGGGATGGGGCCAAAGCGCGCCGCGCGCTCGGCTGCGCTCTCGGCCTCCGGCGGCAACCGGCCGATCCTGATCGCTGGCTTCTGCGGCGCGCTCGACCCAACGCTCGAGCCCGGTGACATCGTGCTCGCGAGCGAGCTGCGCGGGCCCACTGGGACCAGCCAGTGCGATGACCCTTCGATTCTGGCCGGCGTGCTGCGGCGTGGCGGCCTGCGCGTCCACATCGGCCCGATCGCTTCAAGCCAGCGACTGGTGGTGGGGGAGCGGCGCTGGGCGCTTTATCGCAGCGGCGCGCTTGCCGTCGATATGGAGTCCGCCTGGCTCGCGCCGGCCGCGCGCCGGCGCCCGCTGGTCACCCTGCGCGTGGTGCTCGACACCAACCGCCGGGAGCTGCACCGGCCGCTCGGGACCATCACAGGTGCTGCGATCGCCTACCGCAGGCTGCGTCGTGCCTGCTCGCTGGTGGAGGACTGGGCCCGCGCGCTCGGCTCCCGCGAGGTGGTGCTCGCTTCGCCTCGCGCTTCATGCGCCGGCGTCGAGCGGGCCGTGGAGATGGTCGAGCGGGTGCTCGACGACCGTGGCGCGCCCGTGTACGTGCGCAAGCAGATCGTTCACAACGCGCACGTCGTCGAGGCGCTCAAGCAGCGCGGCGCGATCTTTGTCGACGAGCTCTCCCAGGTGCCGCCGGGTCAGATCGTCATCTTCTCGGCGCACGGCGTCTCCCCGGCTGTCCGTCTCGAGGCGCGCCAGCGGGGGCTTGAGGTGATCGACGCCACCTGCCCGCTGGTAGCCAAGGTCCACGCCGAGGCCCGCCGGTTCGCTGCTGCGGGCTTTGACATTGTGCTCGTGGGTCACGCCGGGCATGAGGAGGTGGAGGGAACCCTGGGCGAGGCGCCCGACCGCATTCAGGTGGTCGCTAGCCCGGATGAGATCGCATCGCTGACCGTTGCGGACCCTGAGCGCGTCGCCTACCTGAGCCAGACCACGCTTGCCGTGGACGACACCGAGCAGGTGGTCGGCGTCCTGCGGGCGAGGTTCCCGCGCGTCGCGGGGCCGGCCTCGAGTGACATCTGCTACGCGACCCAGAACCGTCAGGACGCGGTGCGCGCACTCGCCCAAGACTGCGATCTCATCCTTGTGGTCGGCTCGCCCAACTCCTCCAACTCGCAGCGGCTGGTTGAGGTCGCTGAGCGGGCCGGCTGCCGGGCCAGGCTGATCGACGACGCAACCCAGATCCCGCCGGCGATCCTGAGGGGCGCGCGCCGCATCGGGGTGACCGCGGGAGCGTCGGCGCCCGAGCAGTTGGTCGAGCGCGTGATCAACGCGATCGGCGGTCTCGGGCCGGTGAGCGTCTCGGAGCGCAGCGTCGCCACCGAGACCGTCCAGTTCAAGCTGCCGCCCGAGCTCAGGCTGCGGCCGGACGGCGAGCAGAAGCCCACCGCTGTCGGCGAGCAAGCTGGGGCTGGGGCGGCGGCGGGCGTCGCTGGAGGCGTCTGACATGGCGGTGCCGGCGAGGCAGGCTGCGCGGATGGGCGTCTATCTGCTCCGGCAGCGGCTGCGCGGCAACGACAAGTATCCGTTGATCGTCGAGCTCGAACCGTTGTTTCAGTGCAACCTCGCCTGTGAGGGCTGCGGCAAGATTCAGCATCCGGAGCACATCCTGCGCCGCCGGATGCCGGTGCAGCAGGCGGTCACCGCGATCGAGGAGTGTGGTGCACCGATGGTCTCGATCGCCGGCGGCGAGCCCCTGGTCCACCCCGAGATCGACGAGATCGTGCGCCAGCTCGTGAAGCGCAAGAAGTTTGTCTACCTGTGCACCAACGGGCTGCTGCTGGAGAAGAAGCTGGATCGGTTTACGCCGTCACCATACTTCGCCTGGGCGGTGCACATCGACGGGCTGCGTGAGCGCCACGATGAGTCCGTCGCCCGTGCCGGGGTCTTTGACAAGGCCGTCAAGGCGATCCGCGCCGCCAAGGCCCAGGGCTTCCGGGTCACCACCAACACCACCTTCTTCACCCACGACTCGCCTGAGACGGTGCGCTCGGTGCTGGACTTCCTCAACGACGAGCTCGAGGTCGACCAGATGATGATCTCGCCCGCCTACGCCTACGAGAAGGCCCCTGACCAGGAGCACTTCCTGGGCGTGCGCCAGACCCAAGAGCTGTTCCGGTCGGCGTTTGCAGACGGACGCCGGCGACGCTGGCGGCTCAACCACTCGCCGCTGTTCCTGGACTTCCTCGAGGGCAAGGTCGAGTATGAATGCACGCCCTGGGGTATCCCGAGCTACTCGCTGTTCGGGTGGCAGCGGCCCTGCTACCTGCTCGGGGACGGCTATGCGGCTACCTATAAGGAGCTGTTGGAGACGACCGACTGGGATAAATACGGCCGCGGCAACGACCCGCGCTGTGACAACTGCATGGCGCACTGCGGCTATGAGCCGACAGCCGTGCTCGCCTCCACCCGCTCAGTGAGGCAGTCGCTGCGGGCGCTGGTCGACTCCTGAAGGCGACTTGCAGCCCCCGCCGGCCTGCGGTGAGGGTGGCCTGGCAGGAGCACGCCCAACGGCTGTACGCCCGTGGTGTGGCGCTGGGTGGGCACGGCTTCGATGGGTTTGGCCTCTACGGGGCCGCCGGCATGGGCCCGACCCTGCGGGTCAGCGCATGGGTGCGTCAGTAGTTTCCGGAGACCAGGTTCCAGGCGCGGTGGAGCCGCTGATGGCGGAACTCCGATGCGGATGCGGCTGGGTCTACGTGCATGACAGCCGGGTTGGCGGTCGGCTTCGGCAGGGCCGCGCAGGCGGCCTGATCGAGCTTGAGCTGGACGCCGTGCTCGTAAATGTGGTCGATCTCCTCCACATCGACGAACCGGTGCTCCTCGCCGAAGATGTGCTCGCCGAGCACGACACCCTCGAACAGGTCCTCGTGCTCGTCGGCGAGCACGTGGGTGACCTTGCCGATCTGCTCGCCGTCGCTGCTGAACACCGGCGTACCGGCGCTCAGCAGCTCGTATGACACCGGGTCGCCGAGATCCATGCGCCTGCAAGCTTAGCGGGCTTCTGTCGATACGCTGCCAGGCGATGCGACGCACGTTGACGATCGCGGCGGCCAGTTGCGTGGCGACGCTGATGCTGGCCCCGCCCGCTATGGCGCGCTGGCGGCCGCCGCAACACCTCACCTGGTACATGCAGCTCACTGGTCACGTCAATTACACCCTTCCGGTCCAGGCGTATGACCTGGATGGCTTCGACACCAGCGCTGCGCGGGTGCGTGCGCTGCACGCCGCCGGCAAGCGCGTGATCTGTTACATCGACGTCGGCACATGGGAGAACTGGCGTCCCGACGCGGGCGAGTTTCCCCGCTCGGTGCTGGGGCGCGGTAACGGCTGGCCGGGTGAACGCTGGCTTGACATCCGCCGGCTTTCGGTGCTCGAGCCGATCATGACCAGGCGCTTTGAGATGTGCAAGCGCAAGGGTTTCGACGCTGTCGACCCCGACAATATCGACGGCTTTAGCAACCACACCGGGTTCCCGCTGACCGCGCACGAGCAGCTCGTCTACGACGAATGGGTTGCGCGCGAGGTCCACTCGCTGGGCATGGCGGTGTTTCAGAAGAACGACTTGAGCCAGGCTCTCCAGCTAGAGCCGTACTTTGATGGAGTCGTGGATGAGCAGTGCAACCAGTACCGCGAATGCGGGCTCCTGCGTCCCTACCTGAAGGCTGCCAAACCGGTGCTGAACATCGAGTACGACCTGACGCCGCGCCGCTTCTGCGCTGCGGACAACGGGACGGGGATCATGGGCGCGCGCATGAACCTGGCGCTCAACGGCGCGCTCTTTGAGCCCTGCTGGAGCAGGGCTCAAAGAGCGGGTTAGCATGGGGCTGTGGGCAGTCCCGACCGCGCGCATATGCCTGAAGACCCGCAGCACGCGCTGGCGACGGTTCGCAGCGAGCTCGCACGGGTGCGCTCAGCGGTCGGGAGGATCGAGCGCAGCTTGAACGAGCTCGAGGCCAGCGCGTCGGCAGCGGGCAGCTCGAGGCGCCGGCCCGAGCGCTATCTGCGGGTGCTGGTGGACGTTTATGAGCTTGGCGGCAGGCACGGCGTCGCGGTGGAGGCATGGGCGAACATCGGCAGCCGCCGGGGTTACGACCGGCGCGGGCTGGGCGGGTTCTTCACCGGCGCGCGGGCGCCACTGCGCCACGCCGGTGATCGCGTCGTGCTGACCGCGTACGGCCAGCGCCTCGTCGACGAGTACCTTGCGGGTCTGGCGGCATGAGTGACGGTGGCGCCGTCCTCGTCGATGGGGCCTGGCTCCAGGCGAGGCTCGGAGATCCGGACCTGGTGGTCTGCGAGGTGGATGAGCGGCCGCTCATCTACCGGCTCGGTCACGTCCCCGGCGCTCACTGCCTGGACTGGCGCATCGATCTCCAGGACGCCGTCTCCCGCGATCTGCCTGACATCGAGGCGGTTCGGCGTCTGTGGCACCGGATTGGGCTCAGTGAGCGCAGCACGGCCGTCTTCTACGGCGACCAGAGCAACTGGTACGCGTGCTTCGCCTTCTGGCTGTTTCGCCTCTATGGAGTCGCTGACCTGCGGATCCTGGACGGCGGGAGGCAGGCCTGGCTAGCGGAGGAGCGGCCAGTGACCGTCGATGCGCCCCCTGAGAACGGCTCGAAGACAACCCTGCGGCCGCAGGTGCAGGCGGGCCTGCGCGCCACCTGGCGCGACGTCAAAGCTGCGCTGGATGGTGGCGTGCAGCTGCTTGACGTGCGCACCCCGGCCGAATACCGGGGCGATGTGCTGACCGAAGCGGGCTACCCCGATGAGGGGGCGCAGCGGGCAGGGCATATTCCCGGTGCGCTGAGTGTCCCGTGGGATGTGGCGGTCGGGCGTGACGGTCGCCTGCTGGATCCAGAGAGGCTCAGGGCCCGGCTTGAGGAACATGGCGTCAACCTGGCGGCACCCGCCATCACCTATTGCCGGATCGGCGAGCGGAGCGCTCACACCTGGTTTGTGCTGCAGGAGCTGCTCGGCGTCAGCGCTCGCAACTACGACGGCTCCTGGACGGAGTGGGGGAGCATGATCGGCATGCCGATCGCGATCGGCGATCAGCCCGACAGGAGAAAAATGTGAGTGGCAGTTGCTACTTGCAAGGCAACTAGCTATCGTCAAAGCGTGGTGTGACGGAGCAGGTGTGACGGAGAGGAAGGAGAACCCAGCATGACCATTGAGTCGGTTTCATCCGACGTACCGTCGGCGGACGCTGCGCAGGCTCACAAGCTCAAGCCGACCAGGCACCACCAGATCCTGATCGTCGGTGGTGGCACCGGTGGCGTGACCGCCGCCGCTCAGCTTTGCCGCAAACTGCGCGACCCCGATGTGGCGGTGATCGAGCCGTCGGAGACGCACGACTACCAGCCGCTGTGGACGCTGGTAGGTGGCGGTGTCGTGACCAAGGAGAAGACCCGTCGCCGCCAGGCTGACGTTCTACCGCGGAAGGCGACCTGGATCCGGCAGGCGGTGGTGAGCTTCGAGCCCGCGGAGAACGCCGTCACGCTCGACGACGGAACCCGTGTCGGCTACGACTATCTGATTGTCGCGGTAGGGATCAAGCAGATCG
>JAJYHG010000264.1 GCA_021784895.1 Actinomycetes bacterium
CGCCCCGCAGAAGGGCTTTGCCTCAGACGGCGGTCTTTGGCTGGCGCTCGCAAGCCCGGCGGCGCTCGAGCGGATCGAGCGCATCGACGCCGAGCGGCCAAGCGTGGGTGCAGCCCGCTGGATCCCTGAGTTCCTGTCGCTGACCACGGCGCTCGATAACTCGCGCAAGGACCAGACCTATAACACGCCGGCGGTCGCGACGCTGTTTCTGCTGGCGGACCAGATTGACTGGATGCTCGCAAACGGCGGCCTGGACGGCATGGTCGCGCGTACCACAGCCTCCTCGACGCACATCTACGGCTGGGCCGACGCGCACGCGCACGCAACGCCGTTCGTCGAGGATCCGGCGAAGCGCTCGCTGGTGGTCGCCACGATCGACTTTGACGACGATACGGACGCGTCGCAGATAGCCGCCACCCTGCGCGCCAACGGGATCGTCGACGTCGAGCCCTACCGCAAGCTCGGGCGCAACCAGCTGCGGGTGGCGATGTTCCCAGCCACCGATCCCGCCGAGGTGCAGGCGCTGACCGCGTGCATCGACTACATCCTGGAGCAGAACTGATGACCAAGGTCCTCGTCGCAGAGAAGGTCGGTGCCTCCGGCATCGAGCTGCTGAAGCGCCACTTCGACGTCGAGCTCGGTGTCGGCTGGGACCGCGAGCAGGTCAAGCAGCGCCTGGGCGAGTTTGACGGCATCCTGATCCGCTCCGCGACCAAGCTCGATGCCGAGCTCCTGGCTGCGGGCACGCGCCTGCGGGTGATCGGCCGCGCCGGCGTCGGGGTGGACAACGTCGACGTGCCCGAGGCGAGCAGGCGTGGCATCGTGGTCGCCAATGCGCCGCTCTCAAACGTCGTCACCGCCGCCGAGCACACGCTGGCGCTGCTGCTGGCGCTCGCGCGCAACGTGGCCCAGGCCGACGCCTCGCTCAAGGCGGGCCGCTGGGACCGCTCCAAGTACTCCGGTGTCGAGCTCTACGAGAAGACGCTCGGAATCGTGGGCTTCGGCCGTATCGGCCAGCTGGTGGCGGAGCGTGCGCGCGCCTTTGGCATGCACGTGATCGCCTATGACCCGGTCGTCAGCGCTGAGCGCTACAGGGAGCTGGGTGTCGAGCGCGCCGCCACAGCCGACGAGGTGTATGCGTCAGCTGACTTTTTGACCCTGCACCTGCCCAAGACGCCCGAGACCACCGGCTGGCTGAATGCCGATGTGCTGGCCAAGTGCAAGGACGGCGTGCGCGTGCTGAACGTTGCCCGCGGCCCGCTCGTGGTCGACGCTGACCTGCAGGCGGCGCTCGACAGCCGCAAGGTGGCGGGGGCCGCGCTGGATGTGTTCCAGTCAGAGCCGGTCACCGACCACCCGCTGTTTGCCTACCCGAACGTGATCGTCACCCCGCATCTGGGGGCGTCCACGGCGGAGGCCAATGACCGTGCGGGCTTCCAGGCCGCGGAGCAGATCGTCGCGGCGCTGACCGGCGGGCCGGTCACCACGGCGGTCAACATCCCGGCGATCCCGGAGGAGGACATGGAGGCGCTCACCCCGTTCGTGCCGCTCGCGCGGGCGCTCGGCAAGATCGCTGCGTCACTGGATGAGGAGGCGGCGATCGAGACCGTAAAGGTGGACTTCCTTGGTGGCCTCGCGGCCCGCGACACCCGCCTGATCGGCCTCAACGTGCTGATGGGCGTGCTGGCCGCCAAGGGCGGAGCGGAGGATCTCAACGAGGTCAATGCGCCCGCGCTCGCCAAGCAGCGCGGGATCAGCACTGAAGACGCCAAGCAGGAGCAGGTGCGCGACTACACGGACCTGATCCGGGTGACCGTCACCAGCAGCGAGCACACCGCGACCGTCGCGGGCACGGTGATCGGCAACCTCAACCGGCCGCATCTGCTGGAGGCCTGGGGGCAGCGTTTCCAGGTGCAGCTCGAGGACCACGTGACGATGTTCCGCTACCACGACCGTCCCGGCATGCTCGGCCGGGTCGGGACGCTGTTCGGCGCGCACGGCGTCAACATCGTCTCCTCGATTGTCGGCCGTCAGCCCGATGGCTCGGGCCAGGAGCCCTACGCGGCAATGGTGATCACCACCGACGTGGCGGTACCCGAGGCGCTGGTGCGGGAGATCGCCGCCAGCGACGGGTTCGTGACCGGGGTCACCGTGACGCTGTGACTCGCCGGGCGAAGGGAGGGGCGGGCCAAGCGGGCCCGCCCCAGCGCTCCCGGCAGTGGTCTTGCCGCCACGCTTGCGGGATCGGCTCGCGGCAGCTAGGCTTGGCAGCGATGGCACACGCCCTCGGCCTTCACCTTCTTCTCCTCCCCCTGCGGGGGGAATAGCGCGCCGGCGGCCGCATGTAGCCGCAAACCAAGCACGAGAGGAAGCAGGACGAGAGCAGAAGGAGGCATCCGATGGCGCCATCGCAGGACCCCAACCGAGTAATCATCTTCGACACCACGCTGCGGGACGGCGAGCAGTCGCCCGGCATCTCGCTGAACGCGCACGAAAAGCTCGAGATCGCTCAGCAGCTTGCGCGGCTCGGGGTGGACGTGATCGAGGCCGGCTTCCCGATCGCCTCACCCGGCGATTTTGAGGCCGTGCAGGCGATCGCCCGGGGGGTCGAGGGGCCGGTTATCGCCGGACTCGCACGCGCCTTCCCGGAGGACATCAACACCGCCTTCAGCGCGCTCAAGGATGCTGAGCGGCTGCGGATCCACACGTTCATCTCGACCTCTGACATCCACATCCGCCACCAGATGCAGAACACGCGCGACGACGTGCGCCGGCTGGCGCGCGAGGCGGTCGCGCACGCCCGCTCGTTCTGCGAGGACGTCGAGTTCTCGCCCATGGACGCGACCCGCTCCGACGTCGAGTTCACTGCCGAGATCGTGGCGATCGCCCTGGAGGAGGGCGCGAGCACGATCAACATCCCCGACACGGTGGGCTACGCGCTGCCGCACGAGTACGCGGCCTTCCTGGGCCGGCTGTATGAGCTGGTCCCGGGCCTGCGCGATGTGGTGCTGTCGGTTCACTGCCACGACGACCTCGGCCTGGCGGTTGCCAACTCGGTCGCCGGTGTGATGGTCGGTGCGCGGCAGGTCGAGTGTGCGGTCAACGGCATTGGTGAGCGGGCCGGGAACGCGGCGCTCGAGGAGCTGATCATGCTGATCGACACCCGCCAGGCCGAGCTGGGCGTCCACACGGTCGCTGTGACGCGGGAGATCGCCCGGACCTCGCGGATCGTCTCGCGGCTGACCGGCTATCCGGTCGCACCGAACAAGGCGATCATCGGGCGCAACGCCTTCGCGCACGAGTCGGGGATCCATCAGGACGGGGTGCTCAAGGAGCGTTCGACGTTCGAGATCATGGACGCGCGGTCGATCGGGCTCGAGTCAAACCAGCTGGTGCTGGGCAAGCACTCGGGGCGCCACGCGCTCGCGCAGGCGCTGAGCGAGCTGGGCTATGAGGTGTCGGGGCCGGCGCTGAACCAGGCCTTCCGGCGCTTCAAGGAGATCGCCGACAAGAAGAAGCAGGTCACGGCGATGGACCTGGAGGCGCTCTTGACCGACGAGCTGCGTGAGGCCTCTGAGGAGGCGGGCTACACGCTCGAGTGGTTCGACGCCGAGTCATCCACGCGGCGCCCGCCGCACGCCCGGGTCGGGTTGCGCGGGCCGGGTGGTGAGGTGCTAGAGGGCTCCTTCGGCGGCGACGGCCCGATCGACGCGATCTTCCGCGCGATCAACGTCGCCACCGGCGTCGACGCGCGGCTGCGGGAGTTCCGGATCGGGGCGGTGACCGGCGGGCAGGACGCGCTGGGGGAGACCTCGATCGTGGTCGAGGTCGGTGGTGTGAGCGGCTCCGGCCAGGGGGTCTCAACCGATATCGTCGAGGCTGCCGCGCGCGGCTATGTGCGGGCGTTGTCCAACGCCGTGCGCAAGCGTGACGGCGAGCGCGCCGCGGCGGCGAGCGCCGGAACACCGTAGTGTCGCTGCCCCCGGCGGGTTCTCGTTCTGGGCCTCTTCGGCGGAAGCAGGACTCAACCGTGTGCGCGTGTGGGTGCGAGTGCGTTCGCGCGCGCCTCGGCCGCCTTGAGCGCCAGCGACGCAGCCAGCTCGCGCCGTTGCGCCTCGCCTGAATCGCGCAGGTTGAGCTGCACCAGCAGCGCGGCCGCAGCGCACGCTGCCTCAGCCAGCGTTGCTGCGCTGGCGGCGTCGCCGAGCGCATGGCGGCTGGCAGCGGGCGCGAGCTCCGCGGCCAGCGCAGCGACCTCAGCGGACACGGCGGCGATCTGAAGCGGCACCTCGGCTGCGGCCGACAGCGCGGCCGCGAGCGCCGCGCCCCGGCGTGGGTTCCAGCTGGGCAGGCGCAGCGCATCGAGCACCGGCTGGTAGGAGTCGAGGTCGAGTTGCGCGAGCTCGAGCGCTCGCGCGCGCAACCGGGCCGCGCGCGCGCCGGCCTCCGGCCGCATAGGCTGCTCACCCTGGTAGGCGGCGACCATCCCCACCAGCGCAGCAGCGGTCGCGCACACGATTGCGGCCGCGGTGCCGCTCGCCGGCGCAGGCGTGCGCGCCTCGATCCGCCGCAGGATCTCGCTCAGCTGCTCGCTGGCGAGCGGGGAGATCCCCGCCTCGGCTGTCTTGCCCTCGGCCACCGTGCCTCAGCAGCCTAGAACAGGCCGACGGTGCGCCCGTTCTCGTCGATGTCGATGTTCACCGCCGCCGGCGTCTTACCGAGTCCGGGCATCTGCACTATGTCGCCACACAATGGCACCAGCCATCCCGCCCCCGTGTAGGCACGGATGTCGCGCACCGGCAGGGTGAAGTTCTCGGGCGCGTTAAGCAGCGTCGGGTCGGCCGACAGCGACAGGTGCGTCTTGGCCATGCAGACGGGAAAGCTGGCAAGGCCCGCGCGCGTGAACTGGGCGAGCTTGGCCTCAGCCTCTGGGTAGAAGTAGACGTCGCGGGCGCCGTACACCTTGGTCGCGACTGCCTCGATCTTGTCCTGGATGGGCTCGTCATCCTGGTAGAGGTGGTGAAAGCTGTTGGGCTGCTCGCACGCCTCAACGACCGCCGCGGCCAGGGCAGCCGAGCCGGCGCCCCCCTTCATGAACCCCTCGTTGACCTCCGCCGCGAAGGCGCCCGCCTCGAGTGCTAACCGCTTGCACACCTCGACCTCCTCGTTGGTGTCGCCCGGCATCCGGTTGACGGCCACCACGGCCGGTACGCCGAAGGTCGTGATCGTGCGCAGGTGACGGCGGACGTTGGCAAAGCCGGCCTCGATCGCGTGCATGGCCGTGGAACGATCCGTGTGGGGGCCAGCCTCCAGTCCGCCGTGGTGCTTGATCGCCCGCACCGTGGTCACCAGCACGGCGGCCGACGGCGTCAGCTTGCCGAAGCGGCAGACGATGTCAAAGAACTTCTCCATCCCCATGTCGGAGCCGAACCCGGACTCGGTCACCACGTAGTCACCGAGCTTCATGCCGATCAGGTCGGCGACCAGCGAGTTGTTGCCGTGCGCGATGTTCGCGAACGGCCCGCAGTGCATGAGCACCGGCTGACCTTCCAGGGTCTGCACCAGGTTGGGCTTGAGCGCATCCTTGAGCAGCACCGCCATCGCGCCGGCCGCCCTCAGATCCTCGGCAGTGATCGGCTCGCCGCCGTCGTATGAGTAGGCCGCGGTGATCGCCCCAAGCCGGCGCCGCAGATCCATGAGGTCACGCGACACGGCCATGATCGCCATCACCTCGGAGGCCGCGGTGATGTCGAAGCCAGTCTCGCGCGGATAGCCGTTGGCTCGGCCGCCGAGGCCGATCGTGATGTCGCGCAGCGCCCGGTCGTTGATGTCCACCGCCCGCCGCCAGCCGATCCGCAGGGCATCGATCTTGTGCGGGTTGCCGTGCAGGATCGACGCGTCGATCATCGCTGCCAGCAGGTTGTTGGCCGCGCCGATAGCGTGGATGTCGCCGGTGAAGTGCAGGTTGAGGTCCTCCATCGGAACAACCTGGCTGAGGCCACCGCCGGCGGCGCCGCCTTTGATCC
>JAJYHG010000184.1 GCA_021784895.1 Actinomycetes bacterium
CCATGATCGCTCACGGCGGCGAGGCTGCCAGGCCCGGTCGACATTTCTAGTCCGGATGCACCGCCGACGCCGGCCAGCGCGAGGCTGGTTTGCAGCGTTGGACTCGCCAGGCAGGATTGCCTGACGGGCTCCGGGTGCCCCGATACGGGGCTTCCCTAGAAAGGAGGTGATCCAGCCGCAGCTTCCGCTACGGCTACCTTGTTACGACTTCACCCCAGTCACGAGCCCCACCTTCGACGGCTCCCTCCCTTGCGGGTTAGGCCACCGGCTTCGGGTGTTGCTCACTCCCATGGTGTGACGGGCGGTGTGTACAAGGCCCGGGAACGTATTCACCGCGGCAATGCTGATCCGCGATTACTAG
Organism: Actinomycetes bacterium; assembly: GCA_021784895.1. Classification (GTDB taxonomy): domain Bacteria; phylum Actinomycetota; class Thermoleophilia; order Solirubrobacterales; family Solirubrobacteraceae; genus Palsa-465. The sequence continues at coordinate 362 of JAJYHG010000184.1, forward strand.
CAACTCCACCTTCATGCAGGCGAGTTTCAGCCTGCAATCCGAACCGAGACGCGCTTTAAGGGATTCGCTCCACCTCGCGGTCTTGCAGCCCTCTGTACGCGCCAATGTAGCACGTGTGTAGCCCTGGACATAAGGGGCATGATGACTTGACCTCATCCCCACCTTCCTCCGGTTTGTCACCGGCAGTCTCGCATGAGTCCCCAACTTAATGCTGGCAACATGCGACGGGGGTTGCGCTCGTTGCGGGACTTAACCCAACATCTCACGACACGAGCTGACGACAGCCATGCACCACCTGTGATTCTGCCCCGAAGGGAAACCGTGTTTCCACGGCGGTCAGAAACATGTCAAGCCCAGGTAAGGTTCTTCGCGTCGCGTCGAATTAAACCACATGCTCCGCTGCTTGTGCGGGCCCCCGTCAATTCCTTTGAGTTTTAGCCTTGCGGCCGTACTCCCCAGGCGGGGTACTTAATGCGTTAGCGTCGGCACAGGGGGAGTCGACACCCCCTACACCTAGTACCCATCGTTTACGGCGTGGACTACCAGGGTATCTAATCCTGTTTGCTCCCCACGCTTTCGCGTCTCAGCGTCAGTACCGTCCCAGCGAGCTGCCTTCGCAATTGGTGTTCCTCCTGATATCTGCGCATTTCACCGCTACACCAGGAATTCCACTCGCCTCTTCCGGACTCTAGCTCGACAGTTTCCACCGGCTTTCCAGGGTTGAGCCCTGGACTTTCACAGCAGACTTATCGAGCCGCCTACACGCGCTTTACGCCCAATGATTCCGGACAACGCTTGCCCCCTACGTATTACCGCGGCTGCTGGCACGTAGTTAGCCGGGGCTTCTTCTGAAGGTACCGTCACTCCAGCCGGCTGTTCACCGGCGAAGCTTCGTCCCAACTGAAAGAGCTTTACAACCCGAAGGCCTTCTTCACCCACGCGGCGTTGCTGCGTCACGCTTTCGCGCATTGCGCAAGATTCCCCACTGCTGCCTCCCGTAGGAGTCTGGGCCGTGTCTCAGTCCCAGTGTGGCTGATCGTCCTCTCAGACCAGCTACGCATCGTCGCCTTGGTGAGCCGTTACCTCACCAACAAGCTAATGCGCCGCGGGCCGATCCCGATGCGGAGGCCGAAGCTTCCTTTCCCCAGAGGCCTTGTGGCCAGAGGGCACATTTGGTATTAGCCCGAGTTTCCTCGGGTTGTCCCAATCATCGGGGCACGTTACCCACGTGTTACTCACCCGTTCGCGGCTTTGCCCCGGGCTAAAAGCCCGGTTCGTCGCTCCACTTGCATGTGTTAGGCACGCCGCCAGCGTTCGTCCTGAGCCAGGATCAAACTCTCCGTGAAGAACTGCTCACAAAGAGTTGTCAGGAATACCGCTCGCCCTCGATGGCCCAGGCGGTCAGACCGCGCGAGCCGGGCGAGCGAAAACCTGGGCCTCCCCGCTGGTGGGAGAGGCCCTCGCCCCCACGCCCGGCCGCTATCGCGGCCATCGGGAGCAGCCAGTACACGGGCGGCTCCGGGAGACGAGACGGGTTTCAATCTTGGCACCGCCGCATCTTCCGGCTCCTCTCGGAGCCGTCCGGCGACGGTGTCGAACCTGGACACACTCTCGGCCCTTAGGCAGGCCGAGGTGCGCATGCTGTTGAGTTTTCAAAGACCGTCGCCTCCGGCGAGAGGGGGTTTCCCGCTCGCCGACGCGCCGAGCGCGCAGAGCGCTCGGGGCAGATGAGTATAGCCACTTCTCGCTTGGGGGCGCAATGCACCCAACTTGGGAGACGCGTGGCTGCGCTCGCCGCAGGCAGAAAGGTAGCGCACCGGGCGCCGTTCTGCGCTGTGCCCTCGAGCCGTTCGGCTCAGAGGACCGTGACCCGCGCAAAGCGGCGCCGCCCGAGCTGCAGTACGCGGCCCGTGACCACCCCTGCCGGCAGCTCCAGCTGGTCTGGCGCCAGCGGCTCGCCATCCAGCCTCACCCCGCCCTGGCGCAGCGACCGGCGCGCCTCCGAAGTGGATACCCCGAACGCCCGTGCGAGCAGGGCTGGCATGTGGACGGTCCCCGCATGAGCTTCAAAGGACACCTCTGACACAGAGTCGGGCACCCCGCCGTCGATGTGGACGCGGTCGAACGCGGCCTGCGCGGCGGCGGCGGCGCCGTGGCCATGGAAGCGCTCCACCAGCGCCCGGGCGAGCTCGCGCTTCGCATCACGAGGTCCGCTGCCGGGCGGCTCTGCCCGCCCAAGCAGCAACGCATACCACGATGCAAGCGAGGTATCCGGAATGCTGAGCGTCTTGCCGTACATCTCTTCGGGCGGCTCGGTTACCCCGATGTAGTTCCCGAGCGACTTCGACATCTTGCGCTCGCCGTCCGTTCCGGTCAGGAGCGGCATCGTCATGATCACCTGACCCTCCTGTCCGTACGCCCGCTGGATATCGCGGCCCAGCAGCAGGTTGAACTTCTGATCGGTCCCGCCGAGCTCGACATCGGCTCTGACGGCCACCGAGTCATAGCCCTGCAGCAGCGGATACAGCAGCTCCAGCATCGCCACCGGCGTCCCGGCGCCAAGCCGCTTGGCAAAGTCGTCGCGCTCGATCAGGTGGGCCACGGTGGTCGTCGAGAGCAGACGCAGCAGGTCGGCCATCGACATGTCCAGCCAGTCGCCGTTGAAGCGCACCTCAAGCCGCTCACGGTCAAGAACCTTCATCGCCTGTTCCTGAAAGGTGGCTGCGTTCGCCCTGATCTCCTCCAAGCTCAGCATCGGACGCGTGGCCGAGCGCCCGCTCGGGTCGCCCACGCGGGCGGTCCCGTCACCGATGATCAGCACCACGGTGTGGCCCGCGTCCTGGAACTCGCGCAGCTTCTGTAGCACGACCGTGAAACCGAGGTGTATGTCCGGCGCCGTGGGGTCGATCCCCAGCTTGACGCGCAGCGGCCTGCCGGCTCCCAGTTTGGCCTCGAGCCCACCCGCGGGCAGGCAGTCCACCGCGTTGCGCGCCAGCCATGCGGCGGCCTGTGCCGGATCCAAGCTCACGACCGCAGATCGTAGTGCCCACGGCGTCGAGCCGGAGGCTGCATGCAGCTGGCGTTTGGACCCGTCCAGCGGGTACACTCACTCGCCCTGGAGAGTGCCGTCCGCGCGGCTGCTCTCCGCGGGCGCCGGGTGCCGCCACGGCGTTCCGCACGGCCGGCGGTGCCGCCGGCGGCCCGTTGCGTTGCCATGAGCGTCGACGACTACACCCCGACAGAGGCCGAGCGCCCCCTACAAGCTCTCCCTGCGCTGCCGCCGCCGGCAGCGCCCAGACGCGGGCGCTGGCACCGTCCCAAGCGCCCGCGCATGCACAAGCGGCGGCTGCTGCTCGTGCTGGCGGCCTTCACGGCCCTGGCGCTCGTATCGGCGCTCTTCGGGGTGCTCACCTCGATCGCCGCCTACCTGCCCCAGCTCCAGAACACGGTCCAGTTCAGCCACAACGTCGACTCCTACATGTATGACGACATGGGCCGCCCGATCGGGCCGCTGGCACCAGCGAGCACACCCGCGATCGACAACTGGAACCAGATCTCGCAGAACATGGTGCATGCGATCGTCGCCGTCGAGGACCGCGGCTTCTGGAGCGAGTCGGGGATCAGCATCCGTGGCGTGCTGCGCGCCGCCCTCTCTGACCTCACCGGCGGCCGGCTCCAGGGCGCCTCGACAATCCCCGAGCAGTTCATCAAGAACGTCCGCCAGGAGGAAGACCACCGCACGATCGCCGAGAAGCTGATCGAGGCCGGCATGGCCTTCCAGCTATCGCATCACTGGTCGCACGAGAAGATCCTCACCGAGTACCTGAACACGATCTACTTCGGCAACGGCGCGCTCGGGATCGAGGCCGCCGCGCGCGTGTACTTCGGCTGGGACCACGGCTACAACGCGTCAAACCCATCGCAGCCGCGCCACGGCGGCTGCGGTGACGCGACCACCGCAGACCCGCATACCCCTGCGTGCGCGAGCATGCTAACCCCAGCGCAGGCGGCGCTGCTGGCCGCAATGGTCGCAAACCCGGCAGCTTTCGACCCAGCCCTGCATCCGGCCGCAGCACTCGCCCGGCGCAACGGCGTGGTCCTCAAGGACATGTACGACCAGCACTACCTCACGCGGGCCCAGTACGTGCAAGCGCTCAACACCCCGCTGCCGAAGCCCGCGCAGATACAGCTGCCCCAGCAGCAGCCGACAGCGGCGCCCTACTTCACAAGCTGGGTCGAGCCGCTGATCGTGCACGCGCTCGAAGCGGAGGGCCTCTCGCCCAAGGCGGCGCAGTATGAGGCCTATTACGGTGGCCTGAGGATCCGTCTCAGCGTCGACCTGCCGCTCCAGCAGGCTGCTCAGGCAACGGTGAACGCCGTACTGCCGCCGGGCCATGGCCTCCCGAGCGCGTCGCTCGTCGCGATCGACAACGCAAACGGTGAGGTCCGCGCCATGGTCAGCGGCAGCGGCAACTACGCCAAGGAGCCCTTCAACCTCGCCACCATGGGCTACCGCCAGCCCGGCTCAGCCTTCAAGCTCTTCACGCTGTCGGCCGCCCTGGCCAACGGCACCATCACCCCAAACACGCTGTTTGACTCACGCCACATCACGATCCATTTCGTGCAGCGCAACGGCAACGCCTTCGCCGCGCCCAACGGCACCGGCCGCTTCCCGATCCACAACTTCGCCAACGCTTACCTCGGCTGGATCCCGATGACGGTCGCCACGGCGGTATCCGACAACAGCGTCTTCGCCCAGCTCGGCACCAAGGTCGGCACCGGGCTGATCGCCCACTACGCCCACCTGATGGGTATCCGCTCGCCGGTCTCGATCAACCCGTCGATGATCCTCGGAGGCTTGAAGTACGGCGTCTCCGCGCTGGACATGGCACACGCGTACTCGACCGCCGCCAACGACGGCGTCAAGGTCTTCAATCCCATCCTTGGCGACATCAACGCCGGCGCGATCGGGATCGACTCGATCTCCGGCTGCAAGCCCTGCCGGCAGCACACGATCACCAACGCGGCCACGATGAAGACCGACCGGATCCTCACCCCCAAGGTCGACGCCGAGCTCACGCAACTGCTCTACGGGCCCGTCAACGACCCCGCCGGGACCGGCACGGCCGCCGCGATCCCAGGCGTCAACGTGGCTGGCAAGACCGGCACCACCAACAACTTCGTGGACGCCTGGTTCGTCGGCTACACGCCGCAGATGACGGTCGCGGTCTGGGCCGGCTACCCGAACGACGGCAAGCCGATGCTGAACGAGTTCCGCGGCGGGCCCGTGGAGGGCGGCACCTACCCGGCGATCATCTGGCACGACTACGTGGTTGCGGCGATGCAGATCCTCCAGCAGGAGCAGCAGCACAGCCAGATCACAGCCACCGTGAGCGTTCAGAGCCAGCCGCCCGCCTCCACCACCGCCGTCCAGCCGGCCTCCGCGCCAGCCGCGGCGCAGCCCGCCGCCAAGCCCGTTACCAGCGCCAGGGCCGGACAGCGCGCCGCCGCCAGCGCCACGCCCGGCCAGAACAGCGCTGCCGCCGCGGCCCCCGCGCAGACTGAGACGCTGCCGCAGGCGTCCACGCCACCGCCCGCAGCCGCGAGCCCAGCGGGCAGCACC
>JAJYHG010000262.1 GCA_021784895.1 Actinomycetes bacterium
CACGCCGCGGCGGCCCACGCGATCCCGGTGTACCGGTCGCGGAAGGGCCGCAAGCACTGACGCCTCGAGCAATGGCGGGGGCACCGCCGGCGAGAGCTCGGCTGCCCCCGCGAGGTCTAGCAGACCGGGGAGACGGGAAATCTCCAGGAACTCCGCGCGGCAGTCGGGGCAAGCCTCGACGTGGCGTGCGACCTCGTCTCGCTCGGGCCCTTCCAGTGCTCCCAGCGCGTATGCCGAAAGCGACATGCGCAGCGCCTCGCAGGTACTCACGGCGTCACCCCCAATTCCTCCAAGGCAAGCCGCAGACTGCGGGTGGCGTAGTGCAGACGGCTCTTGACAGTACCCAGCGGCAGGCCGGTCAGGCTCGCAATCTCTGACAGCGCGAGTCCCTGAAAGTGAGCCAGCGTGATCATCTGGCGGTGCTCGGAGGTCAGCCTCGATAAGGCAAGCTGGACCTGATAGCGCAGGAGCGCCGTTTCGATCGGTTCGGAGGGGTCCCGTTCCTCGCTGCCGTCGTCCGGCGTCCGCGGCGGAGCTGGTGGCCGTCGCCCGCGCTGGCGCTCGATGTCGATCACCGCGTTGCGCGCGATCGCATAGAGCCAGGTGCGAACCGACCCGCGGGCCGGGTCGTAGCGGCCAGCGCCGCGCCAGGCGCGCACGAATATGTCCTGCACCGCCTCTTCCGCCAGCCCCTGGTCTCCGAGCCGGTTGGCCGCGAAGCCGTAGAGCTCGCCACCGTAGGTTCGATAGAGCGCACGCGTCGCCCCTTGCGGGTCGCCGCTCCGGAGTTCCTCGATGAGGCCCGTCTCGTTTGACATCTGCCTGTTATACGCCTGGCGCCATGCCGAGGTTCACCGGCCCCGCCCCAGCCCTCCCACGCTGGCCGGCGCGGCTCAACAGTCCAGCCCGCCGCCCGCGCGAGCCCTCCATCCACCCCAAACGTGAACATCACACTGGGTCAAACGTGAAGACCTGTGAGTGGGCGATCCAGGATTCGAACCTGGGACCTCTTCCTTATCAGAGAAGCGCTCTAACCGACTGAGCTAATCGCCCTTCGGCTGCGGTGGCGGGCCTTTCGTGAGCGGCTCATGCGGGAAAGCACGCCAGATGGCACTTCCCCGGCACTCCAGGCTCAAACCCGCGACCTCAGGAATGCGAAATCTTAGCGCCGACCACCGTTCGCCATCCCGGGCACGGTGAGCGGGATGGCCAGAAGTGGGCCCGGTCGCGGGTCGCGATCCGTTCGCGCTGCTCATCGTGCGGCAGTTGTCGATCCCCGCTCGTATGGAGAGCAGTGCGATAGCTGCGCCGCGGGGCGTCGCCGGCGATGATGGGCGCTGGCCAGATTCCGTGCCTCGAGCGCGACGTCCAGCACCGGCTTGGCCGATCGTCTGAGGCGTAGAAGACCGGCAGTAAGCCACCCGTGGCTCGCGGTCCTCGCTGCGGCGAGGACCATGTCGCGTCCGGGTCGATGTGGCTTGCGCGCACAGATGCCATGCGGCTCGAGGTTAGGGTCGGCGGCGATGGCGCGTCGCGGCTGACACTCGGGAGGCGGCTCCTAGAGGGCTGCCCGGTCGGCGAGCCGGGCCTGGGTGAGGCCCGCGTCATCGCGGTGGTCTCGGATTGCCGGCCCCACGGACGCGGGTCGGTGGTGACGCGGAAGGGTTGGGCTCCGCGCGTGCTGTCAGGGCGCGGCCGCCGAGATGATGGCTGCATGTCCGGGCAGCGGCCAGCCGGAAACCGGTGACCGCGTTTCTGGACATCTGGCGCGGATTTGCACACACGTTTTCCTAGAGCAGCCTGCGCGTCGCTGCGAACGAGCCCGGGAGCTGCGGGTGGACCTGCAGGGCGCCGCACCCGGGTGGGCGTCCTTTCCCGGGCCTATGCCCCGTTCGTGCCTTCGGCGAGCATTTCTGCCGCCAGGCATACGCACTCCGCGCAGATTCGGGCTCTGGCCCCAGCACGCCGCCCGCGATGGGCCGCGTGCGACTGACCACCCGGCACCCAGGCCATCCGCCGAGCACCCGCTCGCTTGCGCCCGCAGAAAACGCAGCGGCCCTTACCGCCGGGCGCAACCGGGGTCATGAACGTGGCGGCATTGGCGCGCGGCACCGAGTCCGAGATGACCTCTTGCGCGAGCCCCACGCAGCCGCTACAGATCTGAGCCCAAGGACCAGCGATCACCTGTCCGGCGTCTCCGGGAGCGGCGCAAAATGAGCATGTGCAGGCTGCAGCCCGGCGCTTGAGCGGACCCTTGCCAGCGGAGAGGTCGATCATCTGGTGCACACGCTGATAGCTGAGCCCGAGCCCATCGGCGATTTCACGCATCGAGCTACCGTGGAAGTGCAGAAGCCGGATCGCGTGCTGGTAGACGACCCTGGCCTGATCGGTCTGACGCTGAAGCTTCACCATCCGGTCGCGAGCGCGCAACGCAGCGGTCAGCAGCTCCTCATCCAACCCTTTGTCTACCACGGCGGAATTAAGTCTACCTGGCTAGACGGATCGCTGACGGACCAATCCAGTGGTGGCGCCCGGCTTCCAGAGCGTCAGGCTCTATCGCCGCGTATCACCCGGAGATACGCTCGGCTAGCGCCAGCGCCTCCTCGACGGACGCGACCCTCAGACGTATGGTGAACCCGCCAACGCCGGCACGCACGTCGACTTCGGCCCCAAGCGCAGCTCCGAGCATATCCGTGATCTGTTCGACGGCAGCCTGGCGGTCGGCGTCATTGCTCTCGCCTGCCACGTCGGGTGAACCACCGCGGTGAGCAGCGGCGCGCTCGCCCTGAGCCGCACGGGCGCGCGCTTCGAGTTCACGGACCGACCAGCCCTGGCTAGCTGCCTGACGCGCCAGGCTGCGGCGCAGCGAGTTGTCTCCAGTCAGGAGCAGTGCGCGACCATGACCCTCGCTGAGCTCACGCCGATCGAGCAGTTCGAGCGCTTCGTCGGGAAGCTCTAACAAGCGGATCAGATTGGATACCGCGACACGGCTGCGGCCCACGCGGAGTCCCACCTCCTCGCGAGTGAGACCCAGTTCCTCCACCAGGGCAGCACAAGCGCGCGCCTCTTCGACCGGCGTCAGGTCCTCGCGAGCCATGTTCTCGATCACCGCGAGCTCGAGTGTCGCCGCATCGCCGGTCTCTCGCACAACTGCGGGGATCATGTCGAGGTCGGCCAGCTGGGCGGCGCGCCAACGCCGCTCCCCCGCGATCAGCTCATAGCGGCCCCCCGGCAGCGGCCTGACCAGGACTGGCTGGATCACGCCCAGTGCCCGTATCGACTCAGCCAGCGTCAGGAGTGCCTGGTCGTCGAAGATGCGGCGCGGCTGATGTGGATTGACCGTCAGCAGCTCCACTGGTATCTGGCGCAGCTCCTCACGCCCGTCGCGTGGAGCCACCGCGAGTATCGCCGCAAGTCCACGTCCCATCCCTTTGTTCTGTTCAGGCACGCGAGGCGACCTCCTTGGCGAGTTCAAAGTACGCAGTCGCGCCGGCCGAGTGCGGATCGTGATGTATGACAGGTTTGCCGAAACTGGGGGCTTCACCAATCCGAACGTTTCGGGGGATCACGGTCTCAAAGACGAGATCGGGGAAGTGCGCGCGCATCTCTCGCTGAACGTCCTGTGCGAGCCGCGTCCGCGCGTCGTACATCGTGACCACCATGCCAGCCACGGTGAGACGGGGGTTGAGCTCTCGCTGCACGAGCGACAGTGTGTCAAGCAGACCGGCGAGTCCCTCCAGCGCAAAGTACTCCGCCTGAACCGGGACCAGCACGCGATCTGCCGCAACCAGAGCATTCACCGTCAGCGGGCCGAGCGACGGAGGACAGTCGAGCAGTGTGAACGCGTAGCGTTCGCGAACGTTGCCAAGGGCCTCTCGCAGCCTCAGCTCTGAGCCCGCAAGCCGCGGCAGTTCGACGTTTGCTCCGGCTAGATCAGGGCTCGCAGGCGCTACCCACAGGTGCTCGATCGCGCTCGCGACCACGACCTCGTCGATTGTCGCTTCTCCGCTGAGCAGCTCGTACACGTTCGGCTCGATGCCCTTGTCCAGGCCCACGCCGACGGTGGCGTTGCACTGCGGATCAATATCGACCAGCAGAGCTTCGTAGCCAGCTTCGGCGATGCACGCCGAGAGGTTGACGGCGGTGGTCGTCTTGCCGACCCCCCCCTTCTGGTTCGTGATGGCGTAGACCACACCCATAGCCGCTCTACGTGAAACTAGCGTGCCAGCTGGCGTTCGGTCCACCACGGGGGGCCCTCGGGTCGCTAACTGCGAGGAAACGCATCTCTGTCATGGACCGCTGGCTGGGCCCCACGAAGCCGGCCCAATGGGCGCTTACGGGCAACGCCCTCGCGTCGCGGAAACCGTGGAGGCGTCGGCGCCACTTTCAAAAACACGTGGAGGTGCCGGTGCACTGAACCGGGGTAGGGCTCGACTGCGATCGGGATCTCTGCTGTCATCCCGAGCAGATCAGCCGCCCGCCCGGCGTCGGCTTCGGCGCTTGCGTCCCGCTGACCACGCCAGGCCACCAGAACCCCGCCGAGCCTCAATAGCGGAGCGGCGTACTCAACAACAACATCCAAGGGAGCGACAGCCCGCGCGGTCACGACGTCCGCCAGCCCAGCGCCCGCCGACCAGCTCTCCGCGCGGCAGTGAACGACCTGCACGTTGGCAAGCTCCAGCCGTTTGGTGAGGGCGCAGAGGAAGGCGCACTTCCGGCCCGTCGCCTCCAAGAGCGTGACCCTTGCGTCGCGTAGAGCGATGGCGAGCGGCAGTCCAGGCAAGCCCGCACCTGACCCAACGTCCACGATCATGGCCGCTTTGCGGAGCGCTGGCAAGGCTAGAGCGCTGAGCGCGTCCGCAATGTGCTCGTCAAGCACACGTGCCGGCTCGCGCACCGTGGTCGGAGCATGTTCTTCCTCGGCTAAAAGCCGGACCAGGTCTCGCAACTGGCGCGTCTGCGTCAGTTCCAGGCCGAACTGTCGTTGCAGTCGCGCGAGCCCAGAGGCTGCCAGCGGACCGTCAGGCACCGTCGCCGTGGGGATCGAGCTCTGGCACGCGTGGAGCCACCTGCCGCTGGTCGCGCGAGCGAGCTATGAAGGCCCCGTAACGCTCGCACATTGCCGTGAACCGATCCGCGGCATGCGCGTCCAGGTCTGCTACGAGGTATTGCTCGAGCACCGGTAGGAGATCATCGACCAGCACAGCGCCTCGAGCCATCCACTGGTAATACGAGCGTCCACCGTGCGTGTACGGGCCATACAGTCGCGCACGGGGGAAGCGTTTCATCAGCCACCGGAATAGCGCGGCATGCCGCGTGTGCATTCGGAGGGTCACCTGCGGCTGCTTGCCATCGCCGCCAAACGAACCCTCGCCGATCAACAGACCGACGACCACGCCGCGTTCAAACTCGCTCATAGCAGCCACGAACGAGTTCTACCAGGGCCGCTGTTTCACCGTCAAGAAAAACGTGAAACGTCGCGTCCTAGGCGCTCAGTGGCGCCACGACAAGTCTACGCGCCGGCTCTTCCCCTTCGGAGTACGTGGCTACATCCGCGCGTGTTTTCAGGTGTTCGTGCACCACCTTCCTCTCCTGCGCGCTCATCGGCTCCAGAGCAATTGGATGCCGCTCCCGCGCCGCCTGGTCGGCTGCCCGGTCGGCGAGTGCCTGCAGGGCGGCTGCCCGTCGCGCCCGGTAACCGGCTGCGTCCACGGTCAACGGCCTGCGCTCGCTGATGCCGTGGAAGGCGATCCGGTGGACGAGATGTTGTACCGCGTCGATCGTCCGTCCATGTACTCCGATCAAGACAGCCAAGTCCCCACCGACCAACTCCGCCGTGATCGCCTCCCCGGAGTCTTCGATTCTGACCTCCGTGTCGATCCCTGCGGCGGCCGCGATCTGGGCAAGAGCCGCGCGGGCGCGGCCCACCGGCTCACTGCCTGTCCGCGTGCTC
>JAJYHG010000206.1 GCA_021784895.1 Actinomycetes bacterium
TCCACTCCGCGGTCGGGCCACAGCGGCCGCTGGTGGGCGCGTTCACTGACTTTGTCTGCGATCAGGCCAGTGGCGTGACGGTGTCGCCGACCCGCACCGCGCCCGGGCTGAGCACGCGCCCGTAGACACCGAACGGCAGCGGCTCGGTGCGGTCAAGCCCGCTGCGGTAGGCGCGCAGGAGATCGAGTGTCGGCAGCGTAACCTCGCCGGTGTCGGGGTCGCGACTCGTGACCAGGCAGCGTCCTACGTGGCCATCAAAGCGCAGCACCGCACCACCGACCTGCAGCCGCTGGGCGAGCCAGCCATCCTCGCCATGTGCCGCGACCCCGGTTACCTCGATCAGCATGCGGAAGCGGCGAGCGTCGACGTGCTCGGCGCCGGCCTGTTCTGCCAGCCGCTGCAGCGAGCCCCGCGATATCAGGCTCACCGCTCCCGCGGCCCCGCGGTCCACCGCCGACCCCGTCTCGAACAACCGCAGCGGCTCGCCGCAGAACTCGGATATCGCCGCCCCAAAGGGGCCGCCAAGCAGGCGGCCCGAAACCTGATGCGAATAGAACTGGCAGCGCACTGGCTCGCCCAGCTCGACTTGGGCCTCAACAGTGCTGCCGTCCGGGAAGCAGACCCTCAGGCAACCGTCAGTGAACTCCGCTACCAGCTGCTGGAGACAGCCGATCTGCTTGCTGTTTCGCATCCGGTTGCGCGTGTCGGCCAGGAAGAAGCGCCGATCGCCGGCCGCTCCCCGTTCGTCGAGCTTCACCTCAGCGACGCTGAGCGGGCGCGTGCCCTTGATCGCGACCGTATGCAGTGCCGCTACCGTGACGCTCACTGCGCCGGCAGCTGCGTCAGCACCAGCAGGTTTCCGCCAACCTGCTGTGACTCCACCTGAGATGAGAAGAGCGCGTGTGCGGTCACCTGGTCCACAAAGCCGGCCTCCACCGACTGGCTCCAGAGGTTCAGCTGGGCCACGTCCGGTGGGTACTGGGCGAGCGTCCGTGACAGTGGCACCTGCAGCCAGGGCGTGAGCTGCTTGCGCACGAACGCGACCGCCACGGTCACCGGTTTGCTGGCGGCGCCCGAGCCGCTGGAGGAGACGGTGTGTCCAGGTGGCAGCACCACGACGACGTTCTGGCTTGCGGTGATGTACTTGAAGGTGTAGAGGGCAAGCTCCAGTGCCTCGCGCCTCAGCAGCAGCATCCGGACTGTGGAGGCCGTGCCCGCCAGCTCACAGTTCTTGGCGCCGAGCCCGCAGACGTTGTAGGCAACGGTTTCGCCGTTCAGCAGCCCGAGTGACGGCGTCTTGCCCGTCGGGCTGGTGTTGACCGCGATCGTCAGGCCGCTACCGGTGGTCGTGCCCGCCGCCGTGGTCTGTGCGACCGAGATCGGCGTGATCACGTCCAGCTGGGCGGCGGCGCTGAGGCGGTAGTAGGGCGCGATGTGAGCGGCGATCTCGGCCACGCCAGCGCTGCCCGCGCTGCTCGGCGCCCAGCTCGACCAGGCCGGGCCGCGCGCTGCACGCGCACCCCCGCTCTGGCGGGCCACCAGTATCACCGCGGACACGACTGCGGCAACGGCGATCAGCCCAAGCGCGGCGAGTGTCGTGCGGAACTGGCGAGCATGTGGGTGGCCGATCCGCGGCAGCCGACGCGGCGCCCGCTCGACGGCCACCGGCTCGCTGTTGGCTGGATTCTCGGTCGTCATACGGCCGGCCATGTGGTGTCGTCGTGGAGGTCTACCTGCGGCCGCACCAGCCCGACGCTGTCGAGCAGGCGGACCACCTCGTCACCGTGCATCTCCCGGCGGTCCATCAGCTCATCGGCGATCCGCTCGATCCCCGCCCGGTTGGTGGCGATCAGGCTATATGCCATCACGTAGGCCTGGCCCAGCAGCTGGGCGACCGCGCTGCGCTTGCCCGGGCTGGAGAGCACGGCGCTCACCGGGTCGCCTCCGAATGGCGAACCGGCTGAGGCACGGTTCATGATCTGGTTGCCGATCTCCTCGAGCCGTGCCTTCACGAGGTCACGGCTGTCGGGCTGCTCGCCCGGCCCGAGCCGTCTGCTCGGGCGCAGGCTGATCGGCAGCTCCTCCGGGCCCATGCCCCACATCCCGACCATCGCGCTGGCGGTGGCGGTGGCGCTGTACAGGTCGCCGCTGACGCCCTGCGAGTTCTCGCCGTAGAACACGTGCTCCGCTGCCATGGCCCCGAGCGTCATGATCAGGCTGCCCATCACGCGGCCGCGGAAGTGGCTGAAGCGCTCGTCCTTCTCCATCGACTGGTAGTGGCCCAGTGAGCCGCCGCGCTTGCGGATCGACAGTCGCGTGGACAGAACCTCGTTGCCGAGGTAGACGTGCCCCGCCGCGGCGTGACCGGCCTCGTGGATCGCGACCGCGCGCGTCTCCTCCTCGACGTATTCGATGTTCTGGGCCGTGCCCGACTCGACGGTCGTCATCGCCTCGACAATGTCGCGCCAGGCGAACTCGTGCCTGCCCTCGGAGTGGGCGATCGTCAGCGCCATGGAGCAGCACTGCTCGATCATCGACGGCGAGTAGCCGCTGGTGATCCGCGCCAGCTCGTCGCGCCGGTGATCGGTGTCCAGGTCGGGCTCGTGCGCGACCTTGGCCATGTAGAGGTCGAAGATGTCCTTGCGGTCGTCCTTGGTCGGGGTGCGGAACCAGATGTGGCGCCCCATGCGCCCGGGGCGGGTGAGCGCTGGATCGAGCGCCTCAATCGGCACGTTGCAGGCGCCGATGAAGTAGATCTCTTCGCGGCGCGGCTTGGGTGAGCCGATCCGCAGGCGCAGCCGCCCGATGCGCTGGGGCACCACGAACAGCGCGTCGAGGAAGGTGTTGAAGCGGTTGACCACGAACTTGCGAAACACCGGCGGCTCGCCCATGCCGTCCATGACGACCAGGAGCTGGTTGAGCGCCTGGCCCTGATAGCCCATCCCGCCCATCCCGCCAGGGAACACGGCGTTGACCCGAGCCGACACGCGCTGCAAGAAGCGGCTTGAGCCCGGCACCGCTTCGCCGGCGGCCCGCGCTGAGAACAGCTGATCGCGCCATTGGCGGGTCTCCATGATCACGTCGCCGGTGGGTGTGATCGCCCCGTTTGAGCCAAAGAACAGGAAGTCATGGATCGAGCTGGGGGTGCTCCCGCCGCCCGCGGTCATCGACGTGCCAAGCGCCTGGCGGCGCAGCCCGACGGCATCGATCTCGTCGATGAAGACGATGCACTGCCCGCCCCACTTGCGGGCCAGCTTGCGCGCCCGGTGTGCGAGCAGCTGCACGACCAGTGCGTCCATGCCCATGAACATCTGCGCAAAGCCCGAGCCTGGGATCGTCACGAAGGGGCAGTTGAAGTTGGTGGCGATCGCCTTGGAGATCATCGTCTTGCCGGTGCCGGGCGCGCCGAGGAACAGCAGCCCGCGCTCGCGCTTGCCGCCGGCCTTCTCGAACTCCTCGCCCGACTGCCACAGGGTGATCACACGCGTGATCTCCTCCTTGGCTTCGGCCTGGCCACGGACGTCGTCGATCTTCACGCCCCAGCTCGCGTCTCCCGGCTCATAGCTGCGGATCCCGCGTGCGGCCATGAACAGGAACGGGCCGAAGAGGATGAAGACGTTGATGAACAGGAGCAGCGGCAGCTGCACGAACACCAGCGCCAGCTGCGGCAGTGTGTCGGGCGGGAAGATCGTCCGCAGCCCGGCGAACGGGTTGAAGAAGCTGGCGCTCACGCCCGCGAACGCAAACAGCAGCTGGCAGAGCACCAAAAGCGCGAGGATCGAGCCGATCCACCACGGCACCCGGCGGTACTTGGAGCGCCAGTACCAGTAGCGCCGCCGCGCGACGATGTCCTCTTCCTTCAGCTCCGAGCCGGCGCCGTACAGGCTCGGCCAGGGCAGGAAGCGGCGTACAACCACCTCGACCAGCCCGCGGAAGAGCAGCACCGCCAGCGCGGTCAGCAGCACCGAGGCGAGCAGACCCAGGTGGTTTGAGTCGTGCAGGACGAGGAAGAACGCGGGCGCAGTGAGCAGAGCGACAAAGGTCGCCGCTCGCGTCAGCCGCCGCCACTCGTATGCGAGCGCGGTCCCGTGCTCGTTGATCGGGCCACGCAGGGTTCCCGTCTGCTCAGCGTAAGCCATGCTTACCCCCTCAGAGTACAGGCCCGGCGCCCCACGTCCAGCCCTTTTTACGAATCTCTTGGGGTGGCTGACACGAGGGGGCGCCCCGCTGGGCGCCCCCTTTTCAGTGGTGGCCTGAGCGCCCGCGCTGGCCGCGCCGCCCGAGGAACTGCTCCAGCGCCAGGGCGATTCCGCCTGCGATCACGTGCTGGCCAACTCTGCTGGCGGCGATCGAGGCCTCGAACGGATCGGTGATGAAGAGCGGCTCGATCAGCGCTCCCGGCATCATGCTCGGGGTCGTGAACCAGCCCGGTTTGGCTGGGCCGAGCAGCATCAGATGGCCGTAGCTGTCAGCGGCTGCGCTGGCCGCCGAGCCCAGACCGGTATCCAGCTGCACGCCTCCGTTCGGGATCGCCCAGCCGCGCCGGTTCATCGCGCTCAGCACGTCGTGCTGGACCAGCTGTGCGAGCCTGAGGTTCTGCGCGGCGAACGGGCGCGCCGCGTCGTAGCCGGTCACTGAGCCGGCATTGTTCGGTCCGCCCGCGTCGAGGTAGATCCCCACCAGTGCGTCCGCGTGGCCCCGGTTTGCGCACTGCGCCCGTGCTGCCACGTCGGCGTGCACGCCGGCCGCGCTGAGCAGCCGGCCGCTGACATCCGCTGGTGTAAGGCGCGCGACCGAGCTGTCGGTGGTACGCGAGACCACGACCCGGAAGCCGTCCGCGCGCAGCAGCGCCATCGCGTCGAGCTCGACCGGAAGCGTCTCGTCGGCCTCATAGATTGTCTTGCCGCTCTCCGTCCGGCCCACCGAGCCGGGGTCGCGCCCACCGTGGCCCGCGTCGAGGAACACCGTCAGCCCGCGGTTTCCGTGCGTAGGCGGATAGGCCATGCAGGCCGTGTGCGCGAACAGCGCCGGGTCGACAGGCCTGCCGGCAGCGGCGTTGGTGCGCGCCACGCGGGGGCTCCGGGCGACTTGGCGGCCGCGCGGGGTCCGGTTTGGGCCGGCCGCGGAGAGCGCGCCCGAACCGGCTGCTGCCGCCGCGGCGATCACCAGCCCCGAGAGCAGGATGGTGTGGGATCGGTTCCAGTGCCGGGGTTTCATGTCAGGCGGGGCAAAGCTCGCGCGGTGGGGCCACAACCAGGATGGCGGCCGCACCTAAGAGGCTGCTCAGGCCCGGTGTGGCTGCCCTGCCGCCGACGCTGGATTAAGCTCGGGGCGTGCGTGTGACTCGCGGCATCGGCCTGCTGCTCGTGGTTGCCTGCGTCATGGCGGCCGGCGCGGTGAGCACACTCGCCGACACGGGCGCCGCGCGTTTGCCCCGGGGTGACTGGCCGACCTTCGATTACAACCCTCAGCGAACTGGCGCGGGGCCGGCCACCACCGGCATCTCCGCTCGCAACCTGGCTTCGCTGAGCAGGATCACAGTGCGTCTGCCCGGCACGGTCGACTCATCCGCGGTGGAACTCGCCGGCGTCCGTGTGGCCGGGGCAGTGCGTGACGTGGCGATCGTCACGACCTCCTACGGGCGCACGCTGGCGATCGGCCTGCGCAGCGGGCGCATCCTCTGGCAGTTCGTACCCCGCAGCGTCCGCCACCTGCAGGGTGGGCCCCAGATCACCGCCGCGGCGCCGGTCCTCGATCCGGGCCGGCACTACGTGTACGTCGCCAGTCCTGACGGCTTCGTGCACAAGCTCGCAGTCGCGACCGGGCGGCCGGTCTGGAACACCCAGGTCACCTCCGACCCCCAGCGCGAGAAGCTAGCTGGTGCGTTGAACATGGCCGATGGAGAGCTGATCGTCGTGACCACGTGCCCCTGGTAGGTCG
>JAJYHG010000287.1 GCA_021784895.1 Actinomycetes bacterium
GCGCTCTTTTCACATGACCCAAAGTCGGCCTTGCTGGATCAGTCTTGAGCCGCGGCGGCAGGGTCTAGACGCTTGATCTACTAGTACTTTGTGAGGTCGTTCAAATCACCTATTTAAGTCAGTTTTACCGACTTTCTGTCTTATGGGGCCAAGAATCCGGCCTATCACGCGTTTCTTTGATGCACCAGATTCACAATGATCGACCTTTTGCGAACCTCAGAAAGTACTACTACGCCGGGTGTGTGCGGGGCTGCGGTGACCAGGTAGCTGACATAGCTCTGGTATCGGCTCATGGGGTGGGGGCCTTGAGCCCTAGGGGTTGCGAGGACTCGTGCACCACACCCCAAGATTTCACACGACCCGAGAGGACCCTCCCCGCCAAGGGAAATTAATTCCTGGCGCGCTCTAAGACGGCGTGTCTCGCGAACCTGAGGAGTTATCGGCGCTTCCCGTAATCCCTGGCTACGGCTGCGCCGGTCGCATCGACGCCTTTGACGGTGAGTCGGACTCCCGCTCGTCCATAGGTTTCGCGGGCCGCGGTGTGGTGGTAGGAAGTCCGGCCGCTCGGGCCGCAGTGAGGAGCCGATCGTCGTAGGCGGCCAAAGCCGTCAACTCGTCTCCGAGGAGCATGGCTGAGGCCACGTGCAGCGCGTCGTGTGTCCGGAGGGCCGAGTCGCCAAGCTCGCAGGCAATGTCCTGCACCACTCGGTTGAGGGGAACAAGATCCACGTCAGCGATCACGGCACGTGCCTCGACGAGCGCGTCTGAGCCGGCGCGGCGAGCAGCGCGCAGAACCTCGACTCGTCCCAGCTCACTGGTGATGACTGGAACCTCGGGCTGGGAGACAAGCCAGTCGCGTAGCGCCTCGGTCTCGGCTTCTTCGCGGACCAGCTTCATCAGCGCCGAGGAGTCCAGGTAGATCACATTCGTTCCTCACGCTCGGCGTCTAAGAGCTGTTGGTTGGTTGGTTCGCCGGCGCCCGGTCGCACGGCATGGGCGGCGCGGACGCGACCCGTCGGGCTTGACGCTGGGATCAGGCGCCCGCTGGCGAGCAAGCGGTCCCTCGCTTGTTGAGCGGGTTGGGGAGGTGCCAGCAGCGCGACAAGCAAGCCGCGCTCAGTCACCTCGACGGTCTGGCCAGCCTTCACCAGAGCCAGGTACCTGGAGGCGTTCTGACGCAGTTCCCGTACGCCGATCCGCTGCACCCTAACAGGGTAGCACCGATAGTGCTACATGACATGGATGAGCACGCGGCTAAATCTGGCGGCTACCCAACGTCCGTCGCGTGACTTGGTCGCCAGTGGCAGCGCATCGGCTCGCCGCCGCCCCGCGCTTGGTGCGCGGCAGCGGCCCGTCGAGCGACTGCAGCTCGTCGGTCTCCTCGCGCAGCTGCTCAAGCAGGGTGTCGGCCATGTCGAGCGTCATCCCCGCCCGCACGACGATCCGCAGCACGCTCAGCTCCTCCAGGTTCTCCGGGAAGGTGTAGGCCGGCACCAGCCAGCCACGCTGGCGCAGGCGGTCAGAGACATCAAAGATCAGGTCCCCAGGCAGCGCCGCCTGGTTGCGCCACGCCGCCCAGCCGACGCCGGGGTACACGAGCCCGTACTTGTGACCTGCGGCGTTGATCGACTGCACGCGCGGGATGCGGAAGTCCCACTCGATCGCCGGCTGCAAAAACGGCGCGACAAAGCCGCCGGAGGCGCCGTCGGCGTGCGCGAGCCCAGCGACTGTAGTGGGTGGCTCCAGGCGCGTCCAGGCGCCGGCAAACCGAGCAGTAACTGAGTCGTAAGCACTTAATGGGCAGCTGGGTGCAGCACGCCGGCTATCTCAGCCGGGTGGACTCGGCTGGACGTCCCATCGGCGCGTTGGACCTGAACGCTGCCGCGCGTCACCCCGAGCCAGGACAGTCGCTTCCCCTCGACGTCGGTCACCATTGCGGTCGTGCCGTCCTTGAGCTGGACCGCCGCCCCCGGCTCGATCTTGCCTATCTCGAGGACATCGACTCCGCTGAACGTCCCGGTCTTGAGGACTATCCGCGTAGCGTTGGATGGGGCGGGCAGTTTCACCGTGAGCAACAGTCTAGATCAGGACCAGCACGACGATCGAGTACGTGGCAGTCACTGCAACCAGCCCGAAGATGAGCTGCAGCCGGCTGCGCTGCCTGCGCAACGCGGCTCGCGCCTCCGGCACGGCGGCGACTAGGTCAGACAGAAGCTGGGCCATTGACTCCGCCGCGGGCGACTCGCCAAAATCCTCATAGAAGCTCGTCGCACTGGGACCAAGGCTCGTAGTCACACCTGCGGTCGAGGAGAGCGCCGCGCTGACCGTGGCCGCCAGCCCCGGTAACGGAACCCACCAGTCAGCGCCCAGTGGTCTTCGCACACCGGCGATGATCCCCATGACCGCCACGCTGAGTGCGGCCAGCGCGAGCAGGTAGGTGTTCTGGTCACGAACCTCGGCCCAGGCCTCGGCAAGTTGAGCCACTGTGAGCTGGATGAGACCCCTCAGCAGCGGGATTGGATCACTCTCTGTCTCTGCCATTGCAAGCCTGCCGGGCGCAGCCTTTCAATGCCGGAACCCCTCGACCGCCCCGCGCTTTGTGCGCGGCAGCGGCCCGTCGAGCGACTGCAGCTCGCCGGTCTCCTCGCGCAGCTGCTCAAGCAGGGTGTCGGCCATGTCGAGCGTCATCCCCGCCCGCACCACGATCCGCAGCACGCTCAGCTCCTCCAGGTTCTCCGGGAAGGTGTAGGCCGGCACCAGCCAGCCGCGCTGGCGCAGGCGGTCAGAGACATCAAAGACGGTGTAGTTCTCCACCCCGTCCTTCAACGTGAAGGCGAACACCGGCAGCTCGTCGCCGCGGCTGAGCAGCCGGTAGGGGCCCATCTGCTCGATCCCGGATGAGAGCCGCAGGGCCACATCCTGCGCGTTCTGCAGCACCCGCCGGTAGCCCTCACGGCCGAGGCTTGAGAACATGAAGTACTGCGCGATCACCTCGCTGCCCGGGCGCGAGAAGTTCAGCGCAAAGGTCGGCATGTGACCGCCGAGGTAGTTGACGTCAAAGATCAGGTCCTTGGGCAGCGCCGCCTGGTTGCGCCACACCGCCCAGCCGACGCCGGGGTACACGAGCCCGTACTTGTGGCCCGAGGCGTTGATCGACTGCACGCGCGGGATGCGGAAGTCCCACTCGATCGCCGGCTGCAAGAACGGCGCGACAAAGCCGCCGGAGGCGCCGTCGACGTGCAGCGGCACATCCAGCCCGGTGCGCGCCTGCAGGTCATCCAGCGCCGCGGCGATCTCCGCGATCGGCTCGTAGCTGCCGTCGAAGGTGGAGCCGAGCACGCCCACCACCCCGATCGTGTTCTCATCACAGCGGGCGACGGCCTCGGCCGCGCTCAGGTGGTAGCGCTCGCCCTCCATCGGCACCAGCCGCGGCTCCACATCCCAGTAGCGCATGAACTTCTCCCAGCAGACCTGGACGTTTGCGCCCGTCACCAGGTTGGGCTTATCGGCCGGCTTGCCGGCGGCGCGCATGCGCTCGCGCCAGCGCCACTTGAGCGCCAGCCCACAGAGCATCGCCGCCTCGCTGGAGCCCGTGGTCGAGCAGCCCGTCGCCTGCTCCTCCGGGTCGGCGTGCCAGAGCTCGGCGAGGATGTTCACGCAGCGCTCCTCGATCGCCGCCGTCTGCGGGTACTCGTCCTTGTCGATGATGTTCTTGTCCGCGGTCTCGTCCATCAGCCGCCCCGCCAGCGACGGCATCCAGGTCGTCACGAACGTCGCCAGGTTCAGCCGCGCCTGGCCGTCCAACAACAGCTCGCTGGAGATCAGCTCATAGCTCGTCTGCTCACCGAGGCCGTGGTCGGCCAGCGACCGCAGCGGCATCAGCGCCTCCGGGTGGTGGTGAAGCGCCGCCGCGGGCGGCTGGTGGTGGTGGGCGCCGCGCTTGTGTGTGGATAGGGCCATCATTCCTCCTTGGGTTATCCCTGCTCTGGAACGCCCTGCCCATTCAGCGCCGCCACAAACTCCCGGAAGGCGGCGTGGTCACGCTCTGGGTAGAACGGATCGTTGCCATTCCGGAGCATTGCGGACACCCTTTCCAGGTCATAAAGGAGCGCCAGCTTGCCGGGTGGGTCATCCCACTCGCCGCTGTCATAGCGCTCCACCCACGCGGCCAGCGCCGCGAGCGCCTCGACCTGTAGCGGGCTCTCCCACCAGCGGCTGCGCACCGGCAGCCGGTAGCGCTCGCGCAGCCTGCAGACATCGAGCCAGAGGTCCTCAAACCACTCCCGGCACAGCGCCGGATCCTCGAGCGGCGGCCTCACGCGCCACCCGCCAGCCGCCGCAGGCGCCGGTCTTGAAACCAGGTCCGCAACCGCACTCGCACCGGCGCGAGGCGCCCGTAGAGCAGCAGCGCGTGGCCCTCCGGGAGCTGGCGCAAAGCCTCAGGGGAGACCAGCGGCACACGGCGGTGGCCGTAGGAGCGCGTGCTGGTGCCCCGCCCGCTGGTACGCGTCAGCTCGGGGCGGTCCTCGTCGCCGGCCAGCCCCGAGAAGTAGCGCAGCGTATCCAGGTCGGCGACGCCCGGCAACAGCATCCGCGCGCGGTGGCTGTTGACGACCGTCTCGGCCTGCTGGCGGTAGCGGCTGCGGGCCTGCGCCAGGTCGTGAAAGATCGAGATCAGCTGGATGTTGTGGCTGGGCGCGGTGGAGGCTATCTCCGCCAGGTTCGGCAGCGGCGCAACGTTGCCCGCCTCATCCAGGCAGATCAAGAGCGGCACGGCGAGCCGCCCGCCGCCGCGGTTGGCGGCCTCGTAGGCGGCGTCCACCACCTCCGAGAGCAGCGCCAGGAAGATCGGCCGCAGCAGCTTGGAGGCCTTGGCGTCGCCGATCAGGTACAGCGTCGCGTTCGATCCCAGGAGCCGCTGCGGGGTGATCTGGCAGCTGCGGGCGGAGTGCGCCACGCGCGTGAAGCGGTAGGCGCGAAGCAGCGCCTGCGCGGTCGCCTCGATCGACGTGCGCGTGCGGTCGGCCTGCGCTTCAAAGGCGCGCACCGCCTCATACGCCGCCCGCGCGTCGTGCTGGCGCTGGCCGCCGCCCGCCTGTGCCAGCAGGCTGTCAAGCGCCGCCTCGAGCGTGTCCGTGCCCTGCCCGTAGGCCCAGGCCACGACCTGCTCGATGCCGGCGCCCGTGCAGGCGGCGGCATACAGGAGCGGCGCCAGCCGCTGTTCGGCCGCGACCGCCCAGAAGTCACCGCCCTCCACCCCGCGCTGGTCGAGCTCGCCGGCCGCCGCCAGCCGCCATGCGACCTCGAGCGCCCCGTCCCAGCTGCCCGCCCCGCGTAGCGGCGACCAGGTGTGACCGGGCACACCAGCCAGCTCGAAGGGGTCGAAGATGAACACCTCCCCGAGCGCCCGGCGGCGCTCAAGGGTCGTGCCGAGCAGGTCAGTCTTGATCGACGAGGCCACCGCCGGCCCCTGCCACTCGAGCAGCGCCGGGATCGCCAGCCCTGCCGACTTGCCCGATTGCGGCGGCCCGAATGCCACCAGCGCGTGGCGCTCTTCGGCGCGCAAGAGCCTCCGTCCCTGGTATCCCAGTGCCAGCCGGCCCGCTGGCCGGCTGGCACCCCGGCCGCCCCAGCCCCGGCCGCCCCCCGGCTCGGTGCGGCGGTGTGCGCGAAGCGCCCCCAGGTCCCGCCGCCGCGCCCAGCGCGCACCACCGCCGGGCTGACCCTGCCCCGGCCGCTCCTCGGCCAGGAAGAACAGTGCGGCGGCGAGGGCGACCGCGGCCAGCGGCAGCACTTCAGCGGGCATCGAGTGCCATCCCCGTGTCGGTGTTGGTCAACCGCCGCTCGATCCGCGAGCGGTGGTGGGCGACCACGAACGAGCGCGAGCCAACCCGCCA
>JAJYHG010000154.1 GCA_021784895.1 Actinomycetes bacterium
CAGTACGCGCTCGCAAAGCTGATCGAGCAGGGTTTCGAGCCCGTGATCCCGCCGGTGCTGGTGCGCGAGCAGGCGCTGGTGGGGACGGGCATGCTGCCCGACACCGAGCAGCAGATCTACCGGCTGCCGGAGGACGACCTCTACCTGGTGGGGACATCCGAGGTCGCGCTGGCCTCCCTGCACCGCGACGAGATCCTCGACGCCGCCGAGCTGCCGCGCCGCTACGCGGGCTTCTCGGCCTGCTTCCGGCGCGAGGCCGGCGCCGCCGGCAAGGACACCCGCGGCATCTTCCGCGTGCACCAGTTCGACAAGCTGGAGATGTTCGCGTTCGTCGAGCCCGGCCGCTCTGCGGAGGAGCACGAGCGGATCCTCGCGATCGAGGAGGCGATCCTGGCCGAGCTGCAGATCCCCTACCGCGTGGTTGCGATCGCGGTCAACGACCTGGGCTCCGCGGCCGCCAAGAAGTACGACTGCGAGGCCTGGATGCCCGGCCAGGGCCAGTTCCGCGAGGTCACCTCGTGCTCCAACACGACCGACTACCAGGCCCGGCGACTGGGGATCCGCTACCGCCCCACAGCCGCCGGCCAGGCCCCAGCCGGGGGCCGCCCGGAGACCCTGCACACGCTGAACGGCACCGCGGTCACCTGGCGGCACATGATCGCGCTGCTCGAGAACGGCCAGCAGGGTGACGGCACGGTCGTCCTGCCAGAGGTCCTCACCCACTACGGCGCCCCGGCAACGCTGAGCGCCGGCTGAGGCACCGCAGCGCTGGGCCCCGCAGCGCTGAACCCCCGCCAGCCGTGGCTGCGCTCAGGCGGCCGCGCCGACCCCCTCCTCGTCGTCGAGCCGCAACCCCAGCCCCTCCGGGGCGTGCAGAGCGAGCATCTGCGCGTCCACATCCGAGACACGGCGCGGATCGGCTAGCGAGACACCGATCATGGTCGCAAAGGCCACCGGCACGGAGACGATCGCCGGCTGCTGGAGCAGCGCCAGTGCCCCGCCGGTCGGCTCGCCGAGCGCCAGGCCGGCGAAGATCATCCCCGTCGCCACCAGCATCCCGGCGCTCATCCCGACCGCCGCGCCGCGGGCCGTGAGCCGCGACCACCAGATGCCGAGCAGGAACATCGGGCAGAACGAGCTCGCCGCCAGGGCAAAGGCCCAGCCGACCAGGATCGCGATGTCGACACCCTCCGCGGCGAGCGCGACCAGCGCCGGGATCACGACCGTGCCGAGCGCCGCCAGGCGGAAGTGCAGCCGGCGGGCCGCCGCCCGCACCGGCCCGGTCGGGTGCAGCCGCGGCCAGACATCGTGGCTGAAGGTGCCCGCCAGCGACACCAGCAGCCCGCTCGAGGTGGACAGGAAGGCCGCAAAGGCGCCCGCACAGGTGACCGCCGTGAGGATCGTCCCGCCCGCGCCTGGCCAGGCCAGCCGCGGCAGCGAGAGCACCACGTCGTCAGTCTGCCCGGTGAGGTAGAGCTGCGGGGTCAGCGCCCGCCCGAGCGCCCCGTAGACCGCGGGGAAGAGGTAGAAGAGCGACAGCAGCCCGAGCACCCGCACGGTCGTGCGCCGCGCCGCGTAGCCGTCTGGGTTGGTGTAGAAGCGCACCAGCACGTGCGGCAGGCCCATCGTGCCGAGGAAGGTCGCGACCAGCAGCGAGTAGACCAGTAGCGGCGAACCGGGTCCGCCGCCGCCGACCGGGCGCGACCAGGAGCGCCCGGTGAGCGCGGTGGTGCCGGCAGCGACCGGCACGATGCCGTGTGGCGGGATGCGCACGTCAACGCGCGCCGGCAGCGTCACCGACCGTCCCGCAGCCACCCTCACCCGCCGCCCGCCGACAATGAAGCTCCCGGCCTGGGGGAACTGCACCCGCTGGCGCGCGCTCAGCCTGACAGTGAAACCACGGTCACCGGCGTGGGGCAGCGAGCGGCCAAACAGCGCCGCGCGCGCGGGCAGGCCGCCGAAGTGCACGAGCATCACAACTGCCGGCACCGAAATCGCAAAGACCTTGATCCAGAACTGGAAGGCCTGCACGTAGGTGATCCCGCGCATCCCGCCGAGGGCGACGTTGACGGCCACGATCAGCGCGACCACGACCACCCCCACCCAGTAGGGCGCGCCGGCCACGACTCCGAGCGCGAGGCCCGCCCCCTTGAGCTGCGGCACCAGGTAGAAGCCGGCGATCACGAGCACCATGCCCGCCGCCAGCAGCCGCAGCGCCGGGCTGTGCAGGCGCGCCTCGGCAAAGTCCGGGATCGTGTAGGAGCCGTAGCGGCGCAGCGGCGCCGCCACGAACAAGAGCAGCGCCAGATAGCCCGCCGTGAACCCCAGCGACTGCCACAGGGCGCTCACGCCGATCTGCATCTCGAGCCCGGCGATGCCGAGGAAGCTCGCCGCCGACAGGTACTCGCCGGAGATCGCGGCGGCGTTCCACCAGGGTGTCACGAGCCGGCTCGCGACCAGTAGGTCCGAGGTGGTGCGCGCCAGGCGCAGCCCCCAGGTGCCGAGCCCAAGCGTGCCGACCGTGACCGCGCCGACAGCCAGCAGCGCGACGATCAACGCTCGACCAGCTCGCGGAAGGCCTGATCGAGCGCGTCTGCGCGCCGGGCGTAGATCCAGCCGATCGCTACGAAGCCGGGTAGCATCGGCACGACCACGATCCACACCCCGAGCGGCACGCCCAGCAGCGGTGCGCGGTCAAAGGACGGCAGCAGGTAGAGCGCCGCCGGCAGCACGCCGAAGATCGCCCCGAACGCGACCAGCGCCATCAGCGACAGCATCAGCTGCTGGTGCCTGAGCCCCCGCAGATACACGTGCCCGTGCGCGGTGGCCTCGGCCAGCTCCTCACGTGGCGAGCGCAGGCCGCGGCGCGAGCGCAGCCTGCGGACCGGTGCCGGGCTCACATCCGCAACCTCCGCCGCAGCTCCGCGACGTGGCGGCGCGCGACCGGGATCTCACTGCCGTCGGCCATCACGATCGTCACCGTGCCGCCGAGCTGCGGCCTGATCTCAACCGCCCGCCGCAGGTTCGCGACGTAGCTGCGGTGCACGCGCACGAAGCCGTGCGCCGCCCAGCGCTCCTCGATCTCCGACAGCGCGCCACGCATCAGGAAGCGGCCGCTGTCGGCGTGGATGCGCACGTAATCGCCCTCGGCGCGCACGAACAGCACGCTCGAGCGGTCAAGCAGCCTGGTGGCACCGCCGCGCTGGTGCTCGACCGGCACGATCTCCCCGGACTGATCGACGGCGAGCCTGTCCTCAGAGCCGGTGGCCCGCTGGCCACCGGCTCTGCCACGCCGCCCCGGGCCGTCGGCCTGCGCGCGCTCGAGCGCCTGCTCGACGCGGGCGCGCGAGACCGGCTTCATCAGGAAGTCGAGCGGCGCCAGGCCGTGCTCGAACACCGACACGGCACCACCCTCGTAGGCCGAGACGAAGATCAGCGCCGGTGGCTCGGCGAAGCGCTCGAGCGTGCGGGCCAGCTCGAGCCCGTCGATGCCGGGCATCCGCACGTCCATGAAGACCACGTCGAAGGAGGCGCCGGCCAGCAGCCTGAGCGCCTCTGCGGCGCCCTCGGCGAGGACCACCTCCTCCACCCCGCCGGTGCGCTCGAGCAGCCGGCCGAGGTCCTCGAGCGCGGGCCGCTCGTCGTCGACCACCAAGACGCGCGTCACGCCGCCCTGACCCCGGCTCTGAACTTCGGCAAGGTCATGGTCACGGTGGTGCCACGGCCGGGCTCGCTCTCGATCTCGAGGCCGTAGCCAGGGCCGAAGGTCGACTGCAGCCGCGCCTGGACGTTGGCGATGCCGACGCCGCCGCCCTGGCCGGCGAGCACCATCGCGGCGCGCTCGCGGTCCATGCCGACGCCGTCATCTGAGACCCGCAGCTCCACGTCGGCGCCGATGTGGCGGCCGCTGACCTCGATGCGGCCAAAGCCGCGGCGCTCGACCCCGTGGCGCACCGCGTTCTCGACCAGCGGCTGCAGCGACAGCACCGGCACCACGGCCGGTAGCACCTCGGGGTCAACCTGCAGACGCACCTGCAGGCGCTCGCCGAAGCGGGCGCGCTCCAGGCGCAGGTACTTCTCCACGTAGCCGAGCTCATCGGCGAGGGTCACGTAGGGCCGCTGTCCGCGGAAGGCGTAGCGGGTGAACTCGGCGAACTCAGTCAGGAGCTCGCGTGCCTCTTCGGGCTTTGAGTGGATGTAGCCGGCGATCGCTGCGAGCGCGTTGTAGATGAAGTGCGGCGAGATCTGCGCCCGCAGCGCCCGCAGCTCCGCCCGCGCCAGGCGCTCGGCCTGGTCGTCCATCGCCTTCAGCTCCAGCTGGGCGCTGACCAGGCTCGCCGCCTCGGCGACGGTGCGCGTGTCGTTGGGCGTGACCCGGTGGCCGCGCGTGTAGAGCGCCACGAACGATCCGACCAGCTCGCCCGCCACCACCAGCGGCGCCGCGACCGCGGCACCGAGCGGGCAGCCGGGCTCCGCGCAGCGGATCTGGGCCTCGACATGCAGCCGGTCCTCACGGGCCGGAGCGGTGATCTGGAGCAAAGGGTCGCCGGCGCGATGGTGGTCGTGACCGAGCCCCTCAAAGGCGAGCACGTGAGTGCGGTCACCGAGGCCGACGGCGGAGGCCTGGGTGAGCGTGCGCAGATGGCCCGCGACCCTCCGGGCCGACTCCTCGGTGAGGCCGCGGCGCAGCTCCGGGAGCATGCCGTTGGCGGCGTGCAGGGCGGTCTGAATGGCTCGCACCTCGCTCGAGATGACGCGCGGCGGGCGCAGCAGACGGATCGCCGCGACCAGCGAGGCAGCCATCGCCAAACCGACGACAACACCGATGAAGAACGCCACTCTCACCCGCCAGCATACCGGCGCCCGCCGCGAGCCTGGCGCCCGCCACCAGCGCGCGCCGCTCGGCGTGCTCGCTGCGCCGTTCGGCGCGCTCGGCAGGCCGCCCGGAGATTGGCAGCCGAGAGCGCTTGCGCGGGCACTAATGTGACGACCGTCACATGTTCTCTTTAGAGAGAGGAGAGAAGTTGGCCACTGTAAGTGAGGAAGGGGCAAAGACCGGCACATCGTCGGTCACCGCAGGGTCCAGCTGGATGCCTGCCAACCCAGCGCCTTTGGGGCTATCGGGCTTCGGCCTGACCACAATCGTGCTGAGCTTCATCAACGCCAACATCGTCAGCTCCGGCGACCTGCCGGTGGTGCTCGGGATGGCACTCGCGATGGGCGGCGGCTGCCAGCTGCTGGCAGGGATGTGGGAGTTTCGGACCGGTAACACCTTCGGTGCCACCGCGTTCTCGTCGTACGGCGCCTTCTGGATCTCATTCTGGGCGCTCGTCAACTTCAACATCGTGAGCCTCGGTGCCCACACCGACTCCGCGCTCGGCCTGTATCTGTGGATGTGGGGGATCTTCACGGGCATGCTGTTCCTGTGCACGTTTGCGTCCCCGCGCGCGCTGCAGCTGCTGTTCCTGCTGCTGACCGTGACGTTCATCCTGCTCGGGATCGGCAACGCCGGTGGTAACGCGAGCATGATCCACGCCGGCGGCTACGTTGGCATCGTGACCGGTGCGGTCGCGCTGTACATCGCCTGCGCCGACATCATGCAGTTCGCCTACAAGCGCTCCGTCCTACCGGTCGGCTAAAGCGCAGCACAACAACTCCAAGCCGTGGGCGCGCCCGGCCACCAGTGGCCGGGCGCGCCCAGCGTCTGACAGCGAGGGAGGTTGAGAATGGCCACAGGACAGGCGGCGCGGGAGCGCTTCAAACCGGCTGTGCCGGTGCGCCGGCAGGGGCGTCACCCAGAGCCCAGCAGGCAGACCCGCGCCCGGCGTGGTATCACCGGCGCCAGTGCTGACTGTGATGCACAAATGGTCTTCGCACGCCGTCCCCAGGCACGGCC
>JAJYHG010000072.1 GCA_021784895.1 Actinomycetes bacterium
GCTCGTTCAGCTCAGCAGCCAAGCACCGGAACCTCTCACCAATCGCGGCCTCATCGATCACACCACACGATTCGACCCCAACCAGACAGCACCTGCAAGCTTATTTATCTACAAGCCCTAAGTGAACCCGGGAGCCATCTTGAATTCGCCGCTCACGACCGCCGACGCCGACGAGGGCGGTGGGCAGCGCTCACCTTGGACGACGCATGCGCCCGTGAACACCCAGAACGAGGCATGCGCGCCGTGGTCGATGGTGATCTGGGACCCGGAGTGCGGTAGCGCGCGGAGGCGGCCGTGCAGGAAAGACAGCTTCGGAACACCGCCGAGGCTGCACGCCCGCCGGCTTATGTTTGTCATGATCTCCTCGCGGTAGGCGCCTGGGATGAAAAGATCGAGCAGGCGGGAGTGGAAGCTGAGGTCGGCGACCGTGCAGCGCGGGGCACGCGAGACGGAGTGCGGGAGCCTTGACACGATGCCAGGGGTGATCGCGGAGACGATGAGCTGCTGCGCGCTGTCCAGAGGCGGGGTCAGTCGCAGATAGGCTGTGCCTGCGACACCGTGAAGCTTGATCGCGAGCAGTTTCGCGGTCGCGACCGGGATTCCGTTTGGCGCCAGCTCCTGTATCCAGAAGGAAGCGGTGCTGCCGTGGTGGAGGGGGACAGACCCGGTGTTGCCGCTGCTTACCTGCGGCGGGGTGTAGACCGGGTTGCCGTTCTGATAGACGAGCGCCAGCCCGGGAACGCCTGACAGGCGGCATATCCCCGCGCCGCTGTCGGTCAGCGCGATGGCCATCTGGCCAACACCAGACTTGTCGATCGAAGCGTGGAACGCGCGTACGGTCAGATCACCAGCGCGACACGGGCGCGCGGCGTTCGTCCTCTGCTGGCTGCTCCCGCAGCCAGCCACGGCGGCGGTCGTCGCGATAGCAGCTACAACGGTATTGATGCGTATCATCGGCATGAACTTCGCGGAGAGGTAGCCCCAGACCATCATCGCAGTCATTGCGTTGCCCGACGCCGTCGTGACGCGAAGCCCGATACCGCTGCGGCTCGGCTCAAATCATGTCCGGGTATCCCTCACTCAGTGACTGTCAACAAGCCCGAGGGGAGCGAACCACCGATCATCTACCTAGCGCAAAGGCGACGCTCTGTCTCTGTGCAAGGCATCGGTCGGCTGGAGTCTCACTGCCATGCCCCGGACAATGTCCGGTATCCCTTCTCGTACCGAACGCATCGAAGCGCGGATCGACCCGGACAGCGCCCGCACAGCATCCCAGCGATCCTGCTCGCACGACTCGCGCTCGACCGCCGCCTGCACGGCCAAGGACTCGGCGCCAGCCTGCTGCTCGACGCACTGACCCGCGCCACTGATGCCATGCAGATCGCCGGCGGCAGACTGATCGTCGTCGACGCCATCGACGAACCGGCACGCCGCTTCTACGAGCATCACGGATTCCACGCGGCCCCAACCCGGCCAGCACGCCTGTTCCGCAACGCCGCTGAGGTGACGGCCGCTCAGCGAGCAGGATGATCGCTTCACATCGACGCCCCGGCTCGACGCGCTTGCGCGTGGCGACGGGAGCGCGCCATGGGGAAGCGCTTCCTGCCGGACCTGGGCCGTCACAGAACCGTGCTCAGCTCAAGCCCGCGATCGAGCGGAACCGTGACGCTGATCAGCGTCGGATCCGCCTGACGGGCGGCTGAGTAGGCGCCCAGCGTCTCGACGTGCGAGAGCACGTTGTCGGCGACGACGAGCGACCCCGCGGTAAGCCGTTTGCGAACGAGCGGGAAGAGCGAGTCGTAGTCCTCCTTCTCCGCGTCGATGAAGGCGAACTCAAACTCTGACCGCTCGCCGTCGCCGAGCAGCGCGAACGCGTCGCCCTCCAGGAGCTCGGCGATGTCGTCGAGCCGCGCCTCGCGGATGTTGGCGCGCCACGCTCGTGCCTTCTGCGGGTCGTGCTCGATCGAGACGACGCGACCGTCAGCGACCCTCGCACCGCTCGCAAGCCAGAGCGCCGAATAACCGCGCGAGCCGCCGACTTCGAGCACCCGGCAGCCGGGACGGTGTGCGACCAGCGAGAACAGGAAGCGCCCCGTGCCAGGCGCTATCTGGCGCCCCCGAAGCTCGCGGGCGACACCGGTGACGCGCTCCTGGGCGTCCTCGTGCTCGAGCCGCTCGAGCACGGCCAGCGCAGCGTCCTGCAACGGAATCGGCAGATGCTCACGGTTTGTGATGGGCCTGATTCTGGCAGCAGCTGTGGCCCCGTGGCGCGGTGCCGGGGACGCAGCTCAGCCGCTGTGCCGCTCTCGCTGCTCGATGATGTGCCGTCGCCGGGCCGAGACGAGCAGCTCGGGGGCGCCGAGCTGGATGTCCCAGCCCGGCCTGTAGTCGTCGCGGTCGCGCAGGCCGGCCGCCTTCATCAGCGTCAGCGCGCGCTGGGAGACGCCGCCCTGGTGGATCCCAAAGTGCGCCAGCAGGTCCTTGACGCGCATGCCGCCGCGACCGGACTGGAAGAGCTCGTTGGCGCTGCCGATCGTCCAGCAGACCGCCGCCGCTGCGGTCTGAGTGCTCCCGCGCCGGCGGAAGATCTCGGGCTCGCCCCGCGCGACCATCCCGAGGTAGCGCCGGCAGGCGGTGCGGTATTCGCTGTCGAGCAGCTGCTCGCAGCAGCGGTCACAGAGCGCAAGCGTCTCGCCGACCTTCGCGCCAACGTCCTCAGGGATGCCCGACCAGTCGAATGTCTCGTCGGGCAGTGGCTCGTCGCTGAGGGTGGCGAGCGCCTCCTCGCCGCCCACGGCTGCCCGCAGAATCTCGAGCATGTACGCATCGATGTCGAATGGCTCATCACCCGGCAGCTCCCACGGCCCGTCGGGGTCAAGTGCGCCCATCATGGCCAGCAGCGCCATGGGTCCCTGTGGCCGCGGGGAGCGGATCAGCTTCTGGTACTCGGGCTCGTGCCTGTCGATCGCGGCCAGGGTCTCCCGCGTGAGCGCGGGGCGGATGCCGCGCTCGGCGTGGGCGTACCGCACAAACGCCCGCAGCACCGCGGGCGCCTTTGCCAAGTAGGTCGAAGGGGCCGTGAGCTTGCGCGGGATCCAGTCGAGCATGATCAGCTCGACCGCTACCGGACTCCAGTGCAGCGGATCACCGGGACCATAGTCGGTCCCGTACCAGAGGACCGACTCGAGCAGGTGGTGGTGGTCAGGGTCGTCAAGCCGGCGGCCGTGCTCGGAGGCCAGGAACTCCTTGACGAGGCGCTTCTGGGCCCGTGCGCTCCACTCGGGACGCTCATAGCCGCGCCCGCCGGCCGGCAGCAGCCTCGCCATCCACTCGATCAGTGGTCGCGCCAGCGGCCAGGTGTCGCTCTCAAACGGCGGGAACATGAGCGCGCCGTGCTCGATCGCCTCCTCGATGCGCGCGCGAGCGTCCGCCCCCTCCAGCTCGTGAGCCGTTGCCACCAAGCCCGCGCCGCCGGCGCCCTGCCCTTCGACCTCGGCCGTGGCCATGGCGGCCATCTCGGCGACCGGCTCTCCGGCCACGAACCCGTTCTTGGCGACCGAGCTCAGGTTGTGGTCGACGTAGAGCAGCCCAGTCAGCTCGCCGCCGCCGCTGAGGCGCACGCCGACGAGCAGATCCTCGCCGTCGCCCAGCTCGTCTGTGATCAGC
Organism: Actinomycetes bacterium; assembly: GCA_021784895.1. Classification (GTDB taxonomy): domain Bacteria; phylum Actinomycetota; class Thermoleophilia; order Solirubrobacterales; family Solirubrobacteraceae; genus Palsa-465. The sequence continues at coordinate 3,667 of JAJYHG010000072.1, forward strand.
ACGCAGCCGTAGGCCTGCGCCCGGTCCAGCTCGCGCAGCCACAGTGGGAGCAGGTGGCGCCGGCCCGATAGCGCCCGTCGTGCCCGTGCGCGGCTTGGCTCGTCGGTCCCGATCTGCGCGATCACCGCCAACAGCGCGGTGGTCTCCAGGCGGTCGACTTCCACGAGGGTCGTGATCAGCTCCGCCGCGGAGGGGGGACCGTCGTTCTGGCCGGTCAGGGAGCGTTCGAACGGGCTGCGCCGCCGCGGGTCAACGACCGCGATCAGGCCGGAGGCTTCGGCCAGCAGATCGAGCGGCGCGCCGCTCGAGAGCCGCTCGCGCACCTCTCGCATCAGCAGCGGCTCGCCCGAGAGCGCAGAGCGGGCATCGCGCCGCGCTCTGGCGTGACGCGCGACGCTGCGCCGGTGCCGGTCGCCGTGTGGGTTGCGCCTGGCCATGCCCGCAAAGCTACCGCCTTGTTCCCGCGGCCGTCCTTGGCGCGATAATCACAATGTGGCCGACGACCTCGCAAGGTGACAGATTCCGACCTGAACGTCCTGGGCGGCCCGCTTGCGCCCTGCAGCGACGACCCGCTGACGGGCTTCTACCGCGACGGCTGCTGCAACACGGGCCCCGAGGACCTGGGCAGCCATACGGTCTGCGCGGTGGTGACCGCCGAGTTCCTCGAGCACCAGCGCCGGATCGGCAACGACCTGATCACGCCGATGCCGCAGTACCGCTTCCCGGGCCTGGTGCCCGGCGACCGCTGGTGTGTGACCGCCGCCAACTGGCTGCGCGCCCACCTGGACGGCGCCGCCGCCTACGTGGTGCTCGCCTCGACCCACCAGCGCGCTCTGGAGATCGTCCCGCTCGAGGCGCTCAGAGAGCACGCTGTTGACGTGCCTTCGGATCCCGGGGCGCTCGAAGCCTGAGCGCCTCGCCCACACCGGTCCGGCCCGTCCGCGTGGTCGTTCGGCGCAGCTTCGCGCTCGCGGCCGGGTGAGCGCCCTACTGGCGGAGACTGAGCCGGCCGGCCAGCTGCTCGGCCTCGGTGAGCTGGTCTTCGATCAGTCAAGCGCCGTGTGCCACAGTCCGGGTGACCGGAGGTCGAGGCCGATCATGCCCATCAGCTCCGTTGGGGGCCGGGATCCGCCCGCGGCGAGCATGTTCAGGTATTGGCCGACGAAGCTATCGCCGTGTTCGTGGTGGCGGGCGCGGGCCGACCAGGCCAAGAGCATCCCGAACGAGTACGCGTACAGGTAGCCGGGGGCCATCACCATGTGCGGACCATAGCCACCCCCGCCGAGCGGCACCTTGGTGGCTTCCATGCTGGCAACCCGTACCGCGTGGTAATACGGCAGGCAACTTGGGTGGCTGCCGTCATGCACCGACCCTGTGGAGTCGATCCACGTCACTTCAATCCTTGACGTTGGCTGCGGCACCGGTGAGATCCCGGTATGAGTGGTGCGAAGGCACCCCTCAGCACGCGGCCTGGGAGTCGATCTGGACCCCGATGCCATAGCCCAGGCGCACGATCGAGCGGCAGGTCTTGCGGTCGACTTTGAGGCTCGAGGCGCCGACGCGGTCAGGGGTCGCTTCGATGTGGTGATCAACATCGGCGAGTCTCACGCGCAGGGCGGCTTTCCCGGCGCGCTCGATGTTCTGACTGGACTGGCTCCTGCGTCCTTTACGGCGAAGGGTTCTGGCGCCGAGCACCGTCAGAGGCTTTCCTAAACGCGCTGGGCGCAGCGACCGCTGATGAGCTGTCGGACCTCGACGGGTTGCACACCGCGATCCGCGAGGCCGGCTTCAGGGTGGACGACGAATGGTTCGCGTCGGACCGTGACTGGGGCACTACGAGGAGACGCTTGCCACCCAAGCAGAACGGCACGGCGCTTCGGACAGCCTGCAGTACGCTCGCCGCATCAGGGATCGCCGCTGGCTGCCTGACGGCAAGAACACCCTCGGATTCGTGCTCGCGGTCCTCGCCGCCTGACCGAAACCGCTCGCTGCTGCTCGCGCGAACAAGCAGAAGCCCCTTCGCCAAGCTGGCGGGGCGAGGAGGGGCCTGCTCCAGGCCAGCTTCGGCGTGCCCTGGCGACGCGCTTTCGATTGACGACCAGCACCTCTGACGGCGCGATCCGTGTCCCCATTTGCGCGGAAGGTATGCATCGAGTGACCGGCGAGCTTGAGTTACGGCGACCAGGGGTTGACGAGATCGATGCCGAGGTCCTCGAAGTGACGGGTGTTGCGTGTGGCGAGGGTGGCTTTGCGCACGGCGGTGATACCGGCGATCTGTACGTCGCGGATCTCTAACGTGCGCCCGGCGTGCTGGCGCTCGGCGGCGATGCGTCCGGCGGCGATTGCGGCCGGCTGGTCAAATGACTGGACTCGCCCTTGGAGCTCGTCGGCGAGCAGTTGCGCGAAGGTGTCCTCGAGCTGCTGTCGCCGGCGGCCTGGTGCGAGCAGCTCAAGGCCGGTCTGCACCTCGAACACCGTGATCGAGGTGGTCCAGACGGACTCTGCCGGCTGCTCGTCAAGCCACGCCACTACGGCGGGCTCGGGGTTGCGTCGCATCAACGCCGAGACGACGTTGGTGTCAAGCAGGATCACTGGTCAAGTTGCGCTGGACGGACTGGCTGTCCACGCAGTTCGACGATGTCCTCATCCAGTCCGACATTCGCGAAGCGCGCTGCTATGCGTGAGCCGAGCTTGGTGGGTGGCTGGCCTTCATCGCGTACAGCGTTGCGCAGGATGTCGCGGACCTCTTGCTCAGTGCTGTGGCCGTGTTGACGTGCGCGTCGCTGAAGCTTGGCCTTCACGTCATCCTCGAGCTGTCTGATCAAGATCTGCGCCATACGATGCTAAGGCTATCACGCTATCATCGCTTCCACGGTTCAGACCGCTATCTCCCGACTAGCGCTTTGAGCGACTTTCGGTGATTGGCTGGTCAGTCGATTGAACCGGCTGGCAGGAGCCATTCGGTGCGCTGGCCGGTGACGCCCGCGATGCGGTCGAAGTCGGCGTCGTAGTGCAGGACGATCAGACCCTCAGCCTCGGCGGCGGCCGCAACCAGCAGGTCGGGCAGCTTGCGGCCTCGTTGGTGCTTGGCGGCCAGGAGCCGTTGTACCTGTCTGGCGCGGTGCACGTGGTTGCTGGTCGTCTCGATGAGATCGAAGAGCTCGAGCGCTCCCGCGAGTCGGTCCCACTCCGACGCGTTGCGTGCTGAATATCCGATCTCCAGGTCACTGATCCCGGCACGAGCCAGTTCGCGACGCTCGACCCGTGGCTGGATTGCCGTGCGAACCTCGGTTTGAGCCAGGTGTGTGAGCACGCTGGTGTCGACCAGGTGCGTCAGCGCCATGCCTGCTCGCGCGGAGCGAACTCGGCGCGGGCAAGCACGTCGAGCAGTTTGTTGACCTCGTCGCCTCGTCGCGGGGTGCTCTGGCGAAGCGCGAGATTGATGGTGTCCTTGATTGTGCTCGTCCCCAGCTCGCGTTTGGCGTTGGCAAGCGCGTCTTCGTCTATGTCCACGAGATGTTTAGCCATACCCCAAGTATATATCGCCATGTTCAGATATATACGTCAGCGAGGGCCGCTGCCCGCAGCTCGAACGATTGCTTCCGCTCTTTCACCGATTCGACTGCGACGACTGCATCGGCGACGAGGGGATGACGTGGATCATCGTCGACGGGCGGGCGCTTCGCCACGGTGAGCGCCTGATCACCCGAGCGGGTCCGGCCCCGCAGAGACGGTTCCCAGCGCGTGCTCGCGAGCTGACCAAGAGCTGTGGATTCGCGTGTGGGCGCCGCGGAGCCTGCTGTGGGACGCGGCCTGTTCGTTTCCGAGTCCAGGCAGACGCAAGGTCGGCGCAGAGCGTCGATCAGGCCGAGCTCGCCGCCCAGCCCGTCACGCGCACTATGCGCAACTGCAGCACGCGGGCGATCGTCTGCTCGCGGCGGTACTGCGGGTAGCGCCCCGCGAGCAGGGCGTTCAGGGCGGCCGCCCGGTCTTGGTCGTCAGGCTCACGGCGCAGCTCCGCCTTCACCCACCACAGCGCTGACCAGTCGTCGCGGTCCCAGTGGTCGGCCAGGAGCACCGCGCGCGGGTCCGTCTCGAGGTTGCGCTCGCGCGCCAGACGGCCCGGAGCTTTGGGCTTTACGCGGTCGACCGGTATGCCGACGTGGCCCGTGTCGTCGATCACGTAAACCACGGGAACCGTGTTGACCCCCCGCTGGGGATCGACGGTGGACAGGTATCCGTGGTCGCTCGCGGCGAGCCGGGCGAGCGCCTGTGGCGCGGAGAGCCTCATCAGCTGGCGTGGTGGTGTTGGGGGAGGAGCCGGCTGGCCTTGAAACGCGATCCGGCGCTCTGTAGGGTAGCCGTGGGATGTTCCCGGCGATTTGGGTGGAGCGCCAGGGTCGTCACCGACCCTCTGAGCCCGCGATCGCGGTGGGGGAGCGGGTCCACGCGAGCTGGGCGCTGTTCGCAAGCCGCGTCGCCGGGCTCGCCGGTGGGCTGCGCCACGAGCTGGGATGCTCGCCCGGCGACCGGGTCGCGATCGTGATGCGCAACCGGCCCGAGTACCTGGAGGCGATGTACGGCGCCTGGCACGCCGGGACGGTCGCGGTGCCGGTCAACGCTCGCCTGCACCGCGAGGAGCTTGCCTACATCATCGAGCACAGCGGCGCCACCGTCGCGGTCACCGACCCCGAGCACGACGACGACGTCGAGGCCCTTCTCGGCAGCGCGCAGTCGCTGCGGGCGGTGGTGGTGGCCCCGGGGGCGCAATGGGAGCGGCTGACAGCCTTGCCCCCCGACCCGGTCGTCAGCCGCGAGCCCGATGACCCGGCCTGGCTCTTCTACACGAGCGGCACAACCGGACGGCCGAAGGGGGCGACGCTCACCAACCGCAACCTGCTCGCCGCGACGCTTGCCTACTACGCCGACATAGACCACGTCGGGCACGCAGACGCGATTCTCCACGCTGCGCCGCTCTCGCACGGCAGCGGGCTCTACGGGCTATCGCATGTGGCCCGCGGCGCGGTCAGCGTGATCCCCGACCCCGACGCCGGCGCCGTAGAAGGTGAGCAGTTCGCCGCCCTGTTGCGCCGCTGGCCAGGGCTGTCGCTCTTTGCCGCGCCAACGATGGTCAAGCGGCTGGCGGGCGACCCGGCGGTCAGCGCCGCGAACCTGGAGCACCTGAAGACGATCGTCTACGGCGGCGCGCCGATGTACGCCGCGGACCTGGAGGAGGCGCTCGACGTGTTCGGCCCGCGCTTCTACCAGATCTACGGGCAGGGAGAGTCGCCGATGACGATCACCGGCCTTGACAAGGCCGATCACGCCGAGCGCGAGCACCCGCGCTTCTCAGAGCGGATGCAGAGCGTCGGCCCTGCGCGCACCAACACCGAGGTCATGGTCGCCGACGACGAGGACCGCGAGCTGCCGCTCGGGGAGGTCGGCGAGGTCCTCGTGCGCGGCGACACGGTGATGGCCGGCTACTGGCGCCAGCCGGCGGAGACCGCCGAGACGCTGCGGGGAGGGTGGCTGCACACCGGTGACCTTGGCAGCCTCGACGCCGATGGCTACCTCACCTTGCGCGACCGCTCCAAGGATCTGATCATCACCGGCGGGATGAACGTCTACCCCCGCGAGGTGGAGGAGGCGCTGCTGCGCCACCCCGCGGTGCGCGCCGTGTCGGTGGTCGGACGCCGTGACCCCGATTGGGGTGAGGCGGTGGTCGCGTTCGTCGTGCCCTCCGAACCGGCCGCGCCCCCGCCCGCCGCTGAGCTCGACCGCACCTGCCTCGAGCGAATCGCCCGCTACAAGCGCCCCAAGGAGTACCGCTTCCTGGACGCGCTTCCGACCAACAACTACGGCAAGGTCGTCAAGCGCGAGCTGCGCGAGCGGTTGGCAGACCCGGCCACCACCTCCCCGCACCAACAAAGCCCCGCCAACTAACCCCCCGGAAGGACCGACCGAGATGAAGCTAGCCCTGTACCTGCCCAACTTCCGCGAGCACGTGACCGTGAAGGAGCTCGAGGACCTGACCGAGCTCGCGGAGGCACTCGACTTCGACTCCGTCTGGACGCTGGACCGGATCGTCGTGCCGGAGGTCTCTGATCGCGGCGAGCTGCAGCACCCCTTCGGGATGATGGAGGAGTTCCCCAAGCAGCTGCCGGTGAGCTCGCACGGACGCTGGTATCAGGGCTGGCCGCTGATCCCGTGGCTGGCCGCCAAAACCAAGAAGGTCCGGATCGGGATGAGCATCATCGACACGCCCTTCCGCGCCCCGGGCGTGCTGGCCACGGAGCTTGCGACCGTCGACCACCTGTCAGACGGCCGCCTGAACGTGGGCGTCGGGTCGGGCTGGATGCCCGAGGAGTTTGCCGCCGCCAGCGCCGCCGACATCTTCCCCAGGCGCCATAAGCACGTGCGCGAGTCAATCGAGGTGATGCTCGGCGTCTGGGGTGACGACCTGTTCGAGTACCACGGCGAGTTTGCCGACTTTGACCGCTGCGGTTTCGGCCACAAGCCGCTGCAGAAGCCGCACCCGCCGATCTACTTCAGCGGCCTCAAGGACCCCAAGCGCTCCGCCAAGCGGATCGCCAAGTACAACCTGTCCGGCTGGATCGGCATCCAGGACACCCCTGAGGAACTCAAGCGCTGGCGCGCTGAGATCGGGCGCGAGCTCGAGGAGCTAGGCCGGTCCGTCGACGACGTGGAGATGTGCAGCATGATCTGGTTTGTGATCACCGACCAGGAGACCGACCAGACGCCCGCCGGCAAGGCCACGAACCTACTGGCCGGCACTGCCGGGCAGCTCACCGACACGCTCAAGCGCTACAAGGAGGCCGGGCTGGACATGCCACTGCTGTGGCCGCCGTTTGCCGACGTGCCGGTCGCAAAGACCCTCGATGACTTGAAGCGCCTGACCGAGGAGATCATGCCCGCCGTCGAGGCGGCGTAGGCTAGGCCCCGCCGGCGGGTGCAAAGGCGTCGAGCACCCGCTCGGCGTAGCCCAGCGCCGCGCGCGGGTCGACCCCAGGGGCGCTCACGCGCGGGGAGAGGTTGAGGTCGATGAAGAGCTCGGTCACACCCTGTGAGCGCAGCGCCACGAGGTCGCCGAGCACCTGCTCGCGCGTGCCCTGAAGCGCCCGGCGCGTCCCCGGCGGCTCGGCCTCGAGCAGGTCGACCACGCCGCGCATCACGATCTGCACCGCGCACGGGTCCCGCCCCGCCTCCCGGGCGCCGTCGCGCACCGTCGCGATCGCGCCCGGCAGGGCGGATAGATCCTGCAGGCTGCTCGCGATCCAGCCGTCCGCGAGCCGCCCCGCGCGGCGCAGGGCCGCATCGACGTAGCCGCCCACGAGCAGCGGAGGGTGGGGGCGCTGCACCGGTGCCGGCGCCAGGTGCGAGCGCGGGACCGTGTAGAACTCGCCGTCGAACTGGACCGGGTTGTCGGTCCAGAGCGCCTTCAGGCAGCGCAGGTACTCCTCAAAGCGCGCCCCGCGGCGCGCGTAAGGCACGCCCGCGGCGACGTACTCCGCCTCGAGCCAGCCCATCCCGAGCCCGACCGTCACGCGCCCGCCGGAGAGGACATCGAGCGTGCTGAACGCCTTTGCGAGCAGTGCCGGCGCGGTGAACGGTGCGCACACAGTCGCCGTACCCAGGCGGATCCGCTCGGTGCAGGCGGCGACGTGTGCGAGCGCGGCAACCGGGTCAAGCACCGACCGGTGGGCCGCATCGAGCGCGCCCGCGACCGGATAGAGGACCCGCTGGAAGGCCCACAGCGACGCGTATCCGCGCGCCTGCGCCCCACGTGCTACCGCGCGCATCGTCTCCGGGGTGGCCCAGGCGCCGCACACCGGCAGCCCGAAGCCGAGCAGCGGTAGCTCGCCCAACGGACCGTCGCTACCTGAGTGCACCTCACAGCCGGACACGGCTGCGTAGTCTGACGTCTGCACCCGCCGCGCGGTCGAAACCGGCAGGCGCTCGCGCCACAGCGTGGTCCCTCGGGCGGCCCACTTGCTGGTTGGGCCGCCCGGGCCGTGCCGTCCCCCTTTCGCGGGACTGAGCGCCAGGCGCGGATCTCAAGCGTCCATCACCCCCGCGCAAGTCCGGGCTGGGTCTGGTCTGGCATGTGCGAAGACCAGCCGGCGCGGCCGCCGCTTGAGTCCTCGCACATGTGTGGCTGCCAGCGCCCACGCGGGGCGCCCCTACGGCCGGCGCCCCTACGCTCCCCCGGCGTCGACCGGTCGTGCCGGCGTCCAGCGGGTGCCGTCGGCGGAGGTCCAGATGGGCGGCGCATCAGCGGCCCCACGCCCGTTGCCGGGCATCGCGATCGCGACCAGCGAGCCCCCGCCCGGTAGATCTGGGTGACAAGGCTGCCGGCCAAGCCGGCCGGCAGCCCCACCAGGGTGAATGTCCGCCCGTAGGTGGTGCGAAACAGCCTGGTGCCGGGGTAGGTGTTGAAGTCGAGCAGTGCGCCGTCGAATGCCATCAGCTGGTCTTGTCCGCCGGGTGCGGTGTGGCCGGCGAGCTGAAGCTGCCCAGCAGGGCGCTGTAGCGTTCCAGCCCGCTGGTGCCTTGCGGGACTGACGGCCCGGTGGGTGGCGGCATGTCGGCAAGGGTTACGCTGCCGCCGGTCGCGGTCCGGTAGGCGCCGGTCCCGACCAGGCAGCCGACGCCGATGCCGCTCGGAAGCCCGAACTTGATGGGGTCGTTGATCGTGACCGCAGCCTAGGCCGTCGGCACGAGCCGGCCCTGCGACCACACGTAGGTGATCTTCGCTGCGCCCCAGGGCCCGCTGAGCGTCCCGGTCGGTGTGAGGTTGGCGAGCTGCACGACCTTGAGAGGGGTGCCAGGCAGGCATGTGAGTTCGGCCTGCGCGCCGGAGTCGCCGCCGTAGCTGAAGGAGCCGGCTTGCGGCAGGTGGCCGTGGTGGGTGTCGTAGATGGCCGCGAAAGAGCCGCTCGAGATCCCCCCGGTCTGCAGGAAGATCTCCTGTCCGGGGCTGTTGTTGACGCGCGTTACTGAGAGCAGTGACGTGGCCTTGGCGCCCGTGATCGGCACCGCCTGCGCCCTGCCGTCGGGCTGGACGACCTCGAGCATCGCCTGGCGGGCCTGGCAGGCGAGCTGGCCGGAGTCCACCGGGAACGGGAACGGCTTGCCGCCGAGCCTCGGTAGCGGGCTCGGCGCGCTGGCTGGCAGGTCCAGCTCTCTGACCAGCCGATGCTGCCAGGCTGGGTCACGGGCGCGCCGGGGAATGCCTGCGCTCCGGCGCTGTGGGCGCTAGCGGACCCGCCCGCCCCGCCCGAGCGATCAGCCCGGCGTCGGGTCCCGGGTCCGGCGTCCCAGGCGCGCGCGGCTCGCAATCTTGCGCGGCTTGCGCGCCACCTGCGTGGGTATCGTTAGGGCCTAGAGGACAGCAACCGTGATCCCGCTTCGCGGCAAGCGAAGCCTGTGCCGGCGGCGTCCAGGGGGCCGGGAACGATGCCGCTGCGTAGGCCGCTTTGCACAACTCTGGCGCGTGCGTCACTGCATCCCGTAGCTACCGGTGCGTTTGCCTGGGGCGCTACCGTTGTACAAACTGGCACCAAAGGCCCTACAGGAGAGGCTATGTCAACAACCACCAGCGAGCCTGGCAGCAAACTCACCGCCGGCGCGACGCTCCAAGAGCAGGCGCGCCGGCATCTGTGGATGCACTTCACCCGCATGGGTGAGTACAGCGATGAGCACGAGATCCCGATCATCGTCAAGGGCGAGGGCTGCTACGTCTACGACGAGCACGGGCGCCGCTACCTCGACGGGCTCGCCTCGCTGTTCTGCTCGCAGCTGGGGCACGGCCGCGCCGACCTGGTCCAGGCCGGCGCCGACCAGGCCAAGGAACTCGGTTACTTCTCGAGCTGGTCCTACACGCACCCGCGCGCGATCGAACTCGCCACCCGCGTGGCCGCGCTTACGCCGGGGGACCTCAACCGCGTCTTCTTCACCAACAGCGGCTCCGAGGCGGTCGAGGCGGCGCTCAAGCTTGCACGGCAGTACCACCGCGTCATGGGCCGCCCGCACAAGCACAAGGTGATCGCGCGCGAGATCGCCTACCACGGCACCACCTTCGGCGCCCTGACGGCGACCGGCGTGACCGATTACCGCACACCGTTTGAGCCGCTTTTGGCCGGTGTCAGCCACGTGCCCAACACCAACATGTACCGCTTCCCTGCCGACCACGACCCGCTCGAGCTGGCCGAGGCGGTCGCTACGCGGATCGAGTTCGAGGGCCCCGACACGGTCGCCGCGGTGATCATGGAGCCGGTCCAGAACGCGGGCGGGTGCCTGCTGCCGCCGCCTGGCTACTTCGACCGCATCCGCGAGATCTGCGACGAGTACGACGTGCTCTTGATCTCCGACGAGGTGATCTGCTCGTGGGGCCGGCTCGGTGCCTACTTCGGCTCGGAGGCGATCGGCTACCACCCCGACATCATCACCACCGCCAAGGGGATCACCAGTGCCTATGCGCCGATGGGGGCGATGATTGCCTCGGACCGGGTCGCCGAGCCGTTCATGCAAGGCACCAACTCGTTCCTCCACGGCTCCACCTGGGGCGGGCACCCGGTGGTGGCGGCGATCGCGCTGGCGAACCTCGACGCCTTTGAGAACGAGCGCGTGCTCGATCACGTGGCTGCCAACCAGGGGGCGTTCTTGGCGATGCTCGAGTCACTCGGGGACCTGCCGATCGTCGGTGACGTGCGCGGCATGGGCTACTTCTATGCGATCGAGCTGGTCAAGGACAAGGAGACCAAGGAGTCCTTCAACCATGAGGAGTCCGAGTCGCTATTGCGCGGCTACCTCTCCGGGGAGATGTTCCGCCGTGGCCTCATCTGCCGCTCCGATGACCGCGGCGACCCGGTGATCCAGCTCTCGCCGCCCTTGATCGCCGGCCAGGAGCAGTTCGACGAGATCGAGGCGGTCCTGCGCCCCGTGCTCGAGGAGGCGGGGCGGCGAATGCGGCTCGGCTGAGCCTGCTGGCCGGCCCACGAGCGGGGGCTTTGAGTTAGGGTGCTGACGGTCCGCGAGCTGATCGGCGAGCTGGACGTGCGGCTGCTGGCGGGCGAGGGCAACCTCGACCTGCCGGTCCGCTGGGTCCACATGACCGAGCTGCTTGACCCGACGCCGTGGCTGTCCGGTGGTGAGGTGCTGCTCACCACCGGCATGCAGCTCGACACGCCCGCGCGCCAGCGCGAGTTCGTCAAGCTGCTCGCCGACCATCAGCTCGCCGGGCTCGGCTTCGGCACTGGCTTCAGCCACGAGCAGGTGCCCGCGGCGCTGGTCACAGCCGCCCGCAGGCGCGACTTCCCGGTGTTCGCGGTGCCCTACGAGACGCCCTTCATCGCGATCACCGAGGCCGCCTTCTCCAAGCTCGTCAACGAGCAGTACGCGGTTTTGCGGCGTGCGCTCTCGGCGCAGGAGCGGCTCGAGCGCGTGGTGCTCTCGGAGCGCGGCCTCGAGGCGCTGGCGGGGACGCTCGCGACGCTCGTGGGCGCGACCGTGATCATCTTCGACCCCCGCGGCGAGCTGCTCGCCCAGCACGGCTTCCGCCGCCAGCTCGCGCCCGGTGAGCTGGAGCTGCTGCGCAGCGGCGTGCGCGAGCGCATCGGCCGGCGCGACCACGTCCAGTTCATGCCGGCGCTCGAGGACCCGAGCCGCGCGCTGGCGATCCCCGTCGCCTCGGAAGCCGGCGGCGGCAGTGGCGTGCCCGCGCCCGAGGCCTGGCTGGTGGCCGTCAAGGATGACGCGCCGCTGTCTGACTTCGACCGGCTTGCGCTGCGCCAGGCGGTCACGATCGTGGCGCTCGAGCTGTTGCGCGAGCGCGTCGCCGGTGACACCGAGCGCCGTCTGGCTGGAGACCTGCTCGCCGGCCTGCTGGCCGGCGAGCTCACGGGCCCCGACCTGCAGCGCCGGCTCGAGCCCTTCGGCCTTTCCGGCACGGTCAGCGTGCTGGTCCTGCCCAAGCCCGGCAGCAGCCTGTGCGGAAACGGCCGCGGGCCCAGCTTGCAACTGCAGGAGGCGGCGCTGGCCACAGCTTTGCGGGCCGAGGCGACGCCAGCGCTGGTGGCAAGCAACGGTCAGGCGGTGGCGCTGGTGCCGGGGCTCGAGGAGGAAGAGCTGTTCGCTCTGGCGACGCGCGTCGCCGACCGCGTCAGCCGCGAGCTCGGCGGTCACCCAGCGCGCGTCGGTGTCGGCCGCGCTGTGGCCGGGGTCGAGGCGCGGCGCGGCTACCAGGAGGCGCGCTGCACGCTGGAAGCGCTCGAGCTGGGCCTGGGGGCGCCGCAGGCGAAGGTCGCCACCTACCGCGACCTCGGATCCTTCCAGCTCTTGCTCTCACTCCAGGACGACGAGGCGCTGAAGCTCTTCTGCGACTCTGTCCTCGGTCCGATCCAGCGCAGCGAGGGCTACTACGGCGGTGAGCTGATGCGCTCGCTGGAGGCGTTCATCGAGGAGAACGGCCAGTGGGAGCGGGCCGCCAAGCGCCTCTACTGCCACCGCCACACCCTGCGCTACCGGATCCGGCGGGTGGAGGAGCTGACCGGGCGCGACCTCGGCTCAGCGCGTGACCGGATCGAGTTCTGGCTGGCGTTGCGGGGGCGCGAGCTGGTGCGCTGACTGCCTGAGCCCGCCGGCGCTGCGAGGGCCAGTTTGTGCACTTTGGCTCCCCGTCTCTCGTGGCGCGTGTTGTTAGCCTGGCGTCGTGATCGCTGGCGGGCAGATCCGTTGGTCGGGGCTGCTCGCTTCCGTCTGATCGGGCTTGATCAGCGCGGCTGTGGCCGGTCGTTGCCGCACGTGACCGCGCCGGGCTATGACCTTGCCACCAACACGACCGGCCCTCTGATCGGGGACCTGGAGCTCCTGCGTGAGCACCTCGGGATCGAGCGCTGGCTGGTGAGCGGCGTCTCCTGGGGTTGCACGCTCGCGCTGGCCTACGCGCAGGCTCACCCGGAGCGGGTGCTCGGCGTCGTGCTGATGGCGGTCACGACGACGGACCGGTTCTACGTCGATTGGATCACCGAGACGGTCGGCGCGATCTTCCCGGAGGCGTGGGACCGGCTGGCCGGCCATGCCGAGCGGGCGGGGATCGGCTACCGGCGCGGGCAGGGCCGGCTGGTCGAGGCCTATGCACGGCTGCTCTGTGACCCGGACGCGGCGGTGCGTGACGCTGCCTCGCGGGCGTGGGTGCGGTGGGAGGATGAGCACATCTCGATCGGCACCGGCGGTGTGGGTGGCGGCGGGCGCTGGGAGGACAACGAGCACCGGCTGGTGTTCGCGACGCTGGTGACGCACTACTGGGCTGCGGACGGCTTCCTCTCGCCGCCGATCCTCGAGCGTATGGAGCGTCTGGCCGGGATCCCGGCGACCCTGATCCATGGGAGGCGGGACGTGAGCGGCCCGGCGCGGGCCGCCTGGCAGCTTCACCGCTCCTGGCCGGGAAGCGAGCTTGTGATCGAGGAGGCTGAGGGCCACGGCGGCCCCGCGATGGTCGCGCGCTGGCGCGAGGCCAACAGTCGCATGGCCGACCTGATCCAGTCTTCGCGCAGGTCTGACGCTAGGGACTGATTTGGGCGTGAGCGACCCGCACGCAGATCGCAGGCCCGGAACGAGCCTGTGGGCAAACCACGACTGGACCCTGCTGTGGGCGAGCCGCGCGGTCTCGGGGCTAGGCTCGCGCGCGACCGACGTGGCTTACCCGCTGCTTGTCTTCGCACTGACGCGTTCGGCGGTGCGGGCCGGTGCGGTGGTGACGGTCAGCGAGCTGGCGCTGCTGGCCGGGAGTCTCGCGGGTGGCGTGTGGATCGATCGTGTCGCCTCGGTGCGCGTGATCCCACCTGAACGGATGGAAGACTCGATGCGGTTGCAGCAGGCTCGCGCCTCCGGCACCGCGCTGGCTGGCCCCGCGCTCGCTGGCGTGCTCTTCAGCATCCCGGCAGCACTCCCGTTCCTCGCTGACGGCATCAGCTACGCCGCGACTTTCGTCGCCGGCCTGCGGCTGCGCGTCTCACTGGCGCTCGAGGCGGCTGGCAAGAAGCCGTCCGGCCGCACCGAGACGGCCACGGCGGGCCTAAGCTGGCTGGCGTCCCACCCGACGGTCGCGGCGGTCGCGGCCAGCCTGGCCTTCTTCACCTTCGTCTCCTCCGGCTGCCAGGTGCTCGTCATCCTCCTGGCGCGCGGCGCCGGCGCCTCGAGCTCTGAGGTCGGAGCCGCGCTGGCGGTCGCCGCCCTGGCGCTCACGTCTGGCTGGCTTGGCCTCGGGCTCTTCTACGCCATCGTCGTGGCGCTCGAACCGGCCGTGAGCGTGGTCGTCTTCACCAAGCTGACGCTCGCCACACCGGACGCGCTACGCGGCCGCGTCTCATCGCTGCTGCACCTGCTCACCTCCCTGTTCGCCGTGCTGGCGCCGCTCACCGCCGGCGCTCTGATCGAAGCCTGCGGCACCACAGCCCCAGCGCTCTTGGCGATACCGGGCTTGGCATCAGCGGTTCTGCTGACCACGACACCAGCGCTGCGGCGCTTTGTCGCGCAGGAACCGTCCTCACGTGGCTCGAGTTAGTTTGTGCCTGCCCGCCGACGAGGGGCTGTGAGGTGAACGCCACGGGATCAGTGCTACACTGATCCCGTGGCCAACCTGACGCTCGTCATTGATGACCAACTCCTGCAGCGGGCGCGGATTCGCGCGCTCGAGCGTGGCACCTCCGTAAACGCGCTCGTTCGCGCGTACATAGAGGAGTATGTAGGCGCGGATGCTGCGGAGCGGGCGCTGCGCGATTTCCTCGACTGGGCTGAGCGGACGCCTGGGAGCAGCGGAGCCGCAGGCCGTGTCTGGACGCGGGAGGACATCTACGCGGAGCGCTCGGGCCGTGATGACAGGCGAGATCGCCTTCCTTGACACAAACGTGCTCGTCTACACCGTAGACGCTGCCGAGCCGGAAAAGCAGGCACGCGCCCGGGAGTTGCTGCGCTCACCCCCTGTGCGCGGTTACGCCATCAGCGCGCAGGTGCTGAGCGAGTTCTTCAGCGTCGCTACCAGGCGTCTCGGAATCGCGCCAGCGGATGCGCGTGAGGGCGTGCGCCGGTTCGTGCCGCTGTGCCGCACAGCGGTCGATGCCGAACTCGTTCGCGACGCGATCGAACTGCACGTGGAAGCATCGGTCTCTTACTGGGATGCGCTGATCCTCGCCGCGGCTGCGCGCCTGCGTTGTGCGTTGGTGTTCAGCGAGGATCTTGGTGACGGCCAGGTGATCGGCGGCGTCAGGGTCATCAATCCGTTCTGACTGCGCGACCGCCCTGCCGGTGGTGAGGGTGCCAACGGTGGGCTCATGGTTGCAGCGCTGCTCGCTGCCGCGGGCGCAGGCGTGCTCCCGGCCGGCCTGCGGCCCGACCCGGACGCGCCGGGGGTGCCGTTTGATCGCGAAACTGGCGATCAGCAGCGTCACACCGATGACGCCCGCTCCCCCGATCGCCGCACGCCAGCTAGGTCCCGGCGAACTCACCGGCGCCTGGATCGCAGCCGTCGGTTGGAGCCCGTGCACCAGCTTCGTCGGTGTCCCTGCGGGCTTGCAAACGATGCCGGGTTGGTGTGCCGCGCCGAAGGGCGGGCGTGGCAGAGCGAAGCAGCCGTTGCGCGAGGCGACATACCCATGCAAAGCGCCACTTTTACCCGCGACGGCCACTCGGGGGCGGGTGCCGGTGCGCTGGAGCGCGGTGAACAGCCAACTCCCGCTCGGCAGCCCGTGTCACACGCCCGCGCGCGGGTGTGCCGGGTAGTCACTCGCTCCGTGCCGGGGGACGCCGGCACCCACCTTTGGCTTCCAGCTCGGGATGACTGACGCTAACCCTTACAATCGCGCTCCGCAGATGGCCACGATGATCGTGAGCAGGATCAGGAAGGCTCCCAGCATCGCTCGAGCCATCGCAGACGCACGTTGGCGCAGGCTGGGTCGTCCTGTCGAGACACCTGTTTAGCTCGATATGGGTGCGCGCGGTGGCCTGCCGCTGAGGTGCCAGTGGGCGCAGCGGGCGGGGCTGATCAGCCCGGCGTTCGTTGAGGCCGAACCGCGAGAGGCCGCTCGACTACGGCTTGCCTCACTGGGCGCGCTGGTGTTGCCCTATCCACTAGGCGACGTTGATGGCAAGGACACGCTGCTGAACCTCACACGCGAGCCGGGCCGCTCATCGCTCTTGGAACCGGATATGGATGCGCTTGCACCCTTCGGCGCTGAGCCGTGGAGAGTCGTCGAGAAGGTGCCGGTCAGGCTCAGGCGGCTCGACTGCGTGTGGCCGCCCGATCGGCCCGCGCCGACGATGGTTAAAGTGGACGTGCAGGGTTTTGAGCTCAGCGTGCTGCGGGGGTTCGGCTCCTTGCTCGATGACGTCTGCTGTGTCGAGGTGGAGACCGTGATCCACCCGCTGTACTGTGGCCAGTCAACGCTGACTGACATGACGGCCTTCATGCGTGGACGCGGTTTCGGCTTGGTGAGGCTTGCAACGGTAGGGCTGTACGGCGGCTACGAACTGATCGAGTTCAATTCGTTTTGGATTCGCAAGACCTGCTGTGACAGTGACGAAGCACGGCTGTGGCGCGCCATCAACAACGTGGGAGATCAACGGCGCATCGTCTCACTGGGGTATTGAGGGGCACGCCGAGTCACCCAGCGGGTGAGCGGGCGCTAGGCGTGACTCGGGTTGCGTGCGGGATGAGCCAGCGGCTTTCAGCCAGGCGTGCAGTCGGGTGTGCGGGCTAGGCAGCGGATGGCCGGGCCGCGGTGCGCCGAGGTGGGGTGTGTCGAGGCAGGGTACCGGCCTTGGGTGGGCCGGGGTGGGCGAGCCAGCGGGCCGCCCACCCCGCGGTGAGGAGAACGGCAGGGTGCTGATCGGGAACGCGTCGGCGTAAAGTGGCCGGACGAGCGTGTATCAGGCGGATCCGATATGACCACTGAGCTGGCAGATCCACTCGCCGGGCGCTCGGCCCTTGTGACCGGCGCCGCCAGCGGTATCGGGCGGGCGGTGGCCGAGCGGCTCCAGGCCGCGGGCGTGCGCGTGCTGGCGGCCGACCTGAGGCCCGATCCGGATGGGCCGGGGGTGGCGTTTGAGGCCGACCTGACCGACCCGGGGGCGAATGCGGCGGCGGTCGCGGCGGCGGTCGAGCGCTTTGGACGGCTCGACATCGTGGTCGCAAACGCGGGTGTGCAGCACGTCGCTCCGATCGAGGAGTTCCCGCTCGAGCGCTGGCAGACGATCCTTGCGCTGATGCTGACGAGCCCGTTCCTGCTGGCCAGAAGCGCCTGGCCGGCGCTGCGGGAGAGCCCTTCGGGGCGTTTCATCGTGATCGCCTCGGCGCACGCGCTGGCCGCCTCGCCATACAAGGCGGCCTACGTGTCGGCCAAGCACGGGGTGCTCGGGCTGGTCAAGACGCTTGCGCTGGAGGGCGCGGCGCACGGGATCAGAACCACCGCGGTCTGCCCGGCTTATGTGCGCACGCCGCTGGTCGAGCACCAGATCGCAGACCAGGCGCGCGTTCACGGCCTGAGCGAGGAGGAGGTGACCGAGCAGGTGCTGCTGGCTCCCCAGGCCATCAAGCAGCTGATCGAGCCTTCCGAGGTGGCCGAGGTGGTCGCCTTCCTGGCAGGCCCGGGTGGGGCGTCATTCACCGGCGTCCCGGTGACGATGGACCAGGGCTGGACAGCGCGCTGAGGCGGGCGTCCGCGCCGCGGTCGACGCTGGAGGCCGCGGCAGGGCCCCATCCGAGCTCCGGTGGGGGCGGGGCCCGATGCGAGCCGGTCAGAATGCACAAACTGCGCGTTGCGGCGTCAGTCATTGCATCTCGTCCCCAAAAACTGCGTGTTTTGCACAAACTGCCACGGGGCTTGGCAGTTTGTGCATTTCTGCTCGCTGTCTGCGGCCCGGACACCGAGCGAGCCTGGCCGAACGCTTGAGCGCGGTCGAGTCGAGTGTTCGGCCGCCGCCAGGGGCGCGGCGGTATGCTCGACCCAGCCCATGACTGACCGCTCCGCAGCCGCGCTCGGTGAGATCATCCGCAAGCAGCGGGAGCTGGCGGAGCTTTCGATGCGGCGCTTCGCCGACCTGGCCGGGATCTCAAACCCCTACCTGAGCCAGATCGAACGGGGGCTGCGGGCGCCGTCTGAGCAGGTGCTGGAAGCGATCGCAAAGACGCTTCAGGTCTCGGCCGAGACGCTCTATCACCAGGCCGGCGTGGCGCCGCCCGGGGAAGAGGCGCAGCCGAGCGCGGTGCTGGACGCGATCGCCGCCGATCCGCGTCTGACCGCTCGCCAGCGGGCCGCGATGCGGGAGATCTACGAGGCGTTCACGGCTGAGAGTGCGCCGCCACCGCGGAAAGCAGCGAAGGCCACTTCTCAGCAAGCGCTTCGTGACCCATGAACAGGCCCAGGTGGCCACCGCTTGCGAGTTCGTAGCGAACCGCCTGCGGCTGGGTAGAGGCAGCCTCGGCGAGCGCAAAGACCTGGGCCGGCGGGGTGATGTGATCGCTTGCACCAGCAAGGAGCGCCAGCGGCATGTCGATCGCGGCGAGGTCGACGGCACGGCCGCCCACCTCCAGTGTCCCGCTGATCAGGGCGTTGTCGCGGAACAGGTGCTCGACGATCCAGAGGTAGAAGGCGCCCGGGATGTCCTGGGTGTGCTTGAACCAGTCCTCGAACTCGCGGTAGCGGGCAACGTGCTCGGCGTCGTCGATGTTTCGCAGCAGCTCGAGCTGGCGGCTGTACTCATCCAGCGGGTTGATGAGGATGAAGCCCCGAAGCATGTGCTCGCCCTTCAGCACGCCGCCGCCCGAGGCGACCAGCGCTTTGTAGAAGGTCAGGCTGCCGCCTGGTGTGAGATCGTCGAGGACCTCGTGGATCACCGCCTGGCCGGCGTGGAAGTCGATTGGCGCGCCGGCGATCGTGAGCGTGTTGACGCGCTCGGGGTAGAGCGCCGCATACACGGTCGCAAGCCAGCCGCCCTGACAGTCGCCGACCAGGTTCACCCGCCCGCCGGCGTGCGCCACCGCGCGGTCGACCACGGCGATGTAATCCTCGATCGTCGCGTGGGCGGTGCTCGCCGTTGCGCCCACCCAGTCGAGCGCGAAGGCCCGCTCCAGTCCGGCTTCAAGGATCGTGCGCATCTGGCTCTGGTCCGTTGAGTAGTCGACGATGCAGGAGTCGTGCCCGGCCTGCGGCGGCAGCACCAGCGTTGAAACCACGTCGGCGGGCTGCGGCGAGCTGAAGTCGCGCAGGCGCGCGAGCGGCCCCTCCCAGACAACCCGATGCGGGGTGGACCAGGCCGGCTTGTCGCGGACGGCGACGAGCTCGAGCCAGCGGGCCAGCTCGAGCGGAGTGCGCGGGCCGCG
Organism: Actinomycetes bacterium; assembly: GCA_021784895.1. GTDB lineage: Bacteria > Actinomycetota > Thermoleophilia > Solirubrobacterales > Solirubrobacteraceae > Palsa-465. Next base: position 23,063 of record JAJYHG010000072.1, read on the forward strand.
GGTGAGCGCACGAGCGAACTCACCGAGCGTGGCCGAGCTGGCTTCGAGCCACAGCTCGAACCAGGCTTCGAGCAGAGAGGAGCCGGACTCTTCGGGGGCGCAGATCGGTACCTGTACGGTGCTCATCGGATGGGGTGCGCCTCCTGGGGAAAGGGTGGGGCGCCGCCAAGCGGGCGGCGCCCCACGGTTTAGCAGGTTTGCGGGAGGGCTTTAGGAAAGCAGCCCGCGCACGGCGCCCGTGTACGCCGCGGTCAGCTCGTGCGCCATGTCGGCGTGGCTGTCGATCAGGCCCTTCAGCCACTCCTGCTTGGTCGCGCCAGCGAGCTTGCGCTCGATGCCGAGCGCGCGGTCGACAGCCTTCTCGTAGGCGTCGATCGACTGGACACCGGCCTTGCGGGCGGCGTCGAGCACCTGCTCGCTGAACTGCTTGTACTGCTCGTAGCCGGCTTCGAAGGTCTCAGTCGGGGTTGTGGGGGCTTCCTTGGTGGCCATGTTGGCGCTCCTGGACTCGGGTTGTGAGAGTGAGAGAGATGAGATGCTTGCAGGTTAGCAGATCATCTGCAAGCGAGCAAGCAGAGGTACGTGAACCGGTCGGGGGATAGCGCGCGGCGGCGGCCCGGGCGGCGGTCGGGCCGCCGTGGCCTCTACATGTCCATGCCGCCGTTGATTCCCCAGACGGCGCCGGTGATATAGGAGGATTGGTCGGCGGCCAGGAAGTGCACGACGCGCGCGATCTCATCCGGCCGCCCGAGCCGCCCGAGCGGGATCTTCTCCTTGATCGCATCGAGCACCTTCTCGGGGATCGTGTCCATCATCTCGGTGGCGATGAAGCCCGGCGCTACCGTGTTCACGGTGAGGCCAATGCCGTCGGGATCGAGCTTGCCCGCCCGCTTGAGCTGGAAGGCGGCCTCGAGTGCCAGGGTCTTGGTGAGGCCGAACAGGCCCGACTTCGACGCTGCGTAGTTCGCCTGGCCGATGTTGCCGGTCTCACCGATGATCGAGGAGATGTTGATGATCCGGCCGGAGCCGCGCTCGATCATGTGCGGCAGTACCGCCTGGCTGAGAAAGAACGCCCCCGACAGGTTCACCGAGAGCACCTTGTACCAGTCTTCGTCGGTCAGCTTCAGCACCGTCTTGTCGATCGTGATGCCGGCGTTGTTGACGAGGATGTCGAGCCGGCCGTGCTGCTCGATCACCTCGGCCACTGTTCGCCGACAGTCATCGGATGAGCCGACGTTACCCTGGTGGACGGTGGCCCGGAGTCCGTCACGCGCAAGCGCGTCGAGGAACTCGCGTGCTTTGACCTCGTTGCTGCTGAAACCGGCGGCCACTACAGCGCCCCGCTCGGCGAGGCTGCGCGTGATCGCCGCGCCGATCCCGCGCGTGCCGCCGGTGACGAACGCCACCCGGCCGTGCAGGCGGGGGCGTCCGATCAGCGGTTCGGGGTCGGGGCCTGCGGCAGCGGTCTCAACGTCCTCGGTCCGCTGTGCAGCCTGATGTGTGGTGCTGTCCATTGCTACCCCTCTCGCTAGCGGCCGGAGCGCTCGCTGAGCCACTGTGCGAGCTCCGGCCAGATTTGCGTCTTTGCCTTTGAGCCGGCCATCAGGCCGATATGCCCGCCTGGGCGCTCCAGGTGCGTCACGTCCTCACTGCCCACCAGGCTGAGCAGCGGCACCGTTCCCTCGGGCGGCGCAATGTGGTCCGCCCCGGCGGTCACGATCAGCAGGTTCTGGCCGATCTGCGACAGGTCGACGCGCCGGCCACGCAAGCGGATGTTCCCCGACACGAGGCGGTTCTCCTTGTACATCCAGGTGATCCACTCGCGGTAGGCGCGCCCCGGGAAGGGCGGGTTGTCGGCCACCCACTTGGCCATGGCCTGATAGGCGGGGCGTGGATCCTTGCCCTCCAGGATCTGCCCGAACAGGCGACGGTAGGTGGTGATGTAGTTGGTGACCGGCTTCATCAACTTGTTGGCCCAGTCGATCCCAGCGCCCGGCACTGAGCCGTAGGCGTCGGCGATCAGATCGACATCAAAGTCGTCCCTGCCAACCCAGCGCGCGTACAGGGAGCGCGAGGGGTCGATCGGGGTTGTCAGCAGGACCGCGTTGCGGACTGGGCCATCGGGCTGGAGGGCGCAGTACATGGCGCACAGCGTCCCGCCGATGCACCATCCGACCAGCGAGACCTCCTCGGCTGCGGCGCTGCGCAGCGTCTCGCGCACGGCCCAGTGAAGCTCGTCGCACACGTACTCCTCAAGACCCCGGTCGGCGTCCTCTTCACCGGGAACACCCCAGTCCACCAAGAACACGTCGAAGCCCTGCTCGAGCAGGTACTCCACGAACGAGTTGCCGCGCCGCAGGTCAAAGATCTCCGGCCGGTTGATCAGCGCGAACACGAGCAGGACCGGCACGGCGTGCTTGCGCCGAGTCGAGCGGTAGCGGTAGAGCGTCGTCTCGCGGTGCGTCCAGACCACGTCGCGTGGGGTGGGAGCGATCTCGGCGTCGGGCGTGGTCAGCACGACATTCAGGAACTCGACCGTGGCGCGCGGCAGTGACACCAGGCGGCCGAGCGTTGGCATCACTTCTCCCGGGGCTTGTCGCGCGGGGTGCGGGTGGCAGGTGGCTCATGGCTGGCCGCCAAGCGGTCGACCTTGCCTCCAAGTGCCTCTACCTCCTGCAGCAGCCGCTCGAGCTTGTCCTCGGTTCGGCCCAGTTGGCGGGCGAGGCGCACCACGTCGCGGCGCCCGGCGATCCGTATGTTGTGCAGCATCAGGTCCAGCCCGTCGGAGGTGAGCTTTGTGAGCGCCGCTGCGTTCTCGGCCAGCTGGCCCAGCAGCCTGGAGAAGCCCTCCGTGCCGACCAGGCGCTCGGCCGCACGCGCGGCTGCGTCTTCCGCCTGCTCGTAGAGCTCTGCGAGCTGCTGCTCGACTCCGCGGCGGTGCGCGTCTCGGGCGTCGTCGTGCTGTCTGTCGGCTGCTGGGCTCATGCGCCGCCGGCCTGCGTTCCGCCTGTAGATCTGATGCCGCCGCGCAACAGCATGCCGGAAGCCTAGCTCAACCCAGTGCCGGCAAGGAGCTGCATCCTGTGACCTGTATGGCGC
>JAJYHG010000286.1 GCA_021784895.1 Actinomycetes bacterium
AGATGTGCGACGAGCTCCCGCTGCTCGGCCACGACCACCGCCTGGACGTACGCCCTGCCTGAGGCCGGGGGGCCGCCGCCGCACGGCGGCCCCCCGGCCGCTACGCTCTAGAAGAAATGCCTGGAATCGTGATCGTCGGGGCCCAGTGGGGCGACGAAGGGAAAGGCAAGATCACCGACCTGCTCGCGGAGCGCGCGGATGCGGTCGTGCGCTTCCAGGGAGGCAACAACGCCGGTCACACGATCGTTCACGATGGCGTGACCTACAAGCTTCACCTGATGCCTTCGGGGATCCTGCACCCAGGCAAGCTGTGCGTGATCGGCAACGGCGTGGTGATCGACCCCAAGATCCTCACCGACGAGCTGGACGACCTGCGCCGGCGTGAGATCGACACCGGCGCGCTGAGGATCTCAGCCAACGCGCACCTGATCATGCCCTACCACATGCTGCTCGACCACGCCGGCGAGATCAAGCTGGGCAAGCTCCAGATCGGGACCACGCGACGCGGGATCGGCCCCTGCTACTCGGACAAGGCCGCCCGGCTCGGCGTCCGCGTCCAGGATCTGCTGGACGAGAAGATCCTGAAGAAGAAGATCGTCGCGGCGATCGAGCCCAAGCGCCTTTCGCTGCGCGAGTTCGCACGCGACCCACGGCTCGACCTGCAGGCGATGACGGAGGAGTACCTGACCTACGGCCACCGTATCAAGCAGTACATCGCCGACACCAGCAGGCTGGTGCTGGAGCGGCTGGACGCGGGCGAGATGGTCGTCTTTGAAGGCGCCCAGGGAACGCTGCTGGACATCGACCACGGCACCTACCCGTTCGTCACCTCCTCGAACCCGATCGCCGGCTCGGCCACGATCGGCGCCGGCGTCGGCCCGCGTGACATCGACGAGGTCTGGGGCATCACCAAGGCCTACAGCACACGTGTGGGCTCGGGGCCGTTCCCGACCGAGCTCGACGGGCCGCTGGGCGACGAGCTGCGCGAGCGCGGCGCCGAGTTCGGGACCACCACCGGCCGCCCCCGCCGGGTTGGCTGGCTGGATCTGGTCGCGCTGCGCTACGCCGCACGGCTGAACTCGCTCACGGCGCTCGCGATCACAAAGCTCGACGTCCTCTCCGGCCAGCGGACACTCGCGGTTGGCACCCGCTACCGGGCCAACGAGGGGCTCGAGACAGACCACTTCCCCTACCACCAGACCGTGCTGCACCACGCGGTCGGCGAGTATGAGGAGCTGCCGGGCTGGAGCGAAGACATCACCGGCTGCCGCAGTGAGGACGAGCTACCCCAGGCCGCGCGCGACTACCTGCGTTACATCGCCGAGTTCGTGCGCGTGCCGGTCGCGCTGGTCAGCGTCGGACCCGACCGCGAGCAGGTGATCTGGACTGAGGCCGGCCGGGCGACGCAGGGCTATCGCGCCCCGGCGCAGTCTCGCTGAGGCGTGTTGCGCCGCCCGCCCCCCTCCGGAAGACGCGGGTGGCCGACAGCAGTGCGGCCAGCACCATGAACACGGCCGAGGAGTAGAACGCGGCGTGCAAACCGGTCGCGAACACACCCGCGAGCCCGGTGCTCAGGTGCGTGCTGCCGACGAAGATGGCAAAGGCGAGGCTACGGGGTATGGAACGGGCGGCAACCAGGATCGCCACCGCAAACGAGAACACCATCCCCACGTTGGCGAACGTGCGCAGCAGCCCTGACGCGATGCCGAACTGATCCTGGGGAACCGCCTTCATGACCGCGGCGTTGTTGGCCGGAAAGAAGCCGCCGGCGCCGATGCCGTTGACAACAGCGGCGGCCGGAATCACCCACAGCGCCGTGGCGACGTGCAGCTGGGCGTAGATCAGCAGAGCGGCGATCTGGACTGCCAGACCCGCGGTTGCCGGGATCACCGCGCCAACCCGGTCTGACAGCCGGCCGGCGTAGGGCCCGACGACGCCACCGATCAGGTAACCGGGCACCAACAGCAGGGACGCATGCAACGGGCTCAGGCCCCGCACCCCCTGCAGGTACATGATGACCAGGAACAGCACTGCAAAGTTCGCGAGGCCCTGGAACAGCGCCGCCAGCAGGGTCGGGGTAACCGTGGGGATCGAGAACAGGCTCATGCGCAGCATCGGCGCCTCGCGTCCGCGCTCCACCAGCCAGAAGGCGCAGAGCAGCACCACACCGCCCACCAGAGCGGCCGTGACCTCCCCGGAGAACGAGGTGGTGGCGAGGCGCACCATCGCCCAGAGCACCCCAAACAGGCCGGCGCCGAGCAGCACCATGCCGAGCACGTCGAAGCGCTGGCGCTCGCGCAAGCCGCTGTCGCGCAGCACCCGCAGCGCCAGCGCGAACGCGATGATGCCGGGCGGCACGTTGATCCAGAAGATCCAGCGCCACGAGATGTAGCTGATGATCACGCCGCCCAGCAGGATCCCGAGGATTGCGCCGACGTTGTAGCCGATCGAGTTGAAGCCGTAGGCCCTGCCGCGCTCTTCGCGCGGGAAGATGTCGGCGATCACCGCGCCGCTATTGGCGCTGATCAGCGCGCCGCCCACGCCCTGAACGATGCGAAAGGCGATGATCGTCGTCTCGTTGGTCGCCAGCGCGCAAAGGCCCGATCCGACGATGAAGACCAAGAACCCAGACTCATACATCCGCACGCGGCCGAACATGTCGCCAAGCCGCCCCACCTGGGTGGCCAGCAGCGTGATCACCAGCAGGTAGGAGATGACCACCCACACGACGCCGTCCAGCGGCACGTGCAGGCCGCGTTCGATCTCGGGAAGCGCGAGCACCACGATCGTGGCGTCCACCGCCGCCATCAGCACGCCGACCATGATCACGATGAGCGCCAGCGTCCTGTTCACTTCGCGCTCTTGCGTGCTCACCACATCATCCTTTCGCCTGCCGGCCGCCCGCCGTCGCCGGGCTCACCCGGCCCGCGCCCGGGCTAGGTTCCCGTGTGCTCTGCAGGCACGCTGGCGCTGAACGGTAGCGCCTCGAAGAGCATCAGCGTGAGCCCCACATCGATCGCCTCCGCGCCATCTTCGCCGAGGCGCTGCCTGGCCTCGGCGGCGATCTCCTGCGCCCGTTCGAGCCAGCCAGCCAGCTCGCCTGCAAGCTGTGCGAAGCCTTCACGGTCCAGCTTCAGCGCCTGTGCCGAGAGCTGCGCCTGGGCTGCGTCAAAGCCGCCGGCGGCGGCGGAACGGCTCGCGTAGTCCGTCGCGCGGTTGATCAGCGCCGTCAGCACACGCTGCTTGGAGATCGCGTCCAGGCCCTGCCAGGACTCCGCCGAGGCCACGGGGCGCACCGCGGTCCTGTAGTAGTGCTCGGTCGCGCCGCGACGCTGGCGGGTGCTCACCAGCTTCAGCAACCCCAGGTCGTAGAGCGTGCGCACGTGGTAGGCGATCGTGCCTAGCGGCTGCTCGAGCTTGGCAGCCAAAACCACGGGGCTCGCGGCCTCCTCCTCGAGCATCGCCAACAGCCGCACGCGAATCGGGTGCGAGATCGCGCGCAACCAGCGCGGATCGGCGACGTCGGTGACGGGCTCTGCCTTGGGCATCACTCCCGATGTTAGGACTCCCGTTCAGCGGCGCCAGTGCTCGAGCAGCTCGGCGTCCTCGACGCGCCGCTGCTCGCGCGCCGGCACGCCGAGCACCACCTCGCGCGCGGCCACGTCACGGGTGACCACCGCACCAGCCCCCACGAACGCCTCCTCGCCGATCTCGACTCCGGGAACCAGCACAACCGCACCGCCGACCCGCGCCGCACGCCGCACAACCGGCGCGTCCAGACGCTCCCCGCGGGGGTGGCGGCCCATCGTGTCGTCGTTGGTCATCAGCACCCCTGGCCCGAGGAAGACGTCATCCTCCACGACCGCCCAGCTGGTCACATACACGCCGGTCTGGATCGAGACGCGGTCGCCGACCACGGCGTTGAAGTCCACGCACGAGCCGCGGCCGACGACCGAGCGCTCGCCGATCCGCGCGCCCTCGCGCACCTGTGCCTGGTCGCCGATGATCGAGCCGGGGCCAACCACCGCGCCCGCGTAGAGGACGGCACCGCAGCAGACTGTCACCTCCGACCCCAGCTCAAGCGCGCCGGGCTTCACGGCCGCCGCGCTCGAGCCGCGCCGCAGGCGGGGACGCTTGCCGAGCACGGCCAGCTCCTCGACCAGGCAGCCGGCGCCGAGCACCACGCCCGCGTGCACGACGCTCGAGGCGCCGACGCTGACGCCGTCGCCGAGCACCACGCCGGCGCCGATCACGGCACCGGCCGCGACCGACACCCCGTGGCCGAACTCCGCACTCGGGTCGACGTGGGCGGCTGGGGAGATCTCAGCCATCGCTGCGGGAAGATGACTGAAGCGAGTCCTGCAACGCCTCCAGCACGCGCACCACCCGCAGCCCGCTGGCGCCGTCGGAGCGGGCAGGCCGCCGCTCGCGGATGCTGTCGATGAACTCCTGGCACTCCAGCCGCAGCGGCTCGGCGCTCTCGAGCCGGGGCGAGTAGATGTCGCCGCTGCGGGTCACCCACTCACCGTAGCCGCGCGGCGTCTCGTCAAAGCCCTTGTCGTAGACAGTGATCTTGCCTTCGCTGGCCATGTCGTCAAAGGTCGCCATCCGCTGCGCCCCGACGACCGTGAAGCGCCGCTCCTTGTGCGGGTCGAGCCAGCTCAGGTGCAGGTGCGCAGCCAGCCCGGACGGGAAGCGCAGGTAGCAGAAGACCACGTCCTCGACCCCAGGGCGCACGTAGGCCTCGCCATGAGCGACGGCCTGAACCGGTTCCTCCCCGGCCAGCGCCAGCACCACCGAGACGTCGTGCGCGCCGAGTGACCAGAGTGCATTCTCGTCGGCGCGCAGCTTGCCGAGGTTCAGGCGGTTGCCGTAGATGTAGTAGATCTGACCAAGCTCACCGCTGCCGGCGAGCTCCTTGAGCTTCAGCACGCCGGGGTGGTACTCGAGCAGGTGGCCGACCATCAGCTGCCGGCCGGCCAGCTGCGCCGCGGTGAGCACGCGCTCGGCGTCGGCGACTGACTGCGCCAGCGGCTTCTCGACAAAGCAGTGCTTGCCCGCCTCGAGCACCCTGACCGCGTGCTCAGCGTGCAGCGGCACCGGCGTCGCCAGGGCAACAGCGTCGAGTTCCGGATCCGCCAGCAGCTCGTCCAGCTCAGAGGTCACGCGCGCCTGCGGAAACTGTTGCCCCGCCCGCGCGCGCGCCGCCTGCGACGGGTCACAGACCCAGCGCAGCCGGCAGCCCGCGAGCCCGGCGAAGTTACGCGCCAGGTTGGGACCCCAGTAGCCCAAGCCGGCCACGCCAATCTCGATCGGGTCATCCGCCATGCGACCGGCCAGTCTAGTTGCCGAAGGCCCGCACCAGGGCGGCCACCACACGCTCGCCCGCGCGGCCGTCGCCATACAGCGCCGGGCGCTCGGCCGGCAGCGGCCGGGCGAGCGCCGCCCGAGCCGCGTCCGCGTCGAGGTCGACGAGCGTGTTCCAGCCCGCGGCGACGGTCTCCGTCCACTCGGTGCTCGGCCGCAGGGTCACGCACGGCACCCCGGCCAGATAGGCCTCCTTCTGCAGGCCGCCCGAGTCAGTCAGCACCGCCCTGGCGTTGCACAAGAGTGCTGTCAGCTCCAGATAGCCGAGCGGCGCTGTCAGGTGCACGCCCGGCGCGTGCCCGAGCACCGCGAGCAGCCCCGCCGCCTCGAGCGCGCGCCGGGTGCGGGGGTGCAGCGGCAGCACAAGCTCGACGCCGGCGCCACACAGCAGCCCAACCAGCGCCTCGAGCCGCTCGCGCCGGTCGACGCTGGCCGCCCGGTGCGCGGTCGCCAGCACATACGCGCCGGGCTCCACGCCGTGGGCGCGCACCAGGTCGTGGCGCTCACGCGCGCGCGGCTGCACCCTCAGGGCGACATCGGCCATCACGTCACCGACGACTTCAACAGTCACGTCGGCGTCGGCCCGCTGGCCGACGCCCTCCAGGGCGAGGTTCGCGGCCGCTGCCACAGATGAGCAGCACAGCAGCGTGCTCAGATGGTCGGTTAGCACGCGGTTTCGCTCCTCCGCCATGGTGCGGTCAAAGGAGCGCATGCCCGCCTCGACGTGGGCGACCGGCACGCCCTGGCCGGCGGCCGCGAGCGCCCCAGCGAGGGTCGAGTTCGTGTCACCGTAGACGAGCACGCAGTCCGGCTCGCGGCTGCCTATGACCGGCTCGAGTGCAGCCAGCATGCGCGCCGCCTGGGAGGTGTTGGAGCCGCCTGAGATGCCGAGCTCGATGTCGGGCGCAGGCAGTCCGAGCTCGCCAAAGAACACCTCCGAGAGCTCTACGTCGTGGTGCTGCCCGGTGTGCACCAGGAACTCGGCGGCGCTCTCGCGCAGGAGCGGGGAGACGGCAGCCGCCTTGATGAACTGCGGCCGGTTGCCCACGACCGTGAGGACGCTCAGCGGCGTGCCCAGACCTCCGCCAGGCGCACGACCACAGCCGCCGCGCAGGCCATGTCCTGTAGCGATGCGAACTCACGCCGTGAGTGGTACTCATAGCCGCCGTCGAAGATGTTGGGGGTCGCGAGTCCCATCTCTGAGAGCCGAGAGCCGTCGGTGCCGCCGCGGATGGGGTCGCGGACCGGCTCGACGCCCTCGGCCGCGAACGCTTCCTCTGCGGCGCGGACGATCTCCGGGTCGCGGGCTATGTACTCGCGCATGTTCCGGTACTGGCGGATCACCTCGAAGCCCAGCCGCAGCCCGGGGCTGGCGGCCAGGACGCCATCTGCGGCCTCGCGCAGCAGCGCGACGTGCGTGTCGAGCAGCGCCTCGTCAAAGTCGCGCACGATGAAGCGCAGGTGGGCGTGGTCCGTGGTCCCCGTCAGGCGATGAGGATGGATGAACCCCTCACGACCGGAGGTGGTCTCCGGGGTCAGCCGGTCCGACGGCAGCGCGGTGACGATCTGGGCGGCGGCGCGCAGGGCGCTGACGAGCTTGCCGGTGGCCGTGCCGGGATGGACGCCGACACCGTCGATGTCGATCTGGACCTCGACCGCGGTGAAGGACTCATCCTGGAGCTCGCCGCGCCCGGAGCCGTCGAGCGTGTAGGCGCAGCGGGCGCCAAAGCCCGGGACGTCAAACAGGGTGGCGCCGTGGCCGATCTCCTCATCCGGCGTGAAGGCGATCCGCAGCGTCGGCCGGCGCAGGTCGGGGTGCGAGCACAGGTATGCGACTGCGGCCATGATCGCCGCCACGCCGGCCTTGTCGTCGGCGCCGAGCAGGGTGTCGCCGCTCGAGGTGACCAGGTCGTGGCCGATCAGCTCTGACAGGCGCGGCATCTGAGCCGGATCCAGGCGCGTGCCGTCCTTCGGGAGTTCGATCACGCCGCCGCCGTAGTCGCGGTGCACGATCGGCACCACGCCCGCCCCGGGCGCATCGGGGCTGGTGTCGAGGTGCGCGATCAGGCCGATTACCGGCGACCCGGCCACGGTCGCGGGAACCGTCGCATAAACGTAGCCGTGGTGGTCCACACGGGCGTCGGTCAGGCCGATCGCCTCGAGCTCGCCGGCGAGCAGCCGAGCGAGCTCGAGCTGCCCAGGCGTGCTCGGGGAACGCTCGCGGTCGTAGCTTGACTGCGTGTCGATCTGGACGTAGCGGCTGAAGCGTTCGAGCACGTCGGCCGCCAGCGCCTGCGCGAGCGGTGAGGAGAAGGCGGCCGGCACGGCAGCGATGTAAGCAGATGATCTCGGGCGGTGCGGAGCCGGCTCAGGCGGGTCCGAGCGTCCGCCTGACCGTCAGGTGACCGCCGGCGCCGTCAACCGTCTGCACGGCCACGCCCACGACTCGGCCCGGCGGTTCGCCGGGGCGCAGGGTCCCTGAGGGAAACACGATCCTGACCCGCGACTGGGTCCGCGCGAGCGTGACCGTGAGCACGTGGCCGATCAGGCGCAGGCTGTGCGCCAGCGACCGCCCGCCCGCACTCTGCACCCGCGCGCCAAGAACGCCATGCAGGCCAATGCTGCCGGGAAGCACGATCACGACCTTGTGCAGGCCCGGCTCGTAGGCACCGGATCGCGCCGTGATCGTGAGCGCCGGCGCTGCGCTCGGGCCGGCGAGCGAGGCCGAGATTTGGGGCAGCCGGGCAACCGCCCAGGTGAAGCGGATCGAGCCGTGCAGGCCCGCCGCGCTCGAGGCGGAGACCGTGACCGTCCGCAGGCCGGGTGTCAGCAGGCGTCCGCTGATCACGCCGGTCGCAGCGTTCAGCTGCAGCCCGGCAGGGAGCCTGAGCGCCCGGAAGCGCAGCGGGCCAGCCTGGCCGGCGGCGACCGAGGCGCGCAGCGCCAGCCGCACGTGCTGGCCGTAGAACGTGTGGACCTGGCCCGGGTAGGTGATGCTCACGGGCTGCTGGCAGAGCGCCGGCACCAGCGCCGCGGCTTTGGGGGTGCCGAGGCCCGCGGCCATGCTGTAGCCGGGCCCGGCCGGGTAGAGGCCAGATGTGTTGCCGGTCGGGGTGAAGTCGTTGTTGCCGGTCGTGATGTCGTTGAAGTACGTCGTCTGCGACTGGCCGGCCAGCGCGTAGAGCGCCGGATCGGCAAAGCCGACCAGCGTGCCGCGGCAGGCGCGGCTGGCGTCCGCGAGCGCGAACAGTGCCGCCCAGACCGGCGCGGCGCCGCTGGTGCCGCCCGTGCCCTGCCAGCCGGACTCGCCGCGCGGGGAGGTGCCGTTGCCGTTCCAGTAATCCAGGTAACCGGTCATCGGGTCAGCGTTTGCGGAGACGTCAGGGACCTCACGGCAGTAACTTCCTGCCGGCAGGCCGCAGGGCGTGTTTGAAGAGTTTGTGTTGATCACGCCGAGCCCCGGTGGGCTCGCCGACTGGTACTGCGGCATCGGCCACAGCGACGAGACGCCACCGCCGCCGGCGCCGGGCTGGACCCCGAACTGGGCGTAGTTGATCGACGGGTTGTCGTTGTTCCAGACGGTCTCCGTCGGCGGCGGGCCGATCTGGCTGAGCGTGGTTCCCCCGACCGCGACCGCGAACGGCTGACTCGCCGGGTCATCCACAGCCAGGGCGTTATTGGTGTTGCCGCCGGGCGGCGGCGTCCAGCAATCCTCGGAGCCGGAGTCGCCGGCCGCCGAGACGAACGTCTGTCCCTGGGTGGCCGCCTCCTCCAGCAGCGTGTTCTCGGCAGCCGCGTCGGCGGAGCCCTCGGTCGCCTCGCACTCTCCCCAGGAGTTGGAGATCACCTGCACCCGGTCCTGCGTGACCATCGCCGCGAGCGTGTCATAGGGACCGGTGCCGGGGCTGTCGGCGTTGTTGTTGGGGCCCTGGTAGACGACCAGCCTGGCATCGGGCGCCAGGCCGATCAGCTGCTCGATGTCGAGCGCCGCCTCGCCCTGGCCGACACCCTTGCCAGCGCCGCCGTCCACCTTCACGTAACTGACCTGCGTGTGCGTTCTGTAGCAGTGCTGGTAGGCCGCTATGTCGCTTGGAGCGTTGGGCTCGAGCTCGTAGACGCCGACCGTCACGCCCTGGCCCAGGTCGCCGCTCGCGTAGATGCCGGAGAAGCCGTACGCGCTCGCGATCTGGTTAGCCGTGTAAGCGCCCTGTCCCGGCGCTACCTGGGTGGCCGTTAGACACGGCTGGGGCCCGCCGGTGGCGACCCGGGCGTCGGCTGCCGGCCGTGCGCGGGGTCCGCGCGCACCGGCCGCCAGGGCAGCGCTACGGGAGATCTCGAGCCGCTGCATCACGGCCACGCTGCTCAGGCCGATAACGGCCTGGATGGCCGGGGCGACGCTCGCAGGGACCGCCGGCGCTTGCGCGTTGTAGACGGCGTCGCGGCCGCTGCGCAGGCGCACGCGCACCAGCGAGAGGTGGAACGCGTGCTCGACCGCACCGCTGGTCGCGCGGACGTGGACGGCCAGGCCGTTGGCGGTGAGGCTGCCGACCTGAAGCCCGCTGCGGCGCAGTTGCGCCTCAACCCGTACGAGCGTGCTGCGCAGGGGCGCGAAGCGGGCTCGGAACTCGCTTGGAGTCAGGAACTGGCGGTAGTTGGGTGAGCCGGGCTGGCTGACGCTGGTCGCATAGCTCTTGAGCGCAGCCGGGTCGCGCGGGGCGAGCGCCACGACCAGCCGCATCCCCTGGACCGACGCGACCCCGGCCAGCAGGGTCGTGCCGGGCGGCAGCACGGGCGCCGTGCCGATCCGCACCTCGCGCGGGCTGGCCCAGGCGGAAGCGGTCGCGCTCGTGCAGAACATCACGGCGAGCACCGCCGTAGCGCGGATCACCCTTTTGAATACGGCGCAAACCACGACGCCCGGACGTTAGCGACGATCCCTAAGAACTCCGTACTTTCTGCGCTGCCGGCGCCCAGCTGCTAAGGCTTGGCTGCCGTCAGCGGCGTGGCCGCACCCGGCAGGGGCGGCAGGGCCTCGTCTACCGGCACCGGACGGCCGAGGTGAAAGCCCTGGCCAAAGTCGACGCGGAGCTTGCGCAGCATGGCCAGGGTCGCCTCGTCGCCGACGAACTCTGCGACCGTCTGCGTGCCGAGCCCGCGCGCGATGTCGACCACGGCCTTGACCAGCAGCTGATCGGTCTCGGTGCCCACCAGGTTGACGATGAACTCACCGTCGATCTTCAGGTAGTCGAACTCCAGGTGCTTGAGGTAGTAGAAGGAGGAGAAGCCCGAGCCGAAGTCATCGAGCGCGAACAGGCAGCCGAGCTGGCGCAGCTGGCGGGCCAGCTCGCGGGCCCGCTCGATGTTGACGATCGCGGCCGTCTCGGTGACCTCCACCACCAGCCGGCCTGGCGGGATCGGCATCGTCTCGAGCATTGCGGCGAGGTCGTGCACCAGGCCCAGGTCGTTCATCGTCCGGCCCGAGAGGTTGACCGACAGGCTGATGTCGTTGCCGGCGAGCGAATGCTGGTGCAGCAGCGCGATCGCGTGCCGCATCACCCAGCGGTCGATCTCGCCGATCAGGTCAAAGCGCTCGGCGTTGAGCAGGAAGGCGCTGGGAGGGATGATCTCGCCACTCTCGTCGACCATCCGCACCAGCAGCTCGTAGCGCGACATGCCAGCGCCGCAGATGGGCAGGATCGGCTGCGCGTGCAGCACCAGGCGCTCCTCGTCGAGCGCGCGGCGCAGGCGCGAGAACCATGAGTCGCGTTCGGCAGCCGGCGCGCCGCGTTCGCCGTCACGCGAGTGCAGCGCATAGCGGTTGCGCCCGTCTGCCTTGGCGTCGTACATAGCGCTGTCAGCGCCGACGGCCCACTCGTCGGCGGTGAGGTTAGAGCCGGGGGCGTACATCGCCACGCCGATCGACGTGGTCACGCGTGCCTTGCCGTCGGGTGTCATCACAAAGCCACGGTTGCGGATCGCCTTGAGCACCTTCTCGGCTATGCGCGTGGCCTCGGGGGTGCGGCAGCCGCGGAGGATCACCGCAAACTCATCGCCCCCAAGCCGGGCGGTGAAGTCGGTCTTGCGTACCGTCTGGCGCAGCAGGCGGCCGACGTGTGAGATCAGGTCGTCACCGACCGCGTGGCCGAAGCGGTCGTTGGCCACCTTGAAGCCGTCCAGGTCGAGCACCAGCAGCGCCGCCCAGCACCCGGCTGCGCGAGCCTCCTCGGCCACGTGCTCGAGCTCCGCCTCAAAGCGATGGCGGTTGTGCATACCGGTCAGCGGGTCGTGCTCTGCCAGATAGTGCAGCTGGTGCTCGAACTGCTTGCGTTCGCTGATGTCCAGGAACTGGCTGACGGTGTAGGCGGGCGGTGTGCCGTGGAGGCTCGGCACGGGTGTCGAGGTAACGTACGCCCACATGACGCTGCCGTCCCTGCGGACGAAGCGCTTCTCGATCACGACCGGCTGACCCTGGCGCAACTCAGCCATGAATCCAGCTGTGTGGTCGCGGTCGTCGGGGTGCGTCAGCTCGTTGATCGCGCGGCCGTCCAGCTCGCCTGGCTCCCAGCCGAGCATCCGCGCCAGCGCCGGGTTGGTCTGCATCCAGTGTCCGGTGGTCTGGCCCTCCACCGAGGTGATGGCCAGGCCGATCGGGGCGTGCTCGAAGGCGATCCGGAAACGCTCCTCTGCCTGCATGCGGGCGAGCTCAGCGTCGCGCAGCGCCGAGAGGTCACGCGCAAAGGCGACAAAGCCCTCGACCTCGCCGAGCTGGCTGAACACCGCCCTGATCGTCAGCAGCACCTGGAGCTTCGAGCCGTCCTTGCGCCTGAGCGTCCACACGCCCTCGTCCACTTCGCCCGCCTGCGCCCGCACAAAGGCGCTCTTGCCGCCGTTAGCCTGTGAACGGCGCTCCAGCTCGTCGGCGTCAAACAGCGCCAGGCCGTTCAGCTGGCCGACCGTCTCCGTGGCGCTGTAGCCGAGCAGCTCCTCGGCGCCGCGGTTGAAGACGGTCATCAGCCCATCACGATCGGTCGCCATCACCGCGACGGTCTCCGTCTCGCTGGCCAGGCGCGCAACCAGCTCGTGCTGGCGCTCGCGCAGGGAGCGCTTGGAGATGTCCCGGATGACGGCGACAGCACCGACGACGACACCCGCCGGATCGCGCAGCGGCGTGAGCGTGAGCGAGACCCCGACCACCCGCGACCGGCGCGTCAGCAGGTGTCCGTCCACGCGCCGGGTCTCGCCGTTGAAGACGCGCTCGAGCTCGCCAACGGCCAGCTCAAAGACCTCCGGCGGTATCAGCAGGTCCAGCTTGCGGCCGACCACCTCCGCCGCGCTGTAGCCGTAGAGCTCTTCAGCAGCACGGTTGAAGAACTCGATCCGGCGCTCGCGGTCGATCGCGAAGATCCCATCGCCGAGCTGCTCGATCAGATCGATCGAGTCGAACTTGCGTCCCGAGACCCTTTTGGCCATCGACTCTTCATCGGCACGCGCGCGGGCGAGGTTTAGGCCACGGCACTCGCGGACCGGCGACGCGGCGGCTCCGGTGGCGGCGGTGGCCGCGAGCCGAGAGCCCCTGGGGGTCCGGATGCCGTGGGCCGCGGACGCTCGGGAGACGGCCGAGCGGCGGCGAGGCCGGATCAGGGAACGGAATGCAGATTGGCGGGGCGGTGCCTGCGTCTACGGGATCTTCGCCGGGGCAGCTGGACGGTGGCTGCGGGCCGCACCGGCGGGCCGCACCGGCGGGCCGGCTGGGCCCCCGGCCGGGCGCCCAGCCGGCCCGCCGTAAGTGGTCGTCTCGGCTGGTCAGGCCGCGCTCCGGGCCTCGGCCTCCCGCACGCGCGCGACCATCAGCTCGAGCAGCGCCCAGGCCACCTCTGGATGGTTGTGCGCGAACGGCCGGAAGACCGGTCGCGAGAACACCAGGCAGCGCGTCGTGGCCACCGCCTTCGCGGTGGCGGAGCGCGTGTCGCGGTCGATCAGCGCCATCTCACCGAAGCACTCACCGGGGCCGACGCTCCGCACCGGCTTACCGTGCACTGCGATCTCAACCTTCCCCTCCGCCACCACGAAGAAGGTCGTGCCGAAGCCATCGTCCTCCGTCAAGGTCGTCCCTGCCTCGAAGGAGACCTCATGTGCGTCCTTGGCCAGCCGCTTCAGGTCCTTCGGCTTGACCCCCGCAAAGAGCGCCACCCGCCCGAGTACCTCATCAGCGTCCGTCACCACTGTGCTCCTTCCGCTCGGTTGCGGCGCACCCTACCAAGGATCTGCGCCTAGGCGGCGTATCTGGTTGCGTTCGCGCGATCCGGGAACGGGGCCAGCTGCAAGGGCGGCCCTGTCGTTCATCGCCTCCGCAGCGTCGGCTTGAGGACGTGGTCGCCGTAGCTGGTGTCGGCGGGGTTGAGGTTCACGCCCGGTTTGACGATCTCATCGATCTGGTCGAGGACGCCCTGGTCGAGCGTTACGGCGGCTGCGGACAGCTGGCCTTCCAACTGCGCCATGGTGCGCGGGCCGATGATCGCGCTGGTGACGGCCGGGTGGTGTACGACGAACGCCAGCGCCAGCTCGATCATCGTCAGGCCCGCCGTGTCGGCGAGCTTTTGAAGCTGCTTGACGGCCTCGAGCTTGCGCTGGTTCTCGGGCAGGGTCATGTCGAAGCGCGCGGCCAGCCGCTTGCGTGCGGGGGAGGTGGGGGTGCTGTCGGCGCCCCAGCTGCCCGACAGCCAGCCGCCGGCCAGCGGGCTGTAGGTGAGGATCCCCATCCCGTGCCGGCGTGCGGTTGGCAGCACGTCCAGCTCGATACCGCGGACCAGCAGCGAGTAGGGCGGCTGCTCGGTACGGAAACGCTCCAGCCGCCGCTTGCGCGCAACCCACTGCGCCTCGACGATCTCACCGGCGGAATAAGAGGAGGAGCCGATGTAGCGGACCTTGCCCTGCCGTACGAGGTCTGTGAGCGCGCCGAGCGTCTCCTCGACGTCGGTGTCAGGGTCGGGCCGATGGACCTGGTAGAGGTCGATGTGGTCGATCCCCAGCCGCCTGAGCGAGTTCTCGACCTCGGTGGTGATCCAGCGCCGTGAGCCGCCGCGCTGATTCGGGTCATCGCCCATCGGCACGAAGAACTTGGTGGCCAGCACCACATTGTCGCGCCGGCCCTTGAGGGCCTTGCCGACGATCTGCTCGGACTCGCCGGCCGAGTAGATGTCAGCGGTGTCAATGAAGTTGATCCCGGCGTCCAGCGCGGCGTGAATGATGCGTACCGAGTCGTCGTGGTCGGTGTTGCCCCAGGCGCCAAACATCATCGCGCCGAGGCACAGCTTCGAGACCTGCACGCCGGTCCGTCCAAGTGGGCGGTACTCCATGGTCGTTCTCCTCGTCTCAGGGTTCAGGTATCTCTCGCCCGAAGGCCTCGAGCGTGATCGCGTTCGGCTCCGGGCCGGCGCGACGGCCAGTCTCCAGGGCGTCGATCGCGACCAGCTCGTCGTCGGTCAATTCGAAGCCGAAGATGTCGATGTTCTCGGCGATCCGCTCAGGCCTGATCGACTTTGGGATCACTGAGCGGCCCTGCTGCAGGCCCCAGCGGAGCATCACCTGGGCGGCGCTCTTGCCGTGCGCCCCGGCGATCCGACCGGTTACCGGATCCTCGAGCGCCGAGCGGTGCCCGCTGTCGCGGTAGAAGGTGATCCCGCCGATCGGCGACCACGCCTGGGTCAGGATCCCGTGCGCCGTGTTCGCTGTCTGCACGGCGCGCTGCTGGAAGTAGGGATGGCACTCGATCTGGTTCACAGCCGGTATCACCGTCGCGTGCTCTGCCAGCGTGGCGAGGTGGGGGGCCATGAAGTTGCTGACCCCGATCGCCCGGACGCGCCGCTCCGACAGCAGGGCCTCGAGCGCACGGTAGGCCTCGAGTGTCAGCTCGAATGCGGACGGCAGCGGCTGGTGGAGGATCAGCAAATCGATCTGCTCGACCCCGAGCTTGGCGGCGCTCTTCTCGAACCCGTGCAGCGTCCGCTCGTACCCGTAGTCAGAGATCCAGATCTTGGTCTCGATAAAGATCTCGCTGCGGTCAAGACCGCTATCACGGATCGCCTCGCCGACTTCGCGTTCGTTGCCGTACGCGGCGGCGGTGTCGACGTGCCGGTAACCGGCGTCGAGCGCCGCGCACACCGCATCGCGAGTTTCGCTGGGCGGGGTCTGGAAGACGCCGAGCCCGATGGCGGGCATCTGCACGCCGTTGGTCAGCGTCAGCATCGGGACTTTGGGGTTCATCGCTGGTGTCGGCTCCTTGGTGGTGGAGAGCGGTGGCATTCAGCCTGCCTGGCTCGTGGGGCGCACGAGGATCTCGTTCAGCGACACGCTGCGGGGGCGCGAGAGCGCAAACGCGATGATCTCGGCGATCTCCTGGGGCGCGATAGCGGTCTGCTCATACATCCGCTTGGCCGCGGCCCGGGTGTCGGCGTGCGTGATGTGGTCGGTCAGCTCGGTCGCGACCGCGCCGGGCTCGACGAGGATTACCCGCACATCCGGCAGCAGCTGCTGGCGCAGCGACTCAGACCAGCCGTTCATCCCCCATTTGGTCGCCGCGTACACCGCGTTGCCGGGCCTGGCGGTACGCCCGGCGACCGACGAGACGTTGACGAGATCACCGCCGCCATCGGCCACCAGCTGCTCCAGGAACACCTCGGTGGCGGTGATCGCCCCGAGCAGGTTGGTCTCGACCATCCGCCGGTAGTCGCCCGCCAGCTCCGCACAGAACGGGCCGAGCAGCATCACGCCGGCGTTGTTGATCAGCACGTCCACGCGCCCCAGCGTCGCCTGCACCCGCCCGGCGGCGGCCAGCAGCGAGCCGCGGTCTGTCACGTCGGCTGCGATCACCACCGCGCCGTCACCGAGTTCGCCCGCGAGCCTGGTGATGCGGTCAAGGCGCCGGGCCAGCAACACGACCCGGTAGCCGTCGGCATGCAGGGCCCGAGCCGTGGCCTCACCGATCCCCGAGGAGGCGCCCGTGATCACCGCGACCCGGCCGTCTGTCTGTGCACCAGTCATATTCGTCTCCTCGCCTGCTTCGAGCTCATCAACACACCGTTCACTCTGGCACGGTCAGCAGGCCTTTGACAGGCCCTGTCACAGGGGCACCGGCAAGGGCAGCCTTCAACGCGCAGCGCGGCGTACGTTGCACCTCCTCCACCCGGCACGCCCGTATTCAGGCACGCCTCTGCGCGGGCAGGTCGTGGGCTCACCCGAACGAGTTGCGGATGTCGCTGCTCTTTCCGAACGTCCGGTGCCGCTTCTCGGGAACCCCAATGAACCCACAGCGTCTGTAGAAGGCGGCGGCCCGCTCGTCGACGGCATCGACGACTACAAGCCTGGAGCCGCGCTGCTGGCGTTGGCGCACCTGGGGTTTCGCGCGGGCGTGGAGCGACTCCCGCTGTTGCATGAGGTGGGCGAGGCGATCGCCGGCTACCTGACCGAGTCGCGTCCTTCAGCGGCGCAATACAGAACGCTGTTCTTGACGCGTCATGCGCTCACGAGCGAGTTGCTGCGCCAAGGCGCGACGCTGCAGGACGTCGGGCAGGTGCTGCGTCACCGCGACCTGGCGACGACTGCGGCCTATGCGTTAGGTGCGGCCGCACATGAGGTCCCTTCGGCCCGGCCGCTGGTTATGCGCAGTGAACCTCAAGAACGGACGGAAGTCAGACACCACCCAGAACAACGACGAGACCGCCCACCTGGGCGACAGCGACTCCAAGAACCCCAGGACGCTGGCGCCGTCCGCGTCACCGAGACGCTCGATCCCGCGGTCCTCCAAGAACACCAGGTAGCCGCGCGACACCCGTCCATAAGCTTCACGGGTCGCGGGCGCCAGTCCACGCTCGCCCATGTCCGCCTCCCACGCCGCGCTCAACCAGACGAACTCCTCGCAGCACGGCCGAGGGCCACCACCACCACGCTTGCGGCAGCAGAGATCCACCCGGCCGGTGCTCACATACGTGTCGAACACGCCGACCAGCCGGCCGTAATCAAAGCGGCGTTGCGCACTGAACTGGCCGCTGCGCGGGCTGACCGTCATCGACGCGAAACGAGTTCCGCCAACACCCACGCGCAGGTCCGGTCGGTCTTGCACGCCAATGGTGCTAGGCCCTTGACCTTCTGGGCGTCGGCGACCCCAGGCCTCCCAGCCACAGCGCTCCAGGCTGTCGTGCACGAACCGCGCGCCGTTCATCGACCCAGGTCGCCGCTCTCACCTCGACGGGCCCTGACCGCTCGCGCACGCCACGCGCGAACCCACGCAGCCCATCGGCGTCCGGTGGCGCCGCGGCCAGCTCCAGCCGCTCACCATCCTCGCTGAGCAGACAGTAATCCAAACGTTTACGACTGAGACCCAATCCAGCGTGCAACCCGAAGCCAGGCCTCCTTCGGGGCAGCTCCTTCATGACCAGGAATGCGCCGCCATGTTTGCCATCGTCAGTGGCATGAGTCCGACGATCTTCAGGGACGGTCCGTTCCGGTTCTTCTTCTTTTCGCGCGAAGAGGACCGGCTGCACGTCCACGTCCAGTCTCCGGAGGGTGAGGCCAAGTTCTGGATCGAGCCCGTGATCGAGCTTGCCCACAGCTACCAGCTCAGCGATCAGGACTTGAAGCGCGCCCTACAGTTGGTGGCAGGTCACGAGCAGGAGATCAGGGATGCCTGGCGCCGGCACTTCGACAGCTGAGGTCACGAACATCTCCCAGCACGGCTTCTGGATGCTGGTCGACGGCAGAGAGCTGTTTCTCGCGTTTACCGAGTTCCCGTGGTTCAAGCAGGCGTCGGTCGAGGCGATCGTTCGGCTTGAGCGACCATCGCCTGAGCATTTCTACTGGCCTGACCTGGATGTAGATTTGGGACTCGACTCGATCGAGCACCCAGAGCGCTACCCGCTCAAATCAGCCCTCTAGCGAACGGCTACGTCACCAGCGTTCGCTATCGCTTCTATGGCGGCGCAAGCTTGAAGGCGACTAGCGCTTCGGCGACCACGAGTACCTCAGGACGTTGACATCACCTCGCGTTACATGTAACGTGGGGTGATGCGTCCAACCAGAGATCGCGTCCGCCAGCATCGCCAACGCCTGCGCCAGCAGGGCTTACGTCCGGTTCAGATCTGGGTGCCGGACGTTCGCGCCCCCGAGTTTGTCATGGAGGCGCACCGACAGTCGCTGACGGTCGCGTCGAGCACACAGGAAGCTGACGACCAAGCGTTCGTTGACGCGATCTCCTACGGCCTGGACGCCGACGAGGACAGCTCGGCCGCGTGAGACGCGGAGAGATCTACACAGCCGCGGCGAGAGGGGCCTATACCGGCAAGCCGCGCCCAGTGCTCGTCATCCAAGATGACCGCTTCGACGCGACCGCCTCGGTCACGATCTGTCCGTTCACGACCAACCAGCTCGACGCCCCACTGCTGCGAATCCGTATCGAACCGACCAACCAGAACGGCCTCGACCAGCCCAGCAGCCTCATGGTAGACAAGCTCACCACGATGCCGAAGACAAATCTAGGCGAGCGTCTCGGCGCTCTGGGCGACGACCAACTCGTCCAACTCAACCGGTCACTCATGGTGTTCCTCGGGCTCGCTTCAGGCCCGCCATCCTAGCCACCCCCGCAAGCGCTTTTGCCTCTCGGACACACGCGACCACACCAGCGCATAAGGCGACCAATGGTCAGTCCACGCCCGCGGTGTTGGCGTCAGCCAGGGTTGCCCATTCCCGGATGTCATTGCGAAGTCCGCGCCGAGCGGCTGGGCTGTCTCCGAGCCGCAGGCGAGGGGAAGGCCGCATAAGCGGCCTTGACTGCTCAGCCGGCGGCGCCATGATCGCCGTGATCCGGGAAGGGGCCTGCTCGCCAACCGTCTCAGGTCGCTCATGAACGCTCCAACGAGCGGGGTCCGTGGCTCGAGTCCTCGGCCGAGCGGCGCTTCTGCCGGCCGGCAGCCAGCCGTAGGCGACCCGGTGCTCTCACCGCGGCCGCCGCGAGCAGGCATCGCGAGCGGTCGATTGCGCCCTCTACCGGGGCCGGTCTTCGCTTCCCGCTTCGAAAACACGGCTCCGGCTGGGCGAGCCGCAGCGACCCGCGACCGCGCTCAGCGCGTCGCAGCCGCCCGCCGACCGCGACCGGGATCGTCACCGAGCGCGAAAGCCTCTGCGACCAGCCGTGCGTCCTCAGGACGCGGGGCGTAGTGCAGGTACTTCATCGTGGTCTGGATGTCCGAGTGCGCCATCCACTCCTGCACCCGGCGCACATCCGCCTTGGCGATCATCCTGGTCCCGAACGTCTGCGCAGATCGTGGAAGCGCAGCTCACGCAGGCTCGCGCGCCGCAGCGCCGACTTGTAACGCACCCGCAGCGCTGAGTCAGACAGGTGCTCA
Organism: Actinomycetes bacterium; assembly: GCA_021784895.1. Taxonomy (GTDB): domain Bacteria; phylum Actinomycetota; class Thermoleophilia; order Solirubrobacterales; family Solirubrobacteraceae; genus Palsa-465. The sequence continues at coordinate 19,764 of JAJYHG010000286.1, forward strand.
CCGGTGTCGCTTGCGAACACGAGGTCATCATCACCGGTCCAGTGCTCGCGCCCTGCGAGCTTCGCAAGCGCCGTGGCGACATCCGGCGCCATCGGCACGGAGCGCACCTTGCCGGACTTCGGCGTCGTCAACTGACCGCCCGCCCAGCTCGAGCGCACACGGATCACCGAACCGCTGAAGTCGACATCGCGCCACCGCAGCGCCAGCAGCTCGCCCATGCGCAGGCCGGTGAACGCCGCTGTCAGGAAGATCGCCCCGTCCAACTCGGACACAGCCGCGCGCACCAGCGCCCACACCTCCTCGGGCGCCAGCACCTGGATGTCGCCGGAGGATCGCAGCGGATGTTTCTCGACGCGGGCGAGCGGGTTGGCGTCCAAGCCGTACATGCGCTGTGCCCGGCGGAAGATGCCGTGCAGCTGAATCAGCAGCTTGTTCTTGGACCGGTTGGACAGCCCCGACAACGACGCCCGCCAGGTTTCGATCTCCTCGACGGTGATCGACTCGAGCGGGCGGCCACCGAAGGCCGGCAGCAAATGGGCGTTCAAGCATCGACGGCTTGCGGGCCCGGTCCTGGGCGATGAAGCGCAGCCACTCCTCGGCAGCCTCCGCAAACGTCGCTGCGCCCGACCGCATCCCGGGCAGAGTCCCGCGGCGAGCCTCACCCAACACATCCCGCAACCAGCCCTCGGCGGTGCGCCTGGTGAAGTAGCCAGCCGGGGGACGCCCACGCTCTGACCACCCTGGCCCGATCTTCCTCTGTATCTGCTGGCCGCCAGGCAGCCGGTACTTCGCGTACCAGACCGGACCGCGCGCGGTCGACGCGAAAGACGCTACCCGATTAGCCGCTATCCATGAGATCGCGAGTACCAGGGATTTCCAGTGCCGGCGCTGGGACTCGAACCCAGGCGCTTCGGATTAAAAGTCCGCTGCTCTGCCAACTGAGCTACGCCGGCCTGGGGCTGATGATGGCAGCAGCGGCCAGCCGGCGGCCAGCCGTAGCTAGCCGACCGCGGGCTCGCGGTAGGCGATGAGCTCGATCTCGACCAGCATGCGCGGGTCGATCAGGGCGGCGACCTCGACCATGGTGGCGACCGGGCCGCCGCCGGGCAGCGCGCCGAAGACCTCGCCGTGGGCGCGGCCGACTTCGTCGCCACGGGAGATATCGGTGACGTACATGCGTACCGAAACCACATCGCCGGCACCCAAGCCGACGCGCGCGAGCTCGTGCAACAGCTTGCGGAAGATCTCGGCGGCCTGCTCGTAGGGCGTAACTCCCACCACGTAACCGGAGGGGTCTACAGAGGTCGTGCCGCCGATCAGCACCCAGGGGCCAGCAACGGCCACACGGCTGTACCCGTAGACGCCCTCCCACGGGGAGGGCGGGTCGCCCGCGAGCCGGGAGGGCGGGTCGCCACCAGGGCGCCGACTGCCCGAGGCCTCGCCCACGATCCTCAGTGCCGGAAGTGGCGCCGGCCGGCGAAGACCATCGCCGCCCCCGCGCGGTCCACGGCGGCGATGACCTCCTGGTCGCGAATCGAGCCGCCGGGCTGGATGAGCGCGGTCACGCCCCGCTCGAGAGCGACCTCGGGCCCGTCCGGGAACGGGAAGAAGCCGTCTGAGGCGAGCACCGAACCGGCGAGCGGAGCCTGGGCCTTGTCGGCCGCGATTTGCACCGCATCGACGCGGCTCATCTGGCCCGCGCCGAGACCGATCGTCGCACCGTCGCGCGCCAGCACGATCGCGTTTGACTTGACGTGCTTGCAGACCCGCCAGGCGAACAGGAGCTCAGACCACTCCTCCTCGCTCGGGCGCCGGGCGGAGACGACCTCCATGGCGTCGCGCTCCTCGTTTGAGATGTCGCGGTCCTGCACCAAGAGCCCACCGCTGACCTGCCGGATGGCCGGCTCCAGCAGGCCGTCGAGCCGGCGCTCGCGGTCGTCGAGGATCCGCAGGCTGGGCTTGTCGGCAAACACCTCAATCGCCTCGTCGTCAAAGCCGCGCGCCAGCACTATCTCGGCAAACTGCTCGTGGATCGCCCGCGCCACCAGCTTGTCGACCCGGCGGTTGAACACGATCACGCCGCCGAACGCAGACATCGGATCGCAGGCAAAGGCGCGCTCGTAGGCCTCGAGCGTGGTCTTGCCGACCGCCACGCCGCAGGGGTTGTTGTGCTTGACGATCACGCAGGCCGGCACCACAAACTCTGCCAAGAGCGCCCGGGCCGAGTCGAGGTCGAGCAGGTTGTTGAAGGAGAGCTGCTTGCCGCCCAGCTGCGCGACCTGCGAGAGCACGTGTGCGCGTGTGCCGACCTGGGTGTAGAAGGCGGCCCGCTGATGCGGGTTCTCACCGTAGGGCAACTCGAGCTCGCGCTCGTAGGCGCGCACCATGAGCGGCGGGAAGTCCTCGTGCTTCTCCTGGAACCAGCGTGTGATGGCGGCGTCGTAGCGGGCCGTGTAGGCAAAGGCGTCGGCGGCGAGGCTCTCGCGGGTCTGCAGCGACAGCTGCAGACCCGAGGCTCGCAGCTCCTCGAGCACGGCGTCGTAGCTCGCAGGCGAGACCACCGGGGCGGTAAAGGCGAAGTTCTTGGCCGCAGCGCGGATCATCGCCGGCCCGCCGATGTCGATGTTCTCGATCACTTCGGCGTCGCTGACCCCACGGGTCGCGGCGGTGCGCTCGAACGGGTAGAGGTTCACGCACACCAGATCAACCGGCTCAACCCCGTGTGCAGCGGCCGCCTCGACGTGGGCAGGGTCGTCACGGACCGCCAGCAGGCCCGCGTAGAGCTTCGGATGCAGCGTCTTGACGCGGCCGTCCATGATCTCGGGAAAGCCGGTCAGGTCGGTGATCGAACGCACCGGCACGCCCGCCTCGGCGAGCTCGCGGGCCGTGCCGCCAGTGGAGACGAGATCGATTCCGAGCTCGTGCAGCCCGCGCGCAAAATCGACGATCCCAGCCTTGTCTGAGACCGACAGGAGCGCCCGCGATACCCGCACCTCACCCGGCGCGCACGCGCCCATCAGCTGCTCGGCGCGGGTTCCCTCGGTCATTGCCGGCGACTCTACCGCTCCGGCAGGACCGCCGCCGGCCCGACCAGCACGCGCCGCGAGTGCGTCGAGACGATCCGCACCGCGCCGCGCGCGAACAGCCGCACCACCTCCGGCAGCATCTGGTGCTCGAGCTCGTGGATGTGCGGCAGCACGTCAGCGGGCTCGCGCGCGTCGGGCAGGCTGACCGCGCGCTGCATGATCACCGGCCCGGTGTCAAGACCCGGGTCGGCGAAGTGGACCGTGACCCCGAACAGCTTGACGCCGTAGGCTAGCGCCTGGCCGACCGCGTCGATCCCGGGGAAGGCCGGCAACAGCGACGGGTGCAGGTTGATCACGGCGTCCGGAAAGCGGTCCAGGAACTCCTCACTGACGAGCTGCATGTAACCGGCCATTACCACCAGCCGCGTGCCGCGCTCACGCAGCCAGCCAGCCAGCGCCCGGTCGCGCGCCAGCCTGTCAGAGCCGAAGTCGCGGCGCTGAAAGACGGCGGCGGGCACGCCGGCCGCCGCCGCTCGCTCGAGCGCCGGCGCCTCCGGGTTGTCGGAGGCAACAGCCACCACGCTGATGCCGTCGCGGCCGTGAACCTGGTCGAGCAGCACCTGCAGGTTCGTACCCTCGCCCGAGGCGAGGACGGCCACAGCAAACGGCGTCTCGGAACTCATCGCAGGGCGCCTGAAAGCTAGCTCACAGCGGACGAGACCAGTGGCAGCGGCGCGCGCTCCAGCGCGAACTTACCGCCCGACCCTTCGGTCCCGGCGAGCGGGTAGTCGCCGCTGAAGCAGGCGTCGCAGTGACGCTCCCGGCGGCCGGAGACGGCCTCGTAGACGCCGTCCAGTGACAGGTAGGCGAGCGAGTCGGCGCCGATCAGGCGGCGCACCTCATCGACAGAGCGGCCGTGAGCGATCATCTCCTCGCGCGCTGACATGTCGATCCCATAGTGGCAGGGGTGTTTGATCGGCGGCGAGGAGATCCGCAGATGGATCTCGGCCGCGCCGGCGTCGCGCAGCATCGCCACGATCTGGGGCATGGTGTTGCCGCGCACGATCGAGTCGTCGACAACCACCAGCCGCTTGCCCGCCACGACCTCCGGCAGCGGGTTGAACTTGAGCCGCAGGCCGTGGCGGCGCAGCTGCTGACCGGGCTGGATGAAGGTCCGCGCCACATAGCGGTTCTTGATGAAGCCGTCATCCTGCGGCAGTCCGGCGGCCCGCGCCAGCCCACGCGCAGCGGCGTTCCCCGAGTCGGGGATCGCGATCACGAGGTCGGCGTCGACCGGCGCCTCGCGCCAGAGGATCTCGCCCATGCGCGCGCGCATCACCTGCAGGCGCTGCCCGTTCATCAGCGAGTCGGGCCGCGCGAAGTAGATGTACTCAAAGACACAGAAGGCGCGGCGCCCGCCGGCGGCGGCCATCCGCGAGTGCAAGCCGTCGGCGTCGAGGGTCACGACCTCACCGGGCTCGACATCACGCAGGTAGCGCGCGCCGATCAGGTCAAAGGCACACGACTCGCTGGCCACGCAGTGGACCGCAACGCCCGTCTCCGGGTCCTCGATCACGCCCAGCGCCAGCGGCCGCAGGCCGTGCGGGTCGCGGAAGGCGACCACCCGGTCCTCGGTCATAACCACGGTCGAGAAGGCGCCCCGCAGCCGCGGCAGCACCTCCGCCACCGCCTGCTCGAGACTGTCGGCCGGGTGCGTGGCCAGCAGCGCGGCGATGATCTCGGAGTCCGAGGTGGAGCGGAAAGGCACATGCCGGCCGCGCAGCTCGCGGTGCAGCTCCACGGCGTTGATCAGGTTGCCGTTGTGGGCGAGTGCCAGCGCGCGGCGATCATCGCGCACGATCGGCTGGGCGTTCTCCCACTCCGAGGAGCCGGTGGTCGAGTAGCGCACGTGCCCAATCGCCAGATCCCCGACCAGCGAGCGCAACGTGTGCTCGCTGAAGACCTGTGAGACGAGCCCCTGCTCGCGCGTACACCAGATCGAGCCGTGAAGCGGCGCGACCGCGATGCCAGCCGACTCCTGGCCGCGGTGCTGCAGGGCGTAGAGCGCGAAGTAGGTCAGGCGGGCGACCTCGACCCCCGGCACACCGGGGGCGAAGATGCCAAAGACGCCGCACTCGTCGCGCGGGCCGTCACGATCATGCAGAGCAGTGGACACCGGTGGCTGACCCCATGAGCGAGCTTAGCTAAACGACCGCCGCCAGACCGCCCGCGTGGGCGGCCGCCAGGTCGGCAACTGGCACGTTCAGCACGCCCGCAACGTTCAGCGACTCGCCGCCGACCACACCGATGACCTCGAGTCCCTCGAGCTGCGCCGCCGGGCCGCTGACGATAAACGCCGTGCCCAGGTCCTCGCCGAAGGGATCCAGCCCCTCCGGCAGCGTGACCTCCGCGCCCAGCCCGCCGGCGATGCAGCACTCGGCGATCGCCACCGCGATCCCGCCCTCGGCTATGTCGTGCGCGCTTGAGAAAGCGCCCGCGCGCACGCCCGCGCGGACCCGCTCGTGAGCGGAGCGGAGCGCTGCGAGGTCCTTGCAAGGCAGTGCGCCAGCGGGCGCACTGCCGAAGAGCTTCGCAATCTCTGAACCGTCGCGCCCCGGGTTGAAGGCCCCGACCAGCGCGACGGCGTCGCCGGGGTTGGCGAAGGCGATGCGCCCAGCCTGGCGCACGTCCGGCAGGCGGCCGACCATGCCGACCACCGGCGTGGGCAGGATCGGGCCGTCGGGCGACTCGTTGTAGAGCGAGACGTTGCCTGAGACGACCGGCACCCCGAGCGCACGGCATGCGTGCGCGAGGCCTTCCACCGCCTCGGTCAGCTGCCAGGCGACGTGCGGCTTCTCCGGGTTGCCGAAGTTCAGGCAGTTGGTCAGCCCGAGCGGCTCGGCGCCGGTGCAGGCGAGGTTGGCGGCGCACTCGTAGACGGCCTCGGCGGCGCCCGCGCGCGGGTCGATTGCGACGCGGCGGCCGTTGCCGTCGATCGCGACCGCGATCCCCGGGATCGGGTCGCCACCAGCGCCGGGGCGGGCCTGCAGGACCGGCAGCGCCAGCACGGCGGCGTCGGCCTGGTCGGGGCGGCGC
>JAJYHG010000149.1 GCA_021784895.1 Actinomycetes bacterium
CCGCAGCTGCGCCGACTCGACCCGCCACAGCGCGTCGCGCAGGTGCTCCGGCAGGGCCAGCACCTCGCCGAACTGGCGGCTGACATCGACCTCGGCGACAGCGTCGCGCGACAGGGTGCGGCCGCCGGTCAAAACCTGATCGCCCCATCCGGCAGCGACACGCCGGGGAAGATCCGTGCCCCCGCCGTCAGCACGTTGTCGTCGCCGAGACACACACCCTCGCCGAGCACGGCGTGGCCGTCGATCGTGCACCGTGCCCCGATGGTCGCATTCGCCCCGATGATCGCCGAGCGGATGTGCGTGCGCGGGCCCACCTTGACGCCGTCGAGCAGCACCGAGTCGGCGACCGTGGCACCGCCCGCGATCTGCACCCCGCGGCCGAGCACCACGCGGCCACCGACGCTCGCGTTGGCGGCCACGGCGCAGCCGTCGGCGATCAGCGCCGGCGCGGCTATCCGGCCGCCAACGCCACCCGGCGGAAGTACCCGCATACCGGCCGCGTTCAGCCGCTCACCCACCCTGGTGGTCACCTTCCCCTCGAGGATGTCGTAGGTGGCCTGCAGGTAGCGGCTGGGCGTGCCTATATCCAGCCAGTAGCCGTTCGCCTCGTGGCCGTAGAGGCCGTGGCCGACCAGCTTCGGGAACACGTCGCGCTCGATCGAGATGTTGCTCCCCGCCCGCGCCAGGCCGGTCAGCACATCGCGCTCGAGGATGTAGGCGCCGGCGTTGATCAGGCTGGTGTCGGGCACCTCGTCAGGCCCGGGCTTCTCCAGGAACTCGCTCACGCGGCCGTCATCGCAGCGGCGGACCAGGCCGTAGGCAGAGGGATCCTCGACGGCGATCAGGGCGAGCGTCGCCCGCGCGCCGGTGCGCTCGTGCTCGGCCAGCTGCGCGGTCAGATCGATGTCCGTGAGCACATCACCGTTGAGCACGAAGAAGCGCTCGTCAAGCAGCGACTCGGCGAACTTCACCGCGCCGCCGGTGCCGAGCGGGCGCGGCTCCTCCACGTAGCGCAGACGCACGGAGAAGCCCGAGCCGTCGCCGAGCACGGCGCGGACGCCATCCGCCAGGAAGCCGCACGACATGATCACATCGTCGATCCCGTGCCCGCGCAGCCAGTCGAGCATGTAGCCGATGAACGGCTGGTCGACGAGCGGCACGACCGGCTTGGGCACGGTCGAGGTCAACGGCCGCAGCCTGGTCCCCTCACCTCCAGCCAGTATCAAAGCCTGCACAACCCTCTCCTCACGCGTCCAGAGCCGGACGGCCGCGCTGCTAGCGGCCGATCCCCTCGTATGTGAAGCCGGCCGCCCTGAGCGCCGCGCCGTCGAGGAAGTTACGCCCATCGACGACGAGCCGCCTCCTGACCGCCTGCGCGACCTGGTCCCAGTCGAGCTCTGCGAACGCCTGCCACTCGGTGACGAGCACGATCGCGTCGGCGCCGCTGACCGCCTCCATGGCCGAGCCCGCCAGCGCGACTCCCGGCATCAGCCTGCGCGCCTGCTCGCCGGCGACCGGGTCGTAGGCCACCACCGCAGCGCCCTCCCCCTGCAGGCGGGCGGCGAGCACCAGCGACGAGGCCTCACGCATGTCATCGGTCTGCGCCTTGAAGGCAAGCCCGAGCAGCGCCACCCGGCGTCCCACCAGCGTGCCGAGGTGCTTCTGCAACTTGGCGACCACGCGGCGCTTCTGCAGCTCGTTGACCTCGATCACGGACGTCAGCAGCTGGAAGTGATAGCCCGAGTTGCCCGCCAGCTGCTTGAGCGCCGCCACATCCTTGGGGAAGCACGAGCCGCCGAAGCCGATACCGGCGCTCAAGAAGTGCGTGCCGATGCGGCGGTCAAGCCCCATCCCGCGCACGACCTCGAGCACGTCGGCGCCGGTCTCCTCGCAGACGTTGGCGATCTCGTTGACGAACGAGATCTTGGTCGCCAGGAAGGCGTTGGCGGCGAGCTTGATCATCTCGGCGCTGGCGACGTCGGTGCGCACCAGCGGGGCGCCCAGTGGCGCGTAGAGCTCGGCGACGGCCTCGCCGGCCCAGTCACCGCCGTCGCCGACGACCACACGGTCGGGGTGGCGGAAGTCCTCGAGCGCCGCGCCCTCCTTGAGGAACTCCGGGCAGGAGACGTAGGCGAGGCCGCCCCGGCCGCTGCGCTCGAGCTCGCGGCGGATCGCGCGGCCGGTGCCGACCGGTACGGTCGACTTCATCACGATCGCGTGCCGGTCGGAGACCGGCAGCGCGCCGATCACGGCGTTGACGGCCGAGAGGTCGGCGTCGCCCGAGTAGGTCGGCGGGGTGCCCACGGCGACGAACAGCAGCCGCGCGCGCGCCAGCGCCGGCTCGAGCTCGGTGCCGAAGTGCAGGCGCTCGGCGTTGGCTGCCACCACCTCGCTGAGCCCCGGCTCGTAGATCGGGATCTCACCGCGCCGCAGACCCTCGATCTTGGCCTCGTCGACGTCCACGCACCAGACCTCGCTGCCCAGCTCGGCGAAGCCCGCCGCCGTGACCAGGCCCACGTAGCCGGTGCCGATCACGGCTATGGGCTGGCGCGCGTCGCTCATTGCGCAGCGTAGGCTAGCTGGCGGCGCCCTCCGCGACCTTCAAAAACACCTGGCAGCGCCGGCGCTCGCGCAGCGCCGCCCGCCGGCGCTCGCTGTCCTCGCCGGCGGCGGCGAGCGCCTGCTCGGCCTCTGCCAGCTGCTCGCGCAGCGCCGCCAGGTCGAGCTGGTCGGGGGCGTGGATCTCCTGGGCGAGCAGCATCAGGCGGTTGCCGCCGACCTGCAGGTAGCCCTCGGACTGGGCGAAGCGCAGCACCTCGCCCTCGGAGCGGTAGACGCGCAGCTCGGCCGGCTCGAGCATGCCGAGCAGCGGCGCGTGGTTGGCGAGGATGCCGATCTCCCCGAGCGACGTGCGCGTGGATACCATCTCGGCCTCGCCGCCCAGGACCTCCCCGTCTGGGGTCAGGACCTCGATCTGAAACGGGGTGTGCGCCATCGCCTAGCGGTCCGCCTTGGCGGCCTCTATGACCTGGTCGATCGTGCCCTTCATGTAGAAGTGGCGCTCGGCGATCTCGTCGTGGCGGCCCTCGAGGATCTCCTTGAAGCCGCGGATCGACTCGGCGACCGGTACGTAGACGCCGGGGGTGCCGGTGAACTGCTCGGCGACGTGAAAGGGCTGGCTCAGGAAGCGCTCCATCTTGCGGGCGCGGTTGACGGTCAGGCGGTCGTCGTCTGAGAGCTCGTCGATGCCGAGGATCGCGATGATGTCCTGCAGCTCCTTGTAGCGCTGCAGCACCTGCTTGACCTCGTTGGCGACGTTGAAGTGCTCCTCGCCGAGGATCTCGCGCTTGAGGATCGTCGAGGTCGAGTCCAGCGGGTCCACAGCCGGGTAGATGCCCTTCTCGGCGATCGGGCGCGACAGCGTCGTGGTCGCGTTGAGGTGGGCGAAGACCGACGCCGGCGCCGGGTCGGTGAGGTCGTCGGCGGGCACATAGACCGCCTGGATCGAGGTCACAGAGCCCTTGCGGGTCGAGGTGATCCGCTCCTGCAGGGCGCCCATCTCGGAGGCCAGCGTCGGCTGGTATCCGACCTGCGAGGGCATGCGGCCGAGCAGCGCCGAGACCTCCGAGCCGGCCTGCACGAAGCGGAAGATGTTGTCGATGAAGAGCAGCACGTCCTGGCCCTCCTCGTCGCGGAAGTACTCGGCCATCGTCAGCCCGGACAGCGCCACCCGCATGCGGGCGCCCGGGGGCTCGTTCATCTGGCCGAAGACGAGCATCGTCTTGTCGATCACGCCCGACTCCTTCATCTCGAGCCAGAGGTCGTTGCCCTCACGCGAGCGCTCGCCGACGCCGCAGAAGGCCGACAGGCCGCCGTGCTCCTGGGCGAGGTTGTTGATCAGCTCCTGGATGATCACGGTCTTGCCAACCCCGGCGCCGCCGAACAGGCCCACCTTGCCGCCCTTGGCGTACGGGGCCAGCAGGTCCACGACCTTGATCCCGGTCTCGAACATCTCGGTGGTGGGGCTCAGGCTCTCGACCTGCGGCGCGGGGCGGTGAATCGGCCAGCGCGCCACAGCCGGATCGAGCTTCTCGCCCAGGTCGATCGGGTCACCCAGGAGGTTGAAGATGCGCCCAAGCGTGCCCCGGCCCACCGGCACCGAGATCGGCGCGCCGGTGTCGAGCGCTTGGAGCCCGCGCGAGAGCCCGTCGGTCGAGTCCATCGCGACCGCCCGCACACGGTCATCGCCGAGGTGCTGCTGGACCTCTAGCACGAGCAGCTCGTCGACCGCCGCACCGAGGTCCATGTCCTCCTCGGCGCTGGCCGCCACCGGCCGCTTGACCGTGATCGCGTGGTTGATCTCGGGCAGCTTGTCCGGGAAGACGGCCTCGACCACGACCCCCTGGACCGACTCGATCCGCCCGACGTTCAGTTCAGTTGTGACAGCCATTTCGCTCCAGTGCTCAGTCTTTTCAAGTTCGCTAGCGATCAGTCTCTGCTCATTGATGGGGCCCTCAGCTGACGCCCTCGGCGCCGGCCACGACCTCGAGGATCTCCTGCGTGATCGCGGCCTGGCGGGCGCGGTTCATCTGCAGGGTCAGATCCTCGATCAGCACGCCCGCGTTCTCGGTGGCGTTGCGCATCGCCGTCATCCGCGCCCCGTGCTCGGAGGCGGTTGACTCGAGCAGCGCCCGGTAAATCGAGACCTCGACGTAATCCGGCAGCAGCCGGCCGAGGATCTCGCCGGGGTCGGGCTCGTATTCCACCAGGCCGCGGCGGCGGGGCTCCTCGGCGCTGCTCGAAGCCCCGTCCCCAGCGTCATCCTCGCCGCCCATGACCGAGGCCTGTTGCAGGGGCAGCAGCGTCTCGCGCCGCACGACCTGTGAGATCGGTGAGACGTAGCCGTTGTAGAAGACCTCCACGCGGTCGACCTCGCCGTCGACGTAGGCGGCCACGAGCCGCTGCGCGATCCGCCGCGCGTCGGCGTAGCTCGGGCGGTCAGAGAAGCCCGTAAACGCCGCCACCGGGTCAAGGCCACGAAACGCGAGCGACGACGCCGGCCGCCGGCCCGAGGCGAAGTAAAGCGGCGTGCGGCCCTCTGCCTCGTGCACCCGCCCGGCGGCCACGCCAGCGCGCACGATCTGCGAGTTGAACGCCCCCGCCAGCCCGCGGTCGCCAGCCACGAGCAGCAGGCCCGCCCGCTGGTCGGAGGCGTGCACCGCCAGGATCGGGAGGTTGCGCACCTCACCCGCCGCGGACGCCGCCTCCCTGGTCATCCGCCGGATCGCCTCGGCGTATGGGCGCAGCGCCTCGATCCGCTGCTCGGCGCGGCGCAGGCGCGCAGCCGCGACCATCTCCATCGCGCGCGTGATCGTGCGGATGTTCTGGACCGAGGCGATGCGGTTGCGGACGTCTCGCTGTGAGGGCATTCTCTGTACTCCGGGCTCCGGGCTGCTGGCCGCGCGCTGCGGGCGCTAGGCCGCTGCGACCACGCTCTCCTCGAGCGGGTGGCCCTCCTCGTCGAGGTCGTAGCCGAAGTCCTCGGCGTACTGCTTGACGGCCGCCTCGAGCGCCGCGACCGTCTCATCCGACCAGTCGCCGCCCGCGATCTTCTCGAGCAGCTCGCCGTGCGCGGCCTTGACCGCGTCCGCCAGTCCGGCGAGGAAGTGCTCGACCCGGCCGACGGTGATGCGGTCGAGGTGGCCGCCCGTGGCGGCGTAGACCTGGACGACCTGCAGCTCGACCGGGATCGGCTGGCGCTCGCCCTGGTTG
>JAJYHG010000013.1:0-3021 GCA_021784895.1 Actinomycetes bacterium
ATCGGCCCCAACGGTGCCGGCAAGACGACGCTGATGCGGATGATCACCGGTGCCGAGCAGCCCGACTCCGGCAGCTTCCGCGTTGGCGAGACCGTGAAGCTGGCCTACGTCGACCAGTCGCGGGACACGCTCGATGGCGATAAGACCGTCTGGGAGGAGATCTCGGGTGGCCTTGACCAGATGGTGCTCGGGGAGCGCACGATCGCGAGCCGGGCGTACGTGGCCGGCTTCAACTTCAAGGGCTCAGACCAGCAGAAGCGGGTCGCGAGCCTCTCGGGCGGAGAGCGCAACCGGCTGCACATGGCCAAGCTGCTCGCCTCAGGCGGCAACCTGCTGATCCTCGACGAGCCGACCAACGACCTGGACGTGGACACGCTGCGCGCGCTCGAGGAGGCGCTGCTGGCGTTCGCCGGGTGCGCGGTGGTGGTCTCGCACGACCGCTGGTTCTTGGACCGTATCGCCACGCACGTGCTGGCCTTTGAGGGCGAGTCGCAGGTGCGCTGGTTTGAGGGCAACTTCGAGGCCTATGAGAGCTACCGGCACGAGCAGCTCGGCGCCGAGGCCGACCGGCCCCACCGCCTCACGTACAAGCGCCTCGTCCGGGGCTGAGCGGCGTGCTGGGCGGGCGCGCAGTGTCCAGGCTGCGGGCGGGCTGGTGGGCCGGGCTGTCCACGGCGCGCGCGGTAACCGCGGCTGCGGTCGCGGTCGCGGTCGCGGCAGCGGCTGTGGTGGTGGCCGTGGTCGCGACTTCTGGCGGCGGGGCGGGTGACGGCCCGGCCGCGCGAGCGGCAGTGCAGGATGGGATCAACGGCACGCTCCCGCCCGTGGGGCACCCGCAACGGGGCGGCACGATCACCGTGGGCCAGGTTGCGGGCCAGGTGCCGGTGGACATCTTCCCGCTGCCTGGCCAGTCGAGCTGCACGACGCCGACGCTCAACTTCATCCAGGCCCAGTACATCCCGCTGTATGCGGGGCCGCAGGGCGCGCGGCCGGCGATCAACGAGCGCTTGAGCGCAGCCGAGCCGCCGGTCTACTCAGACGGCGACCGCACGGTCACGATCACGCTCAAGCGCGGGCTGCGCTGGTCAGACGGGGCGCCCGTGAACGCCTCGGACGTGATCTTCTACATCGACCTGCTGAAGGCGGCGCTGAGCATCTCGGCGCTCAACTGGTGTCAATACTCGGCGGGAGGGTTTCCCGCCAACGTCGCGAGCGTCAGCGCCCGTGGGGCGCGGACCGTGGTTCTGCGCTTGCGCCAGGCGGTCAACCCCGGCTGGTTTACGTCGAATCAGCTTCAGGACATGGGCGCGGGCGTCTACCCGCTGCCGAGCCAGGCCTGGAACGTCGACTCACCAAATGGCCCTCACGTGACCGATTGGGCGACCAGCCCCGCGGCTGCGCTCCGCATCTACGACTACCTGAGCGCCCAGGGCCGCGACCCGGCGAGCTTCACCTCAGACCCGTTCTGGAGAGTCGTCGACGGCCCCTTCCGCCTGCACAGCTTCGACGCCAGCAGTGGCGCCTACGAACTCGTGCCAAATGCACGCTACGGCCTGCGTCCGCGGGCCCGGGTGCGGGCGGTCGCGGTGCGGACCTACCGCAATCCGGGGGCGGTGCTCGCGGCGCTGCGGGCCGGCAGGCTGGAGATCGCCGCGCTCGATCCGAGCACGCAGATCGCGGCGATCGCGGGACTGCGCCGGCGCGGCTTCAGCGTCTTCGGCGGCCCCGGTTGGGGCTGGTTCGGAGCCGTCATCAACTTCCAGGACGCAAGCAACGATTTCAAGGCCGTGATCGCGCAGGGCTACATCCGCGGCGCCCTGGCCCAGCTTGTGGACCAGGGCCAGATCATCTCGAGGGTCTATCACGGCTGGGCCGTTGCCGCCTACGGGCCGGTGCCGAGCGCTCCGCGGTCGCCTTATCTGGCCACCGCGGCCGCTGCACCGCCGTGGCCCTACGATCCGGCCCGGGCGGTGGCGAGCCTCAAGGCGCACGGATGGCGCGTACGGCCAGGCGGGCGCACGACCTGCGCGCGTCCTGGGAGCGGCCCGCACGACTGTGGTGCGGGCATCCCCAGCGGCACGCCGATCAGCTTCACCTGGGCGAACCTGGCGAGCTCCGTCTCCCCGGTCGGCATCCGCGAGTCGCGCATCTTCGCCGCTGCGGCGCGCCGCTACGCGGGCGTCGATATCAGGTTCCTGACTGGCAGCTTCAGCACGCTCACGGCTGACTACAACGATCAGAACCCGGCTGCCCGCGCCTACATCAACGACTGGGGCATGAACAACTTCGGCGGGGCGCTGACCGACTACTACCCGACCCAGGAGGGACTGCTGGGCACGGGTGGATCACTGAACCTCGGCGGCTACTCGAGCGGCCGCGCCCAGCGCCTGATGGCTGCTTCCATCTCACAGCCTGGCGACGGTGCGATCAACCGGGAGGCCGCCTATTTCAGCCACGCGCTGCCGATCCTCTATCTGCCCGACCAGGACTGGATCATGGCCGTGAGCGCGAAGGTTGGCGGCCCGGCAGCGGCCTTCATGGCGATGACCCAGCAGCAGTACGAGTTCCAGCTCCTCTACTCCCTTGGGCACGGCTAGTCAGGTGGCTGGGCACGGCAGCCACCTGGGCGTCTGACAGATTGTACAAACAGGCGCCCCACGACTCTACATATTGGCCCATGGGGAGCGGGCGCGCAGCGGCGAAAGCCGCAACAGCGGCCATGTTGTCTACGCACAAGCCCTCCCTCCCTGGCAGCCGCCGCGGTTAGGTACATGTTAGACGCGCAAAAATCGTGTAAAAACTGCGTAATCATGCGCCACGCTATGGCTATACGCCACGGCCGGTGGCGTCCATTTCATCCCTAACACATCCACAGAGGGGAAACTGTCCATGAGGTTCATCCCTGAATCGCGCTCGGGCGCCGGCTGGCGCTGGCGGCTCACGGGCCTGGTCGCCGCGCTGGCGGCGATGGCCGCAGTCGCCGTGGCCGCCACCGGCCTGAGCAGCGCGAAGAACACCGCC
>JAJYHG010000013.1:3031-5759 GCA_021784895.1 Actinomycetes bacterium
GCTCACGTCCAAGGTCATCGACGGGACGCTGATCAAGGGCAACCTGCCCGCCAACGGCAAGCCCGCGCACGGCGGTGTGATCACCGTCGGCCAGATCACCGGCGCGACGCCGAACGGCATCAACCCGATCATCGCCGGGGCGCAGTGCAGCACGGTCACGTTCAACTTCGTGACCTCGATGTACATGCCGCTCTACTACGGGCCGAACGGTGCCCACCCCGCGGTCAATTACAGCCAGAGCCTGGCCAAGGCGCCGATCTACTCAAACGGCGACAAGACCGTCACGATCCACATCCAGCCGGGGCTCAAGTGGTCAAACGGCGCTCCGATCGACGGTGAGGACGTGGCCTTCTACTACTACCTGCTGAAGGCTGCGACCAACGCCTCCCCGGCCAACTGGTGCCAGTACGCGTCGCCGACGGAGTTCCCCTACAACGTCAAGAGCGTCAGCTACCACGCCTACACCGTGGTCTTCCACCTGACGCACGCCGTCAACCCGAACTGGTTCACCTACAACCAGCTCCAGGACACCAACGGCGGCGTCTACCCGCTGCCCGTGAACTCCTGGGATGTCAACTCGAGCGGCCAGAAGCTGACCAACTGGGCGACCGACCCGGCCTCTGCGCTGGCGATCTGGAACAACCTCAACACGCTGGGCACGACCCTTTCGGACTTCATGAACCCGATCTGGAAGGTCGTCGACGGGCCGTACAAGCTGCAGAGTTTCAACACGGTCAACAGCTCCTTCGTGATGGTGCCCAACCCGAGCTACGGGCTCAAGCCCAAGCCGACCTACAAGCTGATGGTCAACTCCTACACGAGCACGACGGCCGAGCTCAACGCGCTCAAGGCCGGCTCGCTCGACATCGGTGGACTGGACGCAGGCACCCAGCTCGGCGCGATCCCGACGCTAGAGCGTGATGGCTACTCCATCTACGGTGGCCCCGGATGGGGCTGGTTCGGTGGCTTCTACAACTTCAAGGACGCCACCAACCACTTCGACAAGGTCATCGGTCAGTCGTACATGCGTGGCGTGTTCGCGCAGCTGACCAACGAGAAGGCCATTGCCGCCGACATCTACCATGGCTGGGCGGTTCCGACCGGCGGACCGGTCGCACCGTACCCGGTCTCCCCGTACGTGCCGAGCGTGGCGACCAAGTCGCCCTGGCCCTACAACCCCGCAGCCGCGGTGGCGACGCTGAAGGCGCACGGCTGGCACGTGGTGCCTGGCGGCCAGACCACCTGCGCCAAGCCAGGGGCCGGCCCGCACCAGTGTGGCGCCGGGATCCCCAAGGGCACGCCGATCAAGTTCGTCTGGGCCAACCAGCCGTACTCGGCGTCCTCGACGGGCGTGCTGGAGTCCGAGGTGTTCTCATCGGAGGCCAAGAAGGCGGCCGGGATCGATGTGACCTTCGCGACGAAGTCGTTCACGATCCTGACCTCTGACTACAACAACCAGGTCCCGGCGGGTAAGCAGTACGTCAACGACTGGGGCGTCAACAACTACGGCGGCATCTTCGTCGACTACTACCCGACGCAGGATGGCGTGATGAACACCACCGGGGCGCTCAACGTCGGCTACTACAACAGCCCGACGGCCAACCTGCTCATGGACCACTCGATCTCGAGCCCGAGTGCGAAGGCGATCGCGAATGAGGTCTCCTTCTTCGCCAAGCAGCAGCCGGTGCTCTACTTCCCGGTGCCGGACCAGATCAGCGTGATCTCAAAGAAGGTGGGCGGTATGACCAACGCCTTCCTGCAGCTCACGCAGGGTCAGTTCGACCCGGGCGAGTTCTGGGTCAACAAGTAGGAGCAGGGGCTTAACGCCTCATTGCAACGAGCGGGTTGGACCGGGCGGCAGCCCGGTCCAACCCGCACCCTGCCTCCGACCCCGCATCCAGCCACGCAATAAGATCTATAACCGATGCTCGGCTACATCATCCGCCGACTCCTGATCGCCGTGCTCGTTGTGATCGGCGTCGCCGCGATCACCTTCGCGCTGCTGCACTACATCGCGCCCTCCCCGGTCTACATCGTGCTGGGCACCAAGGCGACGCACCGCGCGATCGACGTCTGGAACCGCCAGCATGGCTACGACCGGCCGGAGGTGGTGCAGTTCCTGGCCTATCTGGCGAACCTCGTCCAGGGCAATTTCGGCTACGCCTACAGGTTCAGCCAGCCGGTCAGCGCGCTGTTCAAGGAGAACGCGGGCCGCAGCGCCTACCTCTCCGGCTCGGCGCTGGTGCTGTCGCTGATCATCGCCCTGCCACTCGGCGTCGCCCAGGCGGTGAAGCGCAACAGCCTCGGCGACTACGCCGCCACGGCGGTCAACTTCACGCTCTACTCGATGCCATCCTTCTTCCTGGGGCTGATCCTGATTCAGGTGTTCGCGCTCGACTTGGGCTGGTTCCCGCCGGGAGTGAGCGACACCGTCACCACCACCTTCGGGGCGATCACCCATCCGCGCCAGCTGTTTTTGCCGATCATCACGCTCGCGCTGCTGAACGTCGCGGCCTTCAGCCGCTACATGCGCTCGGCCGCGCTCGACGAGCTGGCCCAGGATTACATCCGCCTGGCCCGCGCCAAGGGGCTCTCCGAGCGGGCCGTGCTGACGCGCCACCTGCTGCGCAACGCCAGCCTCTCGACGATCACCCTGATCGGCCTCTCGATCCCGAGCCTGCTGGCCGGCAACCTGCTGATCGAAGTCCTCTTCAACTACCCCGGCCTG
>JAJYHG010000150.1 GCA_021784895.1 Actinomycetes bacterium
TATCGCCATCGAGTGCGTCCCGCGACTGGTCGACGTAGGCCAGCTTCACGGTCTCGCCAACGCGGAAGCTGCCGGAGTCGGGCTGCTCGGCACCGGTGATCATCCGCATCAGCGTCGTCTTGCCGGCACCGTTGGGGCCGATCACGCCGACAATCGCCGCCGGCGGCAGGCTGAAGCTGAGATCGTCGATCAGCAGCCTCTCGCCAAAGGCCTTGCGCACGTTCTGTGCCTGCACGACCACGTCGCCGAGCCGCGGCCCGGCCGGGATGTGGATCTGAACCTGGTCGAGCTTCACGCTGCGCTCCTGCGCGAGCAGCGCCTCGTAGGCGTTCAGGCGCGCCTTGGGCTTGGCGCGCCGGGCGCTCGCGTTGAGCCGGACCCAGGCCAGCTCCTCGTTGATCGTGCGCTGGCGGGCGACGTCCGTGCGAGCCTCCTGTTCGAGCCGCCTTGCCTTCTGCTCGAGCCAGCCCGAGTAGTTGCCCTGATACGGAATGCCGCGCCCGCGGTCGAGCTCGAGGATCCAGCCGGCGACGTTGTCCAGGAAGTAACGGTCGTGGGTGACCGCGACGATCGTGCCGCGGTACTCCTGCAGGTGGCGCTCGAGCCACGCCACCGACTCGGCGTCGAGGTGGTTGGTCGGCTCGTCCAGCAGCAGCAGATCCGGCTGCGAGAGCAACAGCCGGCAGAGCGCCACGCGGCGGCGCTCGCCGCCGGAGAGCTTGGTCACGTCGGCATCGCCGGGCGGGCAGCGCAGCGCATCCATGGCGTAGTCGAGCTTGGTGTCGAGGTTCCAGGCGTCGGCAGCGTCGATCTGCTCCTGCAGGCGCGCAAACTCGGCCGCCGTGTCGTCGGAGTAGTTCATCGCCAGCTCGTTGAAGCGATCGAGCAGCGCCTTGGTGGCGGCCACGCCCTGCTCGACGTTGCCGCGCACATCCCTGTCCGGGTCGAGCGCGGGCTCCTGCTCGAGCAGGCCCACGGTCGCCCCGGGAGCCAGCTGCGCCTGCCCGTCGAAGTCGTGGTCGAGCCCCGCCATGATCCGTAGCAGCGTCGACTTGCCAGCGCCGTTGTAGCCCAGCACCCCGATCTTGGCGCCCGGCATGAAGGAGAGCGAGATGTCGCTCAGCACCTGCTTGTCCGGCGGGTGCCGCCGGGAGAGCCGGTAGGTCGTGAAGATGTACTGCGAGGACACCGCGCCCGAGGGTAGCGAGGCACGCCTGCGAACCGGCGGCGGGGGCGGGGCGGGCGGCGGGGGCGGGGCGGGCGGGCGCTCCCACCCGCCCTGAACCGGCTTAGCCCGACAAAGTGACCCGGCCCGCTGCCAGATTGTCGAAAACGGCGCGCATATGTGGGGCCGTACCACACAAACTGCCAGCCAGCGGTCCAGTTTGTCGGTCTTGGCCGCCTGTCGACCCGAGATGGCCCGGCAGGACAGGAGAACCCAGCCCCGGCAGGACAGGAGAACCCAGCCCCGGCAGGACGGGAGATCCCGGGCCCGGCAGGGCGAGATCACAGCCCCGGCGGGTGGCGCACCACGAAGCCGGCATCTGGGCGCACCAGCGGGTGCCAGCCGATCCCGGCAGGGCCGTCGCCCGGCCCGGCCGCGTTCCAGGTATCCCAGCGCAGGCCCGCGATGTACATGTAGACGTGGGTGGCGCTCGCGTAGATCGTCACCCAGCGGCCCGGCCCCGGCGCGCCCCAACGCTCAAAGTCGCCGGAGGTCAGGTCGGCGCCGACCGGCAGCAGGCCGCCGCCGTAGAGCAGGTGCGCAACGCTGCTGGAGCAGTCATACGAGGGCGCCACAAGATCCAGCGGCAGCCCGTGGCCGCCGCCATACACGTACGGCTTGCCCACGATCTGGTTGCCGGCGGCGATGATGCCCCGCACCGCCGCGGGCGCCGAGGCCGGCGCCGCAGCCTCGCCGTCGGGCAGCAGCGTCGCCCGCGTGCTGGTTGTGAGGAGGGGCACGACGGGCGCGCAGCTCCCCGTGGGCGGCGCGATCTGCACCGTGCCCGCCCAGCGGCCGCCATCGTAGGGCAGGCCCAGGCGCGCCGCGAGCTTCCACCAGAGGTCGATCACGCGCGGGTAGCCGTCGATCGGCCCGCCACCCAGGCCGATGTCCTCCTTGTGGGCCACGACTGTCACGCCACCCGCGCTGATCTCAAGCGGCGTCCCGTAAGGCAGCCCTCCGAGCGCGTCCGCGGTGGCGAACGTCGTGCCGCCCAGCTCGGCGAAGCTGTCAGGGTGCGAGAGCAGGCTCACGCCCGAGGCGCCGACGGTGCCGCTCGAGGGGTCGCCCGGGCCGCCGTACTCGGTCGCACCCACTGTCTGCGGTGGCCCGCAGGCGCCCGTGGTCGAGCCTGCGGCGGCCACGCCCGCGAGCGCGGCCAGCAGCGTCAGGCCCAGCGCGCCGACCGTGAAAATCACCCCCGCCAGCGCCACCACCGCCGCCTTCGAAACGCCGTTGTGAGGGCCGCTGCGCATGGCGCCAAGCTAGTCCGGCAGGCATCCAGCGCACCAAATTGGCACACTTTTGTCACAGAGTGGCCGCCCGGCGGTGCCCGCCCAGCCAGCCGCTAACGTAACGGCGATGGCGCGTGTCCTGGACCTCGAACAGTCGCTTTTGCTGCTCGAGCTGGAGGCGCCGTTTGACAAGCGCCAGGTGCAGCTCGCCCGCCGGCGCATGGCCAAGATCTGGCACCCAGACATCGCCCCACCGGGACGTCAGCACGAGCATCAGCGCCACCTGCAGGCGATCAACGAGGCCGCCGACGAGCTCGAGCGCCTGGCCGAGACCTCCCGTGGCGGCACCGTCAGCGCGAACGCCGTCAGGGTCTCCGCCGCCGCCGCCCGCCGCGCCCGTGAGGAGCAGGGCAGACGCGCCTACGAGGCCGAGCAGCGCGCCCGCGAGCAGGCCGCCGACCGCGCCCGCAACGACCCCTTCGGCGCGCGCGTGCCCGACCACTCGGTCGTGCACCGCTACGCGCGCTGCAGCTCCTACCCGGAGTGGGGCGTGGGTACCGTCAGCGGCATCTACTTCTCCGGCGAGGGCGACGACGTCCAGCAGTGGGCGCGCATGTCCTTCCAGGTCGGCGTGCGCACCGTGCCCGCGGGCTCGCTGCAGTTCGTCGACTTCTCAAAGCCAGACCCCGGCGCCGAGCGCGTTGAGCGCTTCATGACCGCCGCCCAGCACGCGCTGGCCGAGGGCAACCCGGCGCTGGCCGCACAAAGGCTGATCTACGCGCGCGACGCCGACCCGTCCAACCCCGCGGTGCTGCGGCTGCTGACGGTCGCCTTCTGGCAGGCCGGTGACCTGCCCGCGGCCGGTCGGGCGGTGCGCGACTGGGGCCGCGCCGAGACCGACCGGCCCACCGCCGAGCGCTACGCCTCGCGCATCTACGAGGACATGGGCGCGATCGACCTCGCCGCCGAGTCGGCCGCGCGGGTCACCGCGCGGGTCCCCGGCGACGGCTCAGCCTGGGCCCGCCTCGGCCGCCTGCGCCTGCGGCTGCTCGAGCTCCCGGCTGCGGTCGGGGCGCTCGAGCGCGCGCAGACGCTCGAACCAGCCGCCGAGACCCTGCTCGACCTGGCGCTCGCCCACCACCTCTCAGGCGATGTCGGCGCCGAGGTCTCAGCGGCTCAGGCGGCGACCGTGATGGCACCCAGCTCGCCGCCGGCATGGTCCGCGCTCGCCCACGCGCTGGCACGCACCGACCGCCCGCACGAGTGCATCGCCGCCTGCGAGCGGGCGCTGGCACTGAGCGACGACCGCGAGGTCAGCGAGCTGCTCGACCGCGTCCGCGCCGCGCTGCCGCAGGCGCTCGAGCCGGCAGCTTAGTCCTTGATCGGCGGCCCGCTTGGCCGCCGATCAGACCGGAGCGTCCGGCAGCTCACCGAGGACGCCCAGCAGCTCGCCCACGCGGCAGACCAGCAGGCGCTCCTCGTCGACTTCGACCCAGGCGCCAGCGCTGGCCGGGAAGACGACGTGGTCACCGCGGCTGACGGGCATCTTGACGCCGACGTGGTCCCACCAGTCAAGCCCTGGCCCGACCGCCAGCACGATCCCGTGCTGTGGTGGCGGCTCGTCGTTGCCGGGCGGCACCAGCAGGCCGGAGCGGCGCACGCGATCGGGGTCCAACTCCTTGATCACGACACGATCGAACAGGGGACGCAGCTCGTGGCGCATTGGCAAGCGATCCTAACGAGGATCTGCTGAGATGCCGGTTGTGGCAGCGGCGAGCCTCGACCCGGACATCCAGAGCTTCCTCGAACCGCTGCGCCACGCCGGCGCGCTGACGGTCGCGGTGATGGTCAGCTCGATCGACGGCCGCGCCACGATCGGCGGCCGTGTCGGTGCACTGACAGGCGAGGCCGACCAGCAGGTCCTGCTGGGCGCCCGCGAGGCCGCGGCGGCGGTGATCGTGGGCGCGAGCACGGTCGCGGCCGAGGGCTACAGGCGCCTGCTCCCGGACCGCGCGCGGGCGCGCCGGACAGCGCGCGGCCTCCCGCCCGAGCCCGAGCTGGTCGCCTTCAGCCGCTCGAGCCCGCCGCTGCCGGAGCTGATCGGCAGCCTGCGCGCCCGCCACCCGGACGCCCTGCTCGTCTGCGAGGGCGGCCCGCGGGTGCTCGGTCTGCTGGTCGCCGACGGCCTGCTCGACCAGCTCATCCTGGCCGTCTCGCCGCTGATCGTCGGTGACGACGCGCAGCAGCGGGTGCTCGAGCACCCCGAGCCGCTCGCCGCCGCGCTGCGTCTGCTCGCGCTGACGGTGAGCGGCGATCACCTCTTCCTGCGCTACGGTCTGGCGCACTGATGCGCCTGCGCCTACCTCAAGCCAAGCTCGAGCTGCGCGCCCACGAGCCGCTGGTGATGGGCATCCTCAACATCGGCCGCGACTCGGTCGCCGACTCGCGCACGTTCTCGGGGGTCGAGGAGCAGGTGCAGCGCGGGCTCGAGCTGGTGGCCGCGGGCGCGCAGATCATCGACGTCGGCGTGCTCTCGGGCCGGACCGACACCGAGCCGGTCAGCATCGAGGCGGAGATCGATTCCCTCTGCCCGGTGGTGCGCGCGCTCTCAGACCACGGTGTGCTGGTCTCGGTTGACAGCTGGCGCGCGGAGACGATCGCCGCGGCCATCGACGCCGGGGCGGCGCTGATCAACGACACCAGCGGCCTGCTCGACACGGCCGTGGCGGAGATCGCGAGCCGCTCGGGCGCCGGGCTGGTCGTGATGCACACGCGCGCGCGGCCCAAGCAGGAGTACTTCCCGGTCTACGCCGACCCGGTGCTCGACGTGGTCGAGTTCCTGCGCGAGCGGATGGCGCTCGCGACGGCACACGGCGTCGACCCCGAGCAGATCGTGCTCGACCCCGGGCTCGACTACGCCAAGGCGCCACGCGAGAGCGTCGAGGTGCTCCGCCACCTGGATGCGGTGGCCGCGCTCGGCCGGCCGCTGCTGCTGGCGGTGTCGCGCAAGTACTTCATCGGCATGCTGACCGACGCAGGACCCGAGGAACGCCTCGCGGGCACGCTCGCGGCGCTCGAGTTCGGGGTCAGCGCCGGCGCCCAGATCGTGCGCGTGCACGACGTGGCCGAGGTCAGCCAGTACCTGCGCACGCGCGCGGCGCTGCACAACGGCGGGAACGTCGTCATGCTCGGGCGCCGCGAGGACGAGCGCCTGAAGTGGATCGCGCCCAAGCAGGAGCTGGGAGCGCCGTGACCACCCTACACAACCGCCCCAACACCGCCCTGCATCGCCGG
>JAJYHG010000045.1 GCA_021784895.1 Actinomycetes bacterium
TCAGACGCTCACAGACGCTGATCGTGCGCGATGTCCGCACCGTGCAGGGGCTGCGGGTGACCAGCCCGGCACGGACCGCGCTCGACCTCGCACCGCAGCTGAGGGCGGAAGAGCTGAGCAGAGTGGTGGACGAGCTTCGCCACCGCAACCACCTGACCGTCGGGGAGCTGCGTGATGTCACGGCTCGCAACCCTTTCCACCGGGGCGCGCGTGCCATCCGCGAGCTGATCGGCGAGAGCCAGGCCGAGCCCGCCCGCTCCGAGCTCGAGCGCGAGTTCATGCGCGTGATCAAGCGCCATGGGCTGCCGGTGCCGCTGCTCAACGTGCACGTCGGCGGCGAGCGGGTTGACGCCTACTTTCCGGAGCACGGGCTGATCGTCGAACTCGACGGTCGGCTCACGCACGGCAACGACTGGCGGCCGGCCTTCGAGGAGGATCGCCGACGTGGGGTAGACCTGATGCTGAGGACCGGCCTCCCGACGATCCACCTCACCTGGCAGCAGGTCAAACACCAAGAGGGTGAGACGGCCGCCAAGCTGCGGAAGATCCTCGACGCACGTCAGGGCTCAGGTCAGGCCGAGCGTGGTTGGCACCATGTAGAGGCCAAAGACGATCACCACCAGACAGAGCGCCCAGGCGAGATACTTGCGCACGCCCCGCATCCGCCACTCGGCGGGCAGCGCTTTGGCCTCCAGGGCCAGCAGAAACCCGAGCACGATCGGCAGCAGCAGGGCATTCATCACCTCGACGTCGATCACCAGGCGCAGCAGGTTGGGGCTGGCCAGGACGATCGCCGCCCCCAGGATGTGTGCCAGCGCGTAGGTGAGGTAGAACTTCGCGGTGCGCCGGCTCAGCCGTTCGTTGAGCGTGTGGGCCCAGCCAAAGACCTCGGCGAGGCCCCAGGCGCCGGCCAAGGATGCGACCAGCGCCGCAACCAGGCCGGCCCCCAGCATCGCCACGCCGAGCAGCACCTTGGCGCCAACCGGGCCCATGAACGGCTCGAGCGCAGCTGAGAGCTGCCCGACGGTGTTCAGCGCGGCCCCGCGGCCGCTGATCCCGACGGTCGCGGCAAAGGCCAGCACCATCGCGATCATGATCGCCTGGGTGAGCACGGCGCCGACGGCGGTGTCGCGCCGCTCCGAGCGGATCTGGGTGCGGGTGAGCCGCTTGTCGATCATGGCGCCCTGCTGGTAGAAGATCATCCAGGGCATGATCACCGCGCCGATATTGGCCGCCAGCAGCAGCAGATAGCGGCCGTTGTGCAGCGGCATGCTGCCGAGTCCCTGGGCGATCGCGTGCAAGCTCGGATGAGCCAGGATCACGGCGGGGATGAAGGCCAGCTCGGCCAGGCCGAAGGCGATGCCGATCCGTTCCGCACGCCGGTAGCTGCCGCTGAACGCGACCCCGATCAGGAACGCGGCAGCGATCGGCACGGTGAACCCGGGAGAGACGCCGACGAGCTCACCGACACCGGCCACCCCGGTGAACTCGGTGAGCAGTGCCCCGACGCTGGTCGCAAACAGCGTCAACCCGGATAGCAACGCCCAGTTACGGCCGAACCGCTCCCGGATCAGTGCACCGTGCCCCTTGCCGGTGACGATTCCGAGCCGCACGGTGATCTCCTGGACCACGTACAGGATCGGCATCAGCATGACCTGCGGCAGGACCATCCGGTAGCCGAACTGGGTGCCGGACTGCGCGGCCGTGATCAGGCTGCCGACGTCGGTGTCGGCGAGCATGACCACGAGGCCGGGCCCCCAGACTGCAAAGAACCCCACGGCCAGCCAGTGCCGGCGCGGACCACGCGGCGCATCAGACGCGCGGGCCTGACTCGCTGAGTGAGCCGCCAGCCGCGTCTCCTGGGCGGACTCGGTCTCGGCTGGCACGATCAGCTGCTCCTTGTTGAAGGCACGACCCGGCAAGCCGTGTTAGGGCACCCTAACGGGGATGCCCTAGGGTACTCGAAGAGACGCCCCTTGTCTGTCAGCGGACGGCCGGGGCTGCCGCGCCGGGCGTGGTGTCGGCCGGGACTGCCGCGCCGGCCGTGGTGCTGGCCGGGGCGGGCAGCGCGCTGGCGGCGGCCGGCACCGTCCGGCGCAGGAGCGAGCTGTTGAAGACCACCAGGGTCGATGAGAGCGCCATGGCTGCGCCGGCGAACAGCGGGTCGAGCAGTCCGGTGGCGGCGACCGGGATCGCGATCAGGTTGTAGGCAAACGCCCAGGCGAGATTGCCGTGGATGGTGCGCAGCGTCCGCCGCGCGAGACGGATGGCGGTCGGTGCCACGCGCAGGTCGTCGCGCAGGATCACCAGGTCGGCCGCGTTGATCGCAACGTCGGTGCCTGATCCGATTGCCAGCCCGAGGTCGGCGCTGGCCAGTGCAGCCGCGTCGTTGACACCGTCGCCCACCATCGCGACCCGGCGCCCCTGCTGCTGCAGCGAGCGGATCAGCGCCACCTTCTCCGCCGGGAGCGCCTCCGCGACAACCTCATCCACGCCGATCGCTGCGGCCACAGCCTGCGCGGTCGCACGGTTGTCACCGGTCGCGAGCACGCAGCTCAGGCCCAGCGCATGCAGCTGAGAGACCGCTTCTGCCGCGGAGGGACGGATCGCGTCGGCGAGCGCGAGCACGCCGATCACGCGGGCGCCGTCGCGAACCGCGACAGCTGTACGTCCCTGCGACTCCCAGCCGCGGACGTCGTCATCGAGCGAGCCGGGCAGCCCGACGCCCGGCCGCCCGACGGTGATCTCACGGCCGTCAACCAGGCCGCGAGCACCCATGCCAGTGAGCGCGACAAAGTCCGTCACCGGCGGCGGCGTCACCCCGCGCTCGTGCGCGGCGGTCACGATCGCGCGGGCCAGCGGGTGCTCCGAGGCGGCCTCGACGCCCGCCGCCAGCGCGAGCAGCTGCTCCTCGCTCACGTCTGCGACCGGCGCGACCCCGGCCAGAGCCATCCGCCCCTCGGTCACGGTGCCGGTCTTGTCGAGCACCACGGTGTCGATCGCGCGCGACGCCTCCAGCGCTCCGTAACCCTTGAAGAAGATGCCGAGCCTCGCGCCCGCCCAGGTTGCGACCACCAGCGCAGCCGGGGTCGCAAGCCCGAGCGCGCATGGGCAGGCGACGATCAGCACGGCCAGCGCCGCGCTGATCGACGGCGCCGCGGCGTGCCCGCTCAGAAGCCAGACCGCGAGCGTGCCGGCGGCGATCGCGATCACGGAGGGAACGAACACCGCAGAGATCCTGTCGGCCAGACGCTGGACCGCCGCCTTCTCGCTCTGTGCCCGAGCGACCATGCGCAGCATCTGGCCAAGCTGCGTATCGGCACCAACGCTGGTCGCGCGCACGACGATGCGCCCGTCGAGCGCGACCGTTCCACCCAGGACGCGCTCACCTGCGGCCGCCTCCTCGGGCAGTGACTCACCCGTCATCACGCTGCGATCGATCGCCGCCCGGCCCTCGAGGATCTCGCCGTCGGTGGCGATCGTCTCTCCCGGACGCACCACGAAGCGGTCGCCCACACGCAGGCGCGAGAGCGGCAGACGCCGCTCGGTGCCGCGCTCGTCGAGCACCGCCACGTCCCGCGCGCCCACCGCGGCCAGGGCGCGCAGCGCGTTCCCGCTGCGCCGCCGCGACCAGGCCTCAAAGTAGCGCCCGGCGAGCAGGAACGTCGCCACACCCGCGGGCACATCCAGGTACAGGCCGCCGCCGGAGCGATCCACGAGGCTGTGGCCAGCTGCACCGTACGAGCCCGCATAGAGCACGAACATCGAATAGAGCGACCAGGCGGTGGCAGCGACGATCCCGGCCGAGACCAGCGTGTCCATCGTCGTGGCCGCGTGGCGGGCGTTGCGAACCGCGGCTTCGTAGAAGGGCCAGGCCGCCCAGCTCACAACCGGTGCCGCCAGCACGATCATCAGCCAGCGCCAGCCGTCAAGGCGCAGCCCACCGACGATTGAAAGGATGATCGACAGCTCACAGAGCGGCATGAACAGCACGGCCGCTACGACGAAGCGCCGGCGCAGCGATCTCACCCTGGCATCCAGCTCTCGCGCCTGGGCCAGCGGATCCTCCCCGGCGTCGTAGCCCAGCGGCGAGGCGGTGTAGCCCGTTGCCGCCACCTCGCCGACAATCAGCTCCAGCGGCAGCGGGCGGTCGACGGTGACAATCGCCTCCTCGGTGGCGAAGTTCACACTCACGGCAGCCACGCCGTCCATGCGGCCGAGGCGGCGCTCCAGTCGCGCAGCGCAGGCGCCGCACGTCATCCCCCCGATCGCCAGCGTGAACTCGAGGCCCGGCTCAGGCTCGCACACGGTGGCCGTCGCGGTCGTCGCGTCCGTGGCTGTGATCGCAGCCGGAGACTCGCCCGTGGCGCTCATCGCACCATCGTCATCGCGGTGAGCATCTGAACCATCGCAACGGCCATCGTCGCAAGCGAAACACGCACATCTACACCACAGGAGAGCGTCCCCGAAGCTACGCGGCCAGCGACCGCGCCAGCCCTCTCACCGCGCTCGGTGACGCCGCCCCGCAACCGCGGCCAGGCACGACCGTCGACGAGGCGATCGGCCCCCAGCAGCCAGAAGACAGACACAGCCAGAAAGTAGCCGGCCAGCGTCCAGCTCACCACGGCCACCGTGTGCCCTGTCCACATGTAGACCATCGCCAGCATCTCGGCCGCGCTGGTCAGCCACAAGAGGTTGGTCCAAAGGCCATCGAGCGTCCGCCCGAGCAGCACCACCAACACTACGCCGCCGGCGTTGGCGAACAGCAGCTGCCAGACCAGCGCGGGGATCCGGACCTGGCCGATCGACAGCGGTGCAAACATCACCGCCATGCCCACCGCGATCAGCACGTGGCTCGAGTGCCACAGCCGCCGCTCGCCGCCGCTCGCAAGCAGATGCCGAGCGTGGGAGACCACGACCGCGACCAGCACCAACGTCCACAGCAGCGCGAGCCACGGCGGGAGCAGACCGATCCCCACACGGATGGCGCCCACACCCGCAGACAGGTGCTGCCCACCGCCCCCGCCGCCACCGGCTGGCACCATGCCCGGCATCATCGCTGAAAGTGCTTGGCGTGCAAGTTGAGCTTCTCCACCTAGGGACGGGCGCTTCCGTCCGGACGCGGCGCCGGCAAAGGGATGGTGTGCTGATGCTACCGAAGCCCCAGCCGGTCCCGCGCCAGCCGGCTGATACCACGCCAGAGGCAGCGTGACCCAGCGCCACGGGCAGATCGTGCTGGGCGTCCTGTGGCTGCTCGACGGGCTGCTGCAGTTTCAGAGCTTCATGTACACGCACGCCTTTGTGCGCGACGTTCTGGCTGTCAACGCGACGGGACAGCCGGAGCCGATCGCGACGAGCATCCTCTCCCTGACGGCGTTCTACGGAAACGATCTGCCGCTCTGGAACTCTCTGGCCGCCGAACTGCAGTGTGCGATCGGCCTCGGGCTGATCGTCAGCCCGCGCAGTGTGCGCCCGGCGCTGGCGGTGGGGCTTGTGTGGAGCTTGATCGTCTGGTGGGCCGGCGAGGGGTTCGGCGGAATTCTCACCAGCAGCCCGCTCTCCCCGCTCATGGGCGCCCCCGGGGCAGCACTGCTGTACGGGCTGATGGGCGTGCTCATGTGGCCGTCCGGGGCCAGCCGCGAACGGCCGCCGGCCGCGTCGGGAACGCCCGGCGGGCGCACCGGCGGGCGCAGCGGCGGGCGCA
>JAJYHG010000204.1 GCA_021784895.1 Actinomycetes bacterium
CCTATCTAGGAAGGTCTTATGCCGGGCCGCCGCGGCGGCCCGGGGCCGCTACCATCCCCGCGGATGCGTTTGGCTAAGAAGCTTGCGGCTGGTGCCGCCGTGGTGGTGCTGGCGGCGATCGTGGCCGGCTGCGGCAGCACAGTGTCGGGCAGCGCCGTGGCGACGGTGGCGGGGAACCCGATCACGCTTCAGGCCTACAAGCACTGGATGTACGTGGCGGCCGAGGATCAGGCCTCCCAGGCGGCCTCCCAGGGCCTGTCTGAGCCGGTGATCGTGTCGAGCAACCCGACCAACTTCTCCAGCTGCGTCCGCAACATCCGCGCGGCCGTTGTGTCGCTGCGTACCGCCAGCGTGAGCACGCTGAACGCGGACTGCAAGACGGTCTTCACGCAGGACACCACCCAGGTTCTGCAGTTCCTGATCGAGGGCTACTGGTACCAGGCGGAGGCTGCCAAGCTCGGCATCAAGACCCCCAACCTCAACAAGGACTTCCAGAAGTTCATCAAGAGCCACTGGCCGACCAAGGCGTCCTTTGCCAGCTACACGAAGGCAAGCGGCCAGACCGAGCAGGACCTGCTGTTTCAGTACCGCGTCGAGACCTTCTACACGAAGATGCTCTCGCGCTACGAGAAGCCGGTCACCAAGGCGGAGATCGCTTCCTACTACGCCAGTCACAAGAGCACCTTCACCGCCGCCGAGACCCGCGATCTGCACCTGCTTCGTACCAAGACGGCGACGCAGGCACAGGCTGCCGTCAGCGCCCTGAAGGGCGGCCAGAGCTGGACGATGGTGGCGCGCAGGTACTCGGCCGACGCCACCGGCAAGCTCGCCGGCGGGCTGGTCACAGGCGTCACCTCAGGCCAGTATGAGACCGCGGCCAACACGGCGATCTTCTCGAGCCCGGTCGGCAAGCTGGTCGGGCCGGTCAAGGGCATCTTCGGCTACTACGTGATCCAGGTGACCAAGATCACGCCGGCCACGGTCGAGCCGCTGGCCAAGGCCAGCGCCGCGATCAAGTCGCAGCTGACCACCGCGCAGCAGACGGCCGCGTCCAACAAGGCGGGCGCGCTGGTGAAGAAGACCTGGTTCAAGAGCTCCACCTGCCGCAGCCCCTACGAGGCCCAGGCCGTCTGCTCCAACTACAAGGCGCCGCCGGCCACCACGACGGCGCCGGCCACCACGACGGCGACGCCTACGACGAGCTCTGGCGCTACAGGCACCAGCACCTCGGCCAGCTCCAGCAAGACGAGCACCACGGCCAAGAAGTCCTAGTGAGCTCCGGGGCGCCGGAGATCACCGCTGCGCTCGCACGCCTGGATGAGATCACCCGGCGGCTGCGTCGTGAGTGCCCGTGGGACCGCGAGCAGGACGAGCGCACGATCGTCCCGCACACACTCGAGGAGGCCTACGAGCTAGCTGACGCAGCCGAGCGCGGTGACGACGTGCGGCTGCTCGACGAGCTCGGCGACGTGCTCTTTCAGGTCCACTTTCTGGCGCTGCTGCTGGAGGAGCGGGGCGCCGGTGACCTCGGCGCGGTCGCCAGGCACGCGGCTGAGAAGCTGATCCGACGCCATCCGCACGTGTTCGGCGAGGCCGAGGTGGCCGACGCCGCAGAGGTGTTGCGCAACTGGGACGCGATCAAGTCCACCGAGTCCGGGCGCGAGCGCGGCGTGTTCGGCGAGGTGCCCGAGAACCTGCCGGGGCTGCTTTATGCCCGCAAGGTGCAGCGCCGCGCCGGGAGCGCCGGCTTTGGCTCCGTGCGGGGAGATGGCGCCTTGGGCTCACTCCAAGGGGCGCTCGCTGAGCTCACGGCCGCGCAGGGACGCGACGAGCGCTTCAGCGCCCTGGGTGAGCTGCTGTTCGCGGCCGTCGCGCTGGCGCGCGGCATGGCGCTCGATCCCGAGCTGGCGCTGCGCGCCTCGGCGCAGCGGTTCCGCGCGCGCGTGCAGGCCGAGGCGGACCGCGCCGCATCATCGGGCTGAAACTGGAAGGATCTCTGCGCTGAGCAGCGCACAGACAGCGGTAAGACGCACGAGGAGAGCAGACCACAGATGAGCCAGATCGAGTACGTTCACGCCCGCCAGATCCTCGACAGCCGCGGCAACCCGACGGTCGAGGTCGAGCTCGGCGTGAATTCAGGCGCCTGGGGCCGGGCGGCGGTTCCCTCAGGGGCGTCCACCGGTGAGTTTGAGGCAACTGAGCTGCGTGACGGTGGCACGGCGTGGCTCGGCAAGGGGGTCAGCCGGGCGGTCGCAAACGTCAACGGAGAGATCGCCGCGGCGGTCCGCGGCATGGACGCATCAGCTCAGGCGGCGCTGGACCGCGCGCTGATCACGCTCGACGGCACCGCCAACAAGTCGAGGCTGGGCGCCAACGCGATCCTGGCGGTGTCGCTCGCGGCAGCTCACGCGGCTGCGGCCGAGGAGCGCCTGCCGCTGTGGCGCTACTTGGGAGGCGAGAATGCGCGCGTCCTCCCCGTCCCGATGATGAACGTGCTCAACGGTGGCGCTCACGCTGACAACAGCGTCGACTTCCAGGAGTTCATGATCGTGCCGGTCGGCGCTGCTTCTTTTGGCGAGGCCCTGCGGATGGGCGCCGAGGTCTTTCACCATCTCAGGCGGACGCTGCACGAGCGTGGCCTGGGGACGACTGTCGGTGACGAGGGCGGATTCGCTCCCAGCCTCGCCTCCAACGAGGAGGCGCTTCAGCTGCTGATGGCCGGGATCCAGGCAGCTGGCTACCTGCCCGGGGCGCAGATCGCGATCGCGCTCGACCCTGCCACCTCAGAGCTCTACCGCGACGGCGCCTACGTGCTGGAGCACGAACACCGCACGCTGACTGCCGGGGAGCTCACCGCCTACTGGACCGACATCGTCAACCGCTATCCGGTGATCTCGCTCGAGGACGGCATGGCCGAGGAGGACTGGAACGGATGGGCGACGCTGACCAGCGAGCTCGGCGGGCGTGTGCAGCTGGTTGGAGACGACATCTTCGTGACCAACACCGAGCGGCTGGCGCGCGGCATCGAGGTCAGAGCCGGGAACTCGATCCTGATCAAGGTCAACCAGATCGGCACGCTCACCGAGACGCTCGCGGCGATCCGCATGGCGCGCGAGGCCGGCTTCACCGCCGTGATCTCGCATCGCTCCGGTGAGACCGAGGACGTCACGATCGCGGACTTGGCGGTGGCGACCGGCTGCGGGCAGATCAAGACCGGGGCTCCGTCGCGCACCGACCGGATCGCCAAGTACAACCAGCTGCTGCGGATCGAGGAGGCGCTCGGCACCGACGCCGAGTACCCGGGCCGCCGCGCCTTCCGCGCCGCCAACCAGTAGCCGCCCGCACCCAGCGGCCGGCACCGTTCCGTGCGGCGGCTGCGCCTGAGCAGGAGGCGGCTGGTCGGCGGCGAACAAGGGACGGATAGGGATGCCGCCCAGAGGTCAGACAGCTGCCGCCCGCAATCCGCGCACCAGCAGGGCCCAGCGTCCGCGGCCCCATGGAGGGGAGTCGCTGCCACGCGTCCGGGTGGGCTGGGACCGCAGGTTCAAGCTCGTCCTGATCGCCGCCGTCGGACTGATCTGCTTCATCGCCCTGAAGGCCGGCGTCGCGCTGCTTGCCGCTCGCGCCCAGGCCGCTCAGGAGACCCGGCTCCTGTCCTCGCTCGAGCGCCAGCACAGCGCCCTGGTCGCGCAGGAGAAGTCGCTTCACCAGCGGGCCACGATCGTGCGTGATGCCCGCCGGCTGGGCATGGTTGCGGCGGGGGAGCGGCCGTTCGTGGTGGTCAATCTGGGCCACTGACCGCCGCCGTGGCCGACGACTTTGACCTGCTGATGGCGCTGTGGGAGGACGGGCAGCGCTGCATCGATCAGGCGGCGCCTGAGCGGCGCGAGGCGCTCGAGCGTGTCGCGAGCGTCATCCTGGTCGAGCTGCGCCGCCGGATCGGGGGCCGCTTCACGACCGCGGACCTGGCGGCGTACTACCGGCAAGCCGGTACCGACTGGTGCCTGCAGGTCGCCACTGACACGGCCCCGGGCACACCTGAGGCCTGGGATGTCGCGACGGTCGCGGGCGCAGCGTTTGCTCGCTACGCCCGCGCCGCGGCCGATTGGGGCGGCGGCGTCAGACACGCCGACGAGGACTGAGCCTCTGCAGCTGCCGCGCACCGGTGGGGCCGGGCGTGGCGGTAGGCGGTCAGTCCTCGGCCGCTTCGCGTTCCTCGCCGCCGACCCGCCGGATCACGATTCTGTCCTCCTCGAGCGTGACCTCCACCGGGCGGTGGCCGGCCCAGGACTCGGCGTAGACCGGATCATCCTGGACGGCCGGGTCGAGCCACAGCCCGATTCCCTCCTCGCCGTGGTCGAAGGTCGCCTCCCAGGGCCCGCCTGGGGTGTGCTTTGCGCGCGTGCTGCGCCCAGCACGGCGGCTGCGCCGCCGCTTGGGCTTATCCTCCTCGGTCTGCGCCTCGGCCTGTGCCTTGGCGGCTTCGGCTTCCCGGGCGGCTTGCGCTTCGCGCGCCGCCTGAGCCTCTGCTTCGGCGTCCAGCTCGGCGGCGATCAGCGCGTCGTCGGCGGCACGGAGGTCGATCTCGTCGTCAAAGTCAGCGGCGACGACGCTGGGATCGGTTTCTGCTTCTGGCTCAAGCGCCTGTTCGCGCTTGAAAGCCTGTATCTGTTGAACGGTGACTTCGAGCTGGTGCGCGATCCACGCGTCGGTGCGCCCCTGGCGCACCCATCCGCGGATCCGGTTGAGCTCGGGTCGCAAAGATCGTCTTGGCATAGAGCCGCTGAGGATACAGGGGCGGGTGGACCCAGCCCCGGCCGGCTGCGCGGAGCCATGCAGAAACAGTTGAAAGGTGCTGGACTCGCGGGGTATGCTGCTAACGGGGTTGTCCGCTATCGGGTAGCTTGATCACGCGTGGCCCGGAACCTTCGAGCCGGGGAGAAGACGATGCTTGTACTCACACGGAAGTCAAACCAGAGCATCATGATCGGGGACGAGATCGAGGTCTCGGTGCTCGCGATAGTCGGCGAGAAGGTCCGCATCGGCATTCAGGCGCCGCGGGACGTTCCCGTTTTCCGCCGCGAGGTCTACCTCGAGATCCAGGACGAGCGCCGTGCCCTGGCAGAGCCCGGCTCACTGGTCGCCGAGGTCGACGCCGCCCTGCACGAACTTGGTGAGCCTCCGGCCTGAGCCGGCAGCTCCGGCGGCCGAGCGCTACGCCAGCAGCAGGTACAGGGTCGCGAACATCGCCGCCGCGACGACCACCGCGGTGAGCGCGAGGGACGCCGTGAGCAGGTAGAAGCGCAAGGAGCTGCGCCTGCGCTCGCGCTCGTGCCAGCGCTGGCGCGAGCGCACCACCGCGGTGCGCTCCAGCGCCAGCTTCCGCTGCGCCTCGAGCGCGGTGTGCTGGCGGAACTCCTGCTCCAGCTCGGCGAGGCTGCGACGCATCTTCATGGCCGACATGGGCGCATAACCTAGCGCGAAATCGCAGCCGCTGCACGCGCCTGCCACGCGGCCGTGCTCGGTGGCGGTGGCGGCCTGGCCCTGTTGAGGGGCGGTCCAGCGGGACCGCCCCAAGGTCTCAGGACTCGGTCAGTGCGCGGCCTGCCGGTGTCTGGATGCGCCTTGATGCCGCTCTGGCGGGCTGCGACCGGCTTGGGCGTGCGGCGGCACCGGTCCAGCCAGACAAACT
>JAJYHG010000278.1 GCA_021784895.1 Actinomycetes bacterium
AGCGCCCGTAGGACCGTGTTGCGGTTGACTCCGAGCACCGTTGCGAGGTCCTTGGCCAGCGGCATCCGCTCGCCGGGCCTGGCTTCGCCGTCCGCGATCGCACGCCGGATCTCGGCGGCGACCTGTTCCCACAGTGGCAGCGGGTCGGTTGGGTCGAGCGCTGGCAGCATTGATTGGCTTCAACTATATCAATGCGATCAGTCGTGCTCGGCCGGCAGGTCGTTAGGCAACCGGTGTCGCCGGCGCGGCGTCGGTGTGGCCGGCTACGCAGTCGGTTGGAGCCCGCCAAAGCCGGTCCAGAGCGCGGCCATGGCTGCGTCCACGACTTCGGTCCGGCCGACCTTGGGGTGCTCCTCCCACCAGCGCGCGGCGGCGATGAGGCCGTCGCGGTGGATGGCGAACAGCGCGCGCGCACGGACGCTGTCGGGCTCGAGGCCGGCGTGGCGGGCGTCGGCCGCCAGCAGATCAGCGAGGACGCGGTTTGAGCCGGCGCGGACGCGGCGGTACTCGGCCGCGGCCTCGGCGCTGAGGGGCGGGTTGGCCGGGAACAGCAGCCGCCAGCCGAGAGGGTGCTCTTCCACGAAGCGCAGGTAGGCGTCAAAGGCCGCCCGCCAGCGCTCCTGCGTGCTGGCGTCAGAGCCGAGGGCGGCGCTCAAGTGGTCAAGGAGCGCACGCTGCTCGGCGTCTAGCACCTCCACAAACAGCGCATGCTTTGAGGGAAAGTGGTCGTAGAGCACCGTGCGCGCCACCCCGGCGGCGGTGGCGACGCGTCCCATCGACGCGGCCTCGTAGCCGCGGGTGGCGAACTCGGCCAGGGCCGCGGCGAGGATCAGCTCGCGCCGGGCGGCTCCCTTCAGGCGGGTGCGTGGAGACTCCGCGGGCATCCTCAGAGAAGTATTATCCGACATGGGTGTCGGTTAGCCGTGAGGCTGCCGCCCCACCGCCTCAGCCACGTAAGGAGAGCCTCCCCATGCCAGCCACCGAAGCGCTCGTATACGACGCGATCCGCACCCCGCGCGGGCGCGGCAAGTCAAGCGGGTCGCTGTATACCACCAAGCCGATCGACCTCGTCGTCGGCCTCATCCACGAGCTTCTTAGCCGCAACCCCGAGCTTGATCCAGCGCGCGTGGAGGATGTGGTGCTCGGGTGCGTCACGCCGGTCGGAGACCAGGGCGGTGACATCGCCAAGGCCGCCGCCGCGGCGGCCGGCCTGCCCAACTCGGTTGCCGGCATGCAGCTCAATCGCTTCTGCGCCTCGGGCCTCGAGGCCGTCAACGTCGCCGCCCAGAAGGTCGCCTCCGGCTGGGAGGACCTGGTCCTGGCGGGCGGGGTCGAGTCGATGTCACGCGTGCCGATGGGCTCAGATGGCGGCGCCTGGGCAATGGACCCAGAAACCGCTTATCAGAACTTCTTCGTGCCGCAGGGGATCAGCGCCGATCTGATTGCCACCATCGAAGGCTTCAGTCGTGAGGATGTGGACGTCTACGCGGCGCGCTCGCAGGCGCGTGCCGCCGCCGCGCGGGCCGATGGCCGCTTCGGAGATTCGGTCGTGCCGGTGCTGGATGTCAACGACAACGTCGTGCTCGATCACGACGAGCTGATCCGGGCCGACACCACGGTTGACAGCCTGGCGGCGCTGAAGCCGGCGTTCGCGATGATGGGCGACTTCGGCGGCTTTGACGCGGTCGCGCTGCAGCGCTACCACTGGGTTGAGCGGATCGACCATGTCCACACGCCCGGCAACTCATCCGGGATCGTTGATGGCGCGAGCCTAGTGCTGGTCGGCAACGAGCGTGCCGGCGATGAGCTGGGCCTGAAGGCTCGCGCCCGGATCCTCGCCACCGCCGTCACCGGCAGCGAGCCGACGATCATGCTCACCGGCCCGGCGCCCGCCAGCCGCAAGGCGCTCGCCAAGGCGGGGCTGACGCTCGACGACCTCGACCTGATCGAGATGAATGAGGCGTTCGCCGCCGTGGTGCTGCGCTTCGCGCGCGACATGGCCGGCCGGGATGGTGAGCAGGCGCTGCTCGAGAAGACCAACGTCAACGGCGGCGCGATCGCGATGGGTCACCCGCTCGGGGCGACCGGTGGCATGATCCTCGGCACGCTGATCGACGAGCTGCACCGCAGCGGCGGCAGATACGGCCTGGTCACGCTCTGCATCGGCGGCGGCATGGGTATCGCGACCGTGGTGGAGGCGATCTAGATGGCATTCACGAACATGATCCGCTGGGACAAGGACGACGACGGGGTCGTTGTTCTCACGCTTGACGACCCGGCGCAGTCGGCGAACACGATGAACAGTACCTACGTCGAGTCGATGCGCGAAGTGGTGACCCGGCTGCGCGCGGAGCGCGAGCAGATCACCGGCGTGGTCATTACCTCGGCCAAGAAGACCTTCTTCGCCGGTGGCGACCTCAACGTCCTGCGGCTGGTCTCGAGGGAGAACGCCGCCGAGTTTGGGCAGTTTCTGCACGAGGTCAAGGCGCAGCTGCGGGCGATAGAGACGCTCGGGGTGCCGGTCGTCGCGGCGATCAATGGGGCGGCTCTGGGCGGTGGGCTGGAGATCGCGCTCGCCGCCCACCACCGCGTGATCGTCGACGATCCCGGGGCGGTGATCGGCTTCCCGGAGGTCACCCTTGGGCTTCTGCCGGGCGCGGGGGGTGTCACGCGCACGGTGCGGATGCTCGGCATCGCCCAGGCACTCATGCAGGTGCTGCTGCAGGGCATGAAGCGATTCCGGCCGGCTGAGGCCCGCGAGCTCGGCCTCGTCGACGAGGTCGTCGCGGCGGCCGACGACCTGATCGGCGCCGCCAAGCGCTGGGTCGCCGAGCAGGCCGCCTCTGACCGGCCCGTCGGCCAGCCGTGGGACACCGACAAGAAGTACCGGATTCCGGGCGGAACGCCGTCGACGCCGTCGTTTGCGGCCAACCTGCCGGCCTTTCCCGCCAATCTGCGCAAGCAGCTCAAGGGCACCAACATGCCGGCGCCGCTGGCGATCATGGCCGCGGCGGTGGAGGGCGCGCAGGTCGACTTTGACCATGCTCTGGAGATCGAGGGCCGCTACTTCCTCAAGCTCGCCACCGGCCAGGTGGCCAAGAACATGATTCAAGCGTTCTGGTTTGATCTCAACCGCGTAAACGGCGACCGCGGCCGTGCCGCGGGCACCGAGCCCTACCGTGCGCGCAAGGTTGTGATCCTGGGCGCCGGGATGATGGGAGCGGCTATCGCCTACGTGTGCGCCAAGGCCGGGATCGAGGTCGTGCTCAAGGACGTCTCGCTCGAGGCTGCGCAGCGCGGCAAGGGCTACTCGGAGAAGCTTCTGGCCAAGGCCGTCGAGCGCGGGCGCTCAACCCAGGCGCAGGCCGACGCGTTGCTCGAGCTGATCCACCCGGCCGACCGAGCTGAAGATGCTGCCGGGGCCGACCTCGTGATCGAGGCGGTGTTCGAGGACCCGGCGCTCAAAGACCAGGTCTGGCGGGAGATCGAGCCGCACGTCGCTCCTGGTGCCCTGCTTGGCTCCAACACCTCGACATTGCCGATAACCGGCCTGGCGTCCAGCGTCACGCGGCCCGAGGACTTCGTCGGCATCCACTTCTTCTCGCCCGTGGACAAGATGCCGCTGGTCGAGCTGATCCGCGGCGAGCGCACCAGCGACGAGGCGACCTTCAGGGCGCTTGACTTCGTCAAGCAGATCAAGAAGACGCCGATAGTCGTCAATGACAGCCGCGGCTTCTACACCAGCCGTGTGATCGGCACCTTCATCAACGAGGGCATCTCGATGCTGGCCGAGGGCGTCCCGCCAGCCACGATCGAGCAGGCTTCGTCGCAGGCCGGCTACCCGGCACCGGTGCTGCAGCTCTCCGACGAGCTGAACATGAAACTGATGCGCAAGATCCGTGTGGCCGCGCAGCGGGCAGCCGAAGCGACCGGCAGCGACTGGCAGCCGAGCGGTGCCGAGGCTGTGATCGACCGCATGCTCGATGAGTTCGACCGGCCAGGGCGACTGGAGGGCCGCGGCTTTTACGACTACGACGAGTCCGGCAAGCGCACCGGCCTATGGGCCGGGCTGCGCGACGGCTTCCCACCGGTAGGCGACCCGTCGGCCCTGTCGCTGCGAGACCTGGAGGAACGGATGCTCTTCATCGAGGCGCTCGAGGCCGTCAAATGCCTCGACGAGGGCGTGATCGAGTCGGTCGCCGACGCCAACATCGGCTCGATCATGGGGATCGGCTACCCCCCCTGGACCGGCGGCGCGCTGCAGTACATAAACGGCTACCAGGGCGCGGAGGGCTCGGTGGGCCCGCAGGCGTTCGTGGTGCGCGCACGGGAGCTTGCCGCCGCCTATGGCGAGCGCTTCCAGCCGCCCAGCTCGCTGGTGGCGCGCTCCGAGCAGGGCGAGCTCTACGGCGACGAGCAGGTCGTCGGCGCGGGCGCCGCTGCATAGAGCGGGGCGCCGCAGGCGCATGGCCGCGGGGGTGGCCAAGCGGGCCACCCCCGCGAGTTACCTCGTCACGACGCGCCGTTTGGTTGTAGCGTGTGTGGCGATGCCCAAGCGTCGTGCAGCCGGTTCGGCACGAGCCCTGACTGTGACCGCCGCGGTCCTGGTCGTGGCTGCGGTCGTGGTCGCGGTGATCGCTGCTGGGAAGCTCATACGCAACGGCACCGCCGCGGCCGGCAACCGGGCTGGGGCGAGCACGACTGCCGGAGCTCAGATCACCAAGGCCAAGACCAAGCACCACAAGCCGCTATCGGCGCACCCGGAGTTCGTGCGCAACGCGACGCCACAGCCCGGCTGGCGCAAGTACACGGGCCCGGTGCCGATCCTGGTCTACCACGCGCTCGGCCCGCCGCCTCCGGGGGCGCCGTTCCCGCTGCTGTATGTCTCCTACTACAACTTCGAGCAGGAGATGGCGTGGCTATACCACAACGGCTACCAGGCGGTGACACTCAATGAGGTACTGAACGCCTGGTACCACGGCGGCACGCTGCCCGCCAAGCCGATCGTGATCACCTTTGACAACGGCTACCCCGAGCAGGTCCGCTTCGCCCCACACGTGATGGCCAAATACGGCTGGCCGGGGGTGCTTGACGAGATCACCGAGAACCACCTGCCACCCAGTTACATCTGGCCGGTCATCCATCGCGGTTGGGAGGTCGACTCGCACTCGCTCACTCACCCCGACCTGGTGACCGCCACACCCGCTGAGCTGCGCGCGCAGGTGTATGACTCGCGGGTCTACCTGCAGAAGACCTTCCACATCCCGGTGAACATGTTCTGCTACCCCTCCAGTGAATATGACACCGCTGTAATCAACGCGGTCAAGCAGGCCGGTTACACGGCGGCGGTCACCGAGGGCCACGCATACGCCTTCCGCACCGAGCCGTATCTGCTGCCGCGCTTTGAGATCGAGGGCGGCGTCTCGCAGCTGGCCGCCGATCTGAGCTACTACAAGCCCGCCAACTACGGCTGGTAGGCGGGCTGGATGGTTGGCTGGTTCGTCGGACCGGCCGGACTGGTGAGGTCGGCGGTGCCGGCGGGGTCGGCCTGGCCGGCGGGGTCGGCGGAGTCAGCCGGGTCGGCGGAGTCAGCAGGGTCAGCCGGGTCGGCGGAGTCAGCCGGGTCGGCGGAGTCAGCCGGGTCGGCGAGGGAGGGG
>JAJYHG010000256.1 GCA_021784895.1 Actinomycetes bacterium
CCTGCAAGCGCCGCGCGAGCACCACGCCGATAGCCGTGCCCGAAACCACGCCCAGCTGCCCCGCGCGTGACACCGCCCGCGCCAGCCTCCACCCCGACACGGCCACGCCCATACCCCCCTGGATCAGGCTGGGGATGGTTCCCACGTTCGCCTGAGCCTGGCTGATCGACTCACGCACGCTCCCCATGATCGGGTATGTCGCGCTCAATTGTCGCCTCCGCCTCTGGTCGGGGTGTCAGCCGGGCGCCGCCGGCGCCGGCTCGTATGGGCAGCTGGGGTCTGACGCTAGCGGATCTCCGGTGAGCGCGTAGGCCCGTGCGCGGCTGCCCCCGCACACCTCGCGGAACTCGCAGCGGCCACACTTGCCCTTCAGCGCCTCCGTGTCGCGCAGGCGCCTGAAGATCTCCGAGTGGCGGTAGATATCCACGGGGCTGCTGCTCCTGACGTTGCCAGCGGGCAACGTCAGGAAGCCAGACGGCATCACCTCGCCCAGATGGGATATGAACATGAACCCACGGCCATCGTTCACGCCCCGGACCGGGCGGTTCAGCCCGTCGCTGTAGTGGAAGCCGGCTCCCATGGTCCTGCCGGTCCGCTGGTGCAGGATCCGGCGGTACTGGGGGGCTGCGGTCGCCTTGATGTCAAAGGGCGCCTGCTCGGAGAGCTCGCTCAGCCAGCCGAGTATCTCCTCGTGCTGGAGCGGTGAGAGCAGCTGCAGCCGCTCGCCCCTTCCCACCGGCACCAGGAAGAACACCGACCACTGCACGACGCCCCACTCTTCGAGCTGCTCGGCGAGCGCCGGCAGCTCGCCGGCGTTGGCTGCGCAGACCGTTGTGTTGATCTGGATCGAGAGCTCGGCCGCTTGCGCCGCTGCGATCGCTGCTTGCGTGCGCTGGAAGGAGCCACGGAAGCCGCGGAAGCTGTCATGCACCACCGAGTCGGCGGCGTCGATGCTGAACGCAACCCGCCGGATACCGGACTCGCGCGCCTGGATCATGCGCCGCTCGGTGGCGAGCGCCGTCGCGGTCGGTGTCAGGGAAACACGCAAGCCCCGGTCGTCGGCGCTGCGCGCGAGCTCGAACAGATCACGCCGCATCAGCGGATCGCCGCCGGTCAGCACGAGGATCGGGCGGTTGCCGAAGCTGGCGAGCTGCTCGATCAGCGCCAGCCCCTCTTCCGTGCTCAGCTCGCGCGGATCACGGCGTGGCTGCGCGTCGGCGCGGCAATGCTGGCACGCGTAGGCGCAGGCGCGCGTGACCTCCCAGGCGATCGTGAACGGTGCCAGGTCGAAGTCGGCCGTAACCATGCGCGCATCCCGCTCCCGGCGGGCACTACCGGCTGTCTCACGCGCCGTCACCGTCGTATGCGTCACGTCTGTCAGCCTAATCGGCGGGTGTGGCCGTTCCTCGGTGGAAACTACCGAGCCCGAACGCGGCGTTTTACCTATGGGGTTAGTCGGGCGTTACTGATTGGCGTGCGAGGCTCCGGAGCTAGCTTCCTGAGAGTGACTCCCGTGACGGCGGCAACTACCTCCCTGCCTGTTCCACCCGACCGTGCGGACCTCCGGAACGCGCCGCTGGTGCGGGCGCTCCGCGGCTTGCCGGTCGAGCACACGCCGGTCTGGTTCATGCGCCAGGCGGGCAGGTCCCTGTCTGAATACCGCGCCGTCCGCGCCCGCGCAAACCTGTTTGAGATCGTCCGTTCACCGGCGCTGGCCGCGGAGGTGACGATCGCGCCGGTGACGCGGCTCGGAGTGGACGCCGCGATCCTCTTCTCCGACATTACGGTGCCACTGGCGGCGGTCGGGATCGAGCTGGAGATCGTTCCCGGGGTCGGGCCTGTGATCGCACAGCCGTTCCGCGAGCCGGCAGACCTGGGCCGGCTGCGGAGCTTCGAGCCCGAGCGGGATGCGCCGTACGTCGGCGATACCGTGCGCCTGCTCGTGCACGAGCTCGAGGTGCCGGTGATCGGCTTTGCGGGCGGCCCGTTCACGCTCGCCAGCTACCTGATCGAGGGCGGCCCCTCCAAGACGCACGCCCGCACGCGCGCACTGATGTACAGCCATCCGGACCTCTTTCGCGATCTGCTCGCGGCGCTCGCCGGCATCGCCCTGGCGTCGCTGCGAGCGCAGGCGCTCGCAGGAGCGTCTGCGCTGCAGCTGTTCGATAGCTGGGTCGGTGTGCTGGATCCCGGGAGCTACAGCCGTAACGTGCTGCCCGCGACGGTCTCCATCTTCGACGGCCTCAGGGACCTTGACGTGCCGACGGTGTACTTCGGTGTCGGCACCGGGGAGCTGCTGGGTCGTATGGGGACGGCGGGATCGGACGCCGTGGGCATCGATTGGCGAGTGCCAATGGAGGCGGCGCGCGCGCGCCTGCCCAGCGGCCTGGCGGTGCAGGGCAACCTCGATCCTGTCGTTTGTCTCGCTCCGTGGGATGTGGTGCGCGAGCGAGCGCTGCGGGTGCTCCGCCAGGCGGGTCCGGCCGGACACGTCTTCAACCTCGGTCACGGCGTCTTGCCGGAGACCGATCCCGAGACACTGAGGCGGCTCGTGGACCTCGTCCACGGCTATGGGTACGGGCAGGGTCACCTCACGGAGCCGCTGGTGAGGTCTTGAGTCAGCGGGTCGGTGTGCTGCTGCTCGCCTACGGGACACCGGCCGGCCCGCAGGAGATCCCCGCGTACTACACGCATATCCGCCGCGGCCGCCCTCCGACCCCCGAGCTGTTGCAGGAGCTGACAGGTCGCTACGAAGCGATTGGCGGCGCCTCGCCGCTGCTCGGGATCGCGCGCCGCCAGGCGGAGGGCCTCGAGCGGGTGCTGCGCGAACGCTGGCCCGAGTTGAGCTTTCAGGTGGTGCTCGGCATGAAGCACGCGGCGCCGTTCATCGAGGACGGCGTTACGGCTCTCGCGGCCACGGGCGTCGACCGCACGGTGGCGATCGTGCTCGCCCCACACTATTCGCAGCTGAGCGTGGAGGAGTACATGCAGCGCGTCTTTGCGGTTGCTGATGCTGCCCCGCTGGGCAGCATCAGCTTCGTCCGGGAGTGGCACCTCGAGCCCGGGTACATCGCGCTGCTGGCGACGCAGCTGCGCTCTGCGCTCAAACGCCTGCGGGCCGGGGGGGCGGGCGCTGTGCGCGTGCTGTTCACCGCCCACAGCCTTCCGAGCTGGATCCTCGAGCGTGGTGATCCCTACCCGGATCAGCTCGGCGAGACCGCAGCCGCGGTCGCGGAGCTGGCAGAGGTTGAGGACTGGGGGATCGCATGGCAGAGCGCGGGCCGGACCGCCGACCCGTGGATCGGCCCGGACGTGTGCGAGGTGATCCGGGATCTCGGGACCGCGGGCGAACACAGTGCTGTGCTGGTCTGCCCAGCTGGCTTCGTCTCAGATCACCTGGAGATCCTCTACGACCTCGACATCCAGGCACGAAGCGTCGCCGCGGAGGCCGGCCTGCAGTTCGCGCGTACCGCTCTGCCCAATGCCGAGCCGGAGTTCATAGCTGTGCTGGGGGAGATCGTCGGCAACCAGCTGCAGGTGGCGCCGCGGTGAGTGATGCGCCGCACATCGCGGTGGTCGGCGGCGGGATCACGGGGCTTGCGGCCGCGCGGCAGCTGCGGCGGTCCAGTGCCGGTGGCGTGCAGCCGCGGGTCACGCTGTTTGAGTCCAGCGACCGGCTCGGCGGCAAGATCCGTTCCCGGGTCTTTGCCGGAGCGACCGTGGACCTGGGGCCGGAGGCGCTGTTCACAGCCACGCCAGAGGTGCCGAGGCTGTGTAACGAACTTGGTCTCAGTGACGAGCTCGTCGCCCCGCTGCAGTCGAGTACTGCGGTCTGGACGCGTGGGCGGCTGCGAGAGCTGCCCACCGGGATCCTCGGCGGTCTGCCGAATGGCGTCGCCCCGATCGTTCGCTCTGGCATCCTCTCTCCAATCGGCGCTGCTCGTGCGGGGGTTGATCTGATGCTGCCCAAGGACAGCAGCGAACACGACCAGTCGGTCGGATCGCTCGTACGCCGGCGTCTCGGTGATCAGGCGCTCGAGCGGATGATCGACCCGCTGCTCGGCGGGATCTATGGTGGCGACCCCGACGCTCTCAGCTTGCGGGCAACCGCCCCCCGCCTGCATACGCTCACCCGTGAGCACCGTAGCCTGATCCTCGGCCTGGTGGCCGCCGGGAGGCGCACGCCGCCAGCCTCGGGACCGATGTTCATGACACTTCCGGGCGGCCTGCAGCGGCTGATCACCAGCTTGCGCAACGACCTCGGCGAGGCCGCGGTGTTTGAGGGTGAAGGCGTCGAGCGGATAACCACGCTGTCCAGCGGTCGCCATCTGCTGCGCACGAGCGCTGGCCGCGAGCTCGTCGTCGACGCCGTCATCCTCGCGGTTCCGGCCGGCGCGGCAGCGCGCATGCTGCGTGAGAGCGTCCCGGCCGCGGCCGCCGAGCTCTCCGGG
Organism: Actinomycetes bacterium; assembly: GCA_021784895.1. Classification (GTDB taxonomy): domain Bacteria; phylum Actinomycetota; class Thermoleophilia; order Solirubrobacterales; family Solirubrobacteraceae; genus Palsa-465. Next base: position 4,452 of record JAJYHG010000256.1, read on the forward strand.
ATCAGCTATGCCTCGGTCGTCGTGGTCTGGCTGGCCTTCCGCGCTTCGGCGGTCGAGCTGCGGCCGGGCACCACTGGCTTCCTGGTGCCACGCAGCGAACGCAAGACGCTGTCAGCCTGCACGTGGGCGTCGGCAAAGTGGCCGCACCTGGCCGTGCATCGCGACCGCGTGTTCTTGCGCTGCTCGGTCGGCCGCAACCGCCCGCAGGCGACGATGCTGGAAGACCGTACGCTGGTGGCGGACGTCGTAGCCGAACTGCGAGAGGTGATCGGGGTCCTGGAGGATCCGATCGAAGCCCATGTGACCAGGTGGCAGGACGCGCTGCCGCAGTACAACGTCGGTCACCTGGAGCGGATCGACCGGCTCGAGGCGGCGCTCGCGCACCTGCCGAGTATCAGGCTCGCCGGCGCCGCCTACCGCGGCCTGGGCGTGCCCCAGTGCATCGCCCAGGGCGAGGGAGCCGCCAAGCAGATCGTATCCGCGTCCTGCTGATGCAGCCTGGGCGCGAACAAGTCCAACCGGAGGATCGATATGTCCATTAGCAACCAAGCACCACCGCTCGTCGACCACCGCGATCTCTACCGGCTGCCATGGTCGTTGCCTGACAACGCGATCGCATGGCTCGAGCCGACGGCCAAGTGCAACCTCGCCTGCCTGGGCTGCTACCGGGAGAACGACCCGCGTGGCCACAAGACGCTCGATCAGATCGCCTCCGACCTGGATGTCTTCCAGCGCTACCGCAATGTCGACGGGATCTCGATCGCTGGCGGTGACCCACTGGTCCACCCCCAGACCGTGGAGATCGTGAAGATGGTCGTGCAGCGCGGCCTGAAGCCGATCATCAACACCAATGGGCTCGCGCTCACAGAGGATCTGCTGGCCGAGCTCGTATCCGCAGGCGTGGGCGCTTTCACCTTCCACATCGACTCGAAGCAGAACCGGCCCGGCTGGAAGACCAGCGATGAAGTCGAGCTCTGCAAGCTGCGCCAGCACTACGCCGAGATGGTTGCCCGGGTGGGGCAGGGGAACGTGAGCTGCTCGTTCAACGCAACCGTCTACGAGGACACCCTCGAGCACGTGCCTGACGTGATCGCGTGGGCCCGCGAGCACATGGACATCGTCAGCACCGTGGTGTTCATCGCGTTCCGCGCCGGAGCGGTCGGGGGCGACTTTGACTACCAGGTTCGCGGCCGGCCGGTCGAC
>JAJYHG010000023.1 GCA_021784895.1 Actinomycetes bacterium
TCGACGCCCGCGCAGTACCCGCGCGGCGACGCGAGCAGAAGCTTCTCTGGGGTGTGGGCCATCCGGGCCTAGCAGTTTAGAGCCTGCCGGTGGGCGTACCCTTCGCGGTGAGCCGGCACTACCAACCCGGGCGGCCGGCTGCGGCCCCAAGATGCCTGGGACGATGCGAATGGCACACCAACACCTCGAGCGGTTGACGTCGACAGACGCGAGCTTCCTGCACCGGGAGAGCGCGAGCGCGCACATGCACGTCGGCGGCGTGCTCCTGTTCGAAGGCAAAGCACCACCGATCGAGGCGGTGCTCGATCACATCCGCAGCCGGCTGCACCTGGTTCCGCGCTACCGCCAGAAGCTCGCCTTCCCGCCCGCCGGCAGCGGCCGGCCGCTGTGGATCGACGACCAGAGCTTCAACCTCGGATACCACGTCCGCCACACCGCACTCCCCGCCCCCGGCAGCGAGGCACAGCTGCTCGCGCTGACCGGCCGGCTCGCCTCACAGCCGCTTGACCGCTCAAAGCCGCTGTGGGAGTTCTGGCTGGTCGAGGGCATCGAGCCTGCGCCCGGGGCCAGCGGCGAGCGCTTTGCGATGATCGCCAAGAGCCACCATGCGCTGGTCGACGGGATCTCCGGGATCGACCTCGCAACCGTGCTGCTGGATCTGAGTCCCGAGCCGCAGCGGCCGGACACCAGCGGCCTCGAGCCCTGGCGGCCACGACCCACGCCGACCGCGGCACAGATGGTTGCGGTCGGCCTGCGCGACGGCGCCGGTGCGCTGGCCGGGCTGGCGGCACGTGCGCTCGCTGCCGCCGCCTCGCCCGGCCGCAGCGCCCAGGGGCTGCGCGACAGCGCCGAGGGCGTCGGCGGCCTGCTCTGGCAGCTGCTGGACCCGGCGCCGGCGACACCGCTGAACGTCCCAATCGGGCCGCACCGCCGCTTCCGCGTGGTGCGCCAGCAGCTGAGCGACTACAAGGCGGTCAAGGACGCCTGCGGCGCCACCGTCAACGACGTCGTGCTCGCAGTCGTGGCGGGCGCGGTCGGGGACTGGATGCGAGCGCGGGAGATCGACACCAGCGACGCAACCCTGCGCGCGCTCGTGCCCGTCTCGGTGCGCAGCGCCCAGGAGCGGGGCACGCTCGGTAACCGGCTGACGGTGATGCGCGGCCCACTCCCGGTCGGCATCCGCGATCCGCTCGCGCGGCTGCGCGCGGTCGCCAAGGCGATGGACGCGGTCAAGCGCTCCAAGCAGGCGGTGGGCGCCTCGGCGCTCGTCGCAGCCGGCGCGGCCGCACCGCCGGCCGTGCTCGCACAGGCTTCGCGCCTGCAGTTCTCGACCAGGCTCTTCAACCTGCTGGTGACCAACGTGCCCGGCCCGCAGGTCCCGCTCTACATCCTCGGCCGGCGGCTGTCCGACCTCTTCCCGCTCGCCTTCCTGCCCGACGGCCACGCGCTCGCGGTCGCGCTCATGTCCTACAACGGCAAGGTCGAGTACGGCCTGCTCGGCGACTACGACGCGCTGGCCGACATCGACCTGATCGCCTCCGGGCTCGACCGCTCGCTGGCCGAGCTGGTCAGGGCGGTACGGGGGCCGGCGGGCGCTGACAGCGCGACGCCGGCGCCGCTGCTGCCGGCGTCGCGACGGCGCGCTGCCGGTGGCCCCGCCGCCGAGATGCGCGCCCGGGCACAGCGCCCAAAGCGCGCAGGTTTGGGTGTGGCACAGGCCGGGTATCGAGAAGCTCAGCCTGACATATAGCGGAGCTTCCCCCTAACCCGAGCTCCCTTAGGCTCCACCCAATCTCGCCGGGCGTGATCCGCCCCCCGAGCCATGTCCGGCGGGTGGTAGGACGGTTGGGCGGGTCCGAACGATTCGGACCCGCCCAATTATCCGCCGGCGCTCAGAAACCGAGCGCGAACTTGGCGTCGTCGCTCATCCGCTCAGGCGACCACGGCGGCGTGAAGACGAGCTCCGAGTCGACCGCGGTGACGCCGTCGACCTCACCCACGTACTCCTGGATCTGGCTCTCCACCTGGGGGCCGATCGGGCACCCCGGGGTGGTCAGCGTGTAGGTGACCTTGACGGCTCCGGAGTCGGCGATGTCGATCCCGTAGATGAGCCCGAGCTCGACAAAGTCGAGCCCGAGCTCGGGGTCGATGACCTCGCGCAGTGCGTCGTTGACCTCTTCGAGCATGACCATCGTTGTCAGTTTACGGACCAGGCGATTGTTGAGCCAAAGTTAAGGTTGCATTACCGGGAGGCGGTTCTGTAAGTTTCCTCAATCATCGAGTTCGCGGACAGCCCGCCGGTGCTGCTGTGTGCCGGAGACGAGGATCGCAGCACTCAGAGCCTGAGGCGGCGCGCGCTCGTGCTCGCGTTCCGGGCGCAGAGTGACGTGGTGGTCGATCTGCGTGATCTAGCCTTTGCCGACACCACGCTGATGCTCGACCTGGCGATGCTCTCACACCGCCTCCGCCGTCGCGGGCGGCGCCTGCTCTTGCAGGCTCCCCAGCCCCAGATCATGGCGCTGATCGAGATGGTCGGCCTGCACCGGCTGCCGGGCGTGGACCTGCTCAGCGACGGCTCGCCGCAGCCGGCTGCCGCCTGAGCGGTGCGTTTGCACGGCCGCACCGCCAGCGGCCGCCCGCGCCGCATGGGTGCGGCTAGGCTTTAGCGCAGCCATGATCTGGTTCGTGCTCCTGGTGCTCTGGCCGCTGGCCGAGCTCTACGTGATCATCAAGCTCTCGGAGGCGATCGGCTTTCTGTGGGTGATCCTGCTGTTGATCGTCAGCTGGCCCATCGGCTGGCGGCTGATCAGGCACCAGGGGCGCTCGGCGCTGCGCCGGCTGGGCGATGCGCTGGCCGCTGGCCGCGCCCCTGCCAATGAGGTGCTCGACGGAGCGCTGGTGCTGTTCGGCGCGCTGCTGCTGCTCGTGCCCGGGTTCATCACCGACACCATCGGCCTGCTGCTCCTGTTGCCGCCAACCCGGGCCGTGGCGAGGCGGGTGGCGGCACGCCACCACCGCAGCGCCTGGCTGAACCGCCTGGCAACCGTTGGCGCTTCGGGGCGGTGGCGGGCCGGGCCACGCGACTACGACACCGAGAGCACGGCGGCCGACATAGACGAACCCCAGCTGCGAGCATGACGACCGTGGCTGGCGTTCAGGCTCAGGTGGCGCCCGTTGGGCCAATGGCGCTGTTCGGCGACCTCGAGGGCAAGATCTGGGGCTTCCTGGCGGGCGCTACCACGCCCAGCCTCGCGGTGGCAGAGTGCAACGGCGAGCAGCCGCTGGCCTCCCCCGTCCAGCTCGACCTCGGCGACAGCTCGGTCTGGACCGTGACCGGGCCCGGCTGCTCGCTGCGCATCGAAGCTGCCGAGGCTGGCAGCACAACCGCCGAGGCTGGCAGCACAACCGCGCAGGCCGGCGTGATCCAGCCGTGCCTGGTGACCGGGTCGCTTACCGTTCACGGCACCACCCGTGAGCTCGTGGCCCCTGGCGTGCGCAGCCAGCGGCTCGGTAGCCCCGAGCACGGACGCCTGCGGCTGTTCGCCTCCTGGTTTCCAGCTGGCCCGGAGATCGCTCTGCTATCGCTGCGGCCCGACGGCAGCGCGAGTCACGACCGCGACCGCATCACCATGGTCGCGCGCGGTGAGGAGCGCCCGCTGGTCGTGGATCCGCGGCTCTCCACCACATACGACCGAGACGGCAACCCGCTGCGGGTCGGCATCGAGTTCTGGCTGGGCGAGGCCGGCGAGGAGGAGGACGGTCTACTGCCACGCCGGGTCGCTGGCCACGCCACCGGTGCCGTGGCCAGCGCCGCGACCCTGCGCGCTCACGCCTTCAGCTGCGTCAGCCGCGGCGAGCCTGGGACCGGCGTCTACCTGCTGGGCGCCCACCGGGCGGGCTGAGCAGCAGGTGGCTGGCGGCGTCAGTTCTCGCTACCCAGGCGATCCCAGCAGTAGAGCTCGAGGCAGTCGGCCGCAAGCCGCCGGCAGCGCTCATCGCTCAGCCACGGCAGGACCGCATCGAGTGCCTGGTCCTCGCCCACGCCCGCCTCGAAGGCCTCCTCGCCGCGGAAGCCGGCCGCGATCCGCAGCGCCTCACGGCGGTTCTCGCCGAGCGCCGGGAAGGCGTTCAGCAAGAACTCCTTGTTCGGTACCGCGTGGCCAACCTCGAGCGACGCGTGCCAGGCCGCCAGCAGCGAGAGGTCGTGCTCGTCCAGGTCGGCGACGGTCTTGGCGTAGTGTGAGAGCAGGTCGGCCTCCGGGATCTCATCCACCCAGGCGGCCACCACCTCACCGACGAGCTGGCGGCGCGCCTCGCGGCCAACGGAGTCGGCGATGACGCGAATGGCGTCCTGCGGCTCGATGAAGCAAAGTGACATGGGCGGCTCCGGCATCGGCGGGTGAACGACAGCAATGTATGGGTCCGGCCGGACGGAGCCGGGCGGGCGATGCCTGGCCGCGCGCTCACAGCCCGAGCGCGCTCACAGCCCGAGCCGCAATGGGCGCCCGGTCCGGGGCAGACATCCGGTCCGTGGGGTCCTCTCCGAGCTCACCACCGGCTGGCTCGCCCGCGCCCCAGGCGTGCAGCGCCAGATCAAGGGCGTCCAGCGGCACCTCGCACGCCTCTGCGAGCGCGGCGGCCCGGCGGTCGAGCAGCAGCGGATCGCCGATCCCAAACGCCCGCTTGGCGGCCCAGGTCGCCTCGTTCTCACCGGTCAGAAAGAGGCTTCCGGCCCGCAGCGGATGCACGCCCAGCTGGCCGAGCAGCGTCAAGAGCTCGAAGCGCACGTCACGGTGAAAGCCGCTCACACCGCCGAGCCGCTCAAAAGCGCGCTCAAAGCGGCGCTCCGCAGTCCAGGCGGCCTCCCCGCCCAGGGCGTGCGTCAGCGATCCGGCCCGCGCTCCCCAGGCCTCGAAGCCAGCCAGTGCCGCCTCGCGGTCCTGCGCCGCGACGCCACGCGGCCCGCCCAGCACGTAAGCGGCCGCCAGCCTGGCACCCGCGTCCGCATCGCCACAGCCGGCGATCTCAGACCAGATCGCTGGCGCCCCGGAGACCGGCTCGCCCGCGGCGACCAGCTCCATCGCCTCGAGGCGGGTGGCGGCGGCGGCAACGGCTTCGGCGAGTCGCAGCGCGTCGGCGGAGGACCTCAGCCCCGGAACCAGCGCCGAGCTGTAGCCATCCTCGGCACCGCGGGCGAGCCTGCGGACGCGTACACCGCCCGGGACGCCGCCGCGCCGGCCGTCAGCGCCGCGCTCAGGCGACTGCGCGGCACCGCCGGCGCGCCCGCGCGGCTGGTCTGATCTGTGGCCGCCGGGCGAGATGACCGGACGCACCGCAAAGCTCTGCTCGCGGGCGCAGATGGTGCAGTTCTGCAGCAGGCGGTTGTGTCGGCAGAAGCTTGGCACCCCGCAATGGTGACACGCGAGCCGCTGCGAGGGAGGGGCTGGGAGGCCCGGATCCATCCGGGCCTCCCAGCTGGCCAGGGAAGTGGGGGCGCAGTTCCCTAGCTGACTGGGCCAGTGTGGCCCGCCCATCTTGGGGCCACTTAAACGTACTCTCTGAAATGCGCAAAACAACGCCCAACCGGAGGGCGCCGCGCGTCAACCGTCGCG
>JAJYHG010000229.1:0-1777 GCA_021784895.1 Actinomycetes bacterium
CCGCTCCTGCTCTGCCAGAGCGTCCGCCGTTAGCTGAAAGCTGAGTTCTTCGACTGACGCTGCCATGCCCCCGTTGTATCGCCGTCCGCCGACAGAAACCGGCGACCGCGTCAGCGGCGAGACCGCAGCGCCTCTGCGTCAGGCGCTCAGCAGCCGCCAGCGTCACCCTGGGGTGGCAACCCTCAGCGCCTCCGGATGCCGACCGCGAGCACACACTCGCGGCGCGGGCTCGAAAAACCGAAACCCGTTTGGTAGCCAAAAGTGGTAGCCAAGCGGCGCACATCGCCCTCTGCGACGCGCTACTAACCAGTAAGTAGCTGCAAAGGGGCCTGTTTATCGAGTACCCCCAGCCGGGCTCGAACCGGCGATCTCCTCCGTGAAAGGGAGGCGTCCTGACCACTAGACCATGGGGGCCAGACGGCCAATTGTATGGCCACTTCGCCAGCCGCCCGAGCGAGCTAAGCGCCCGCCCATCAATCGGCGCGACTGCCGCTGCGCGCGACCAAGCTGCACGCGCGCGGCAGGCCGGGTTCACGGGCGCGTCCTGCCGCACCTTCACGATGAGTCAAACGGCCAGCAGGCGGTGGTGGTCCCGCGGGCTCCCGGAAGGCCGCGAGCCGCCGCAGCGCTCCTGGTTGGGCGCGATCGATCGGAGACCGCCGAGCGCAGCCACGCTGGGCATATGGCCTACCGCAACTACAGTCAAGCAGCGATCACCATGCCACCACCACCGGACTCCTCACGGCAAGCCACACCGGACCAGCAGGCTGGGACACAGCTGCAACAACCGCTGACAGTCCCATTCACCGGGGCGGACATCGACCGTGCAAGCGAGCTACGCGAAGACCGCCACGAGTTACAGCGGCTGCTGGCTCACCCGCATGCTGCGGTGCTCGGCGCGAGCGCTGACAGCGTGCTGGTCACCGACGGCGCCAAACCGCATCTGCTACGCCGTCCTGTCGGCGGGCACGTCAACCCCCACCAGCCGATCCTGCTCGGGATCGACGGTGGCTCGCCGCTGTTCGCCGCCGACCTCGACGACCCAGAGGCGCAGAGCCACTCAAAGGACACCGGTGTCGGGCGACTCGTCACGCTGCGCGAAGCCGGACTGCTCCTGCCGCAAGCCGAGGCCGGGCTGGCGGCCTACCTGGTGGCGCTGCTCGGCTGGCACCGCAACCACCACTTCTGCGCTGGCTGCGGTGCGCCGACAAAGACCACCCACGGGGGCCTGTCACGCCGCTGCCCCAGATGCAGCCGAAACCACTTCCCGCGTACGGATCCGGTCGTAATCATGCTCGTCGACGACGGCGAAGGCAACCTGCTGCTCGGCCGGCGGATCGGCTGGGCGGAGGGCCGCTTCTCGATCCTCGCGGGCTATGTGGCTCCCGGCGAGACACCCGAAGAGGCCGTCCTGCGCGAGGTGGCCGAGGAGTCGGGCGTGCGCGCCCACTCGCCGCGCTACATCACCTCGCAGCCATGGCCGTTTCCGTCATCGCTGATGCTCGGCTATGAGGCAAGCGCCGATCGTGAAGCCACTTACACCAGGGACGACGGCCGCAGCAACTCGCCCGCCGGCCCGGTGCCACAGCCCGGTGAGATGGTCGAGGTCGGCTGGTTCAGCCTCGAGCAGGTGCTCGAGGCCTCCCGCGACGAGGAGCGGCAGAGCGTCAGCAGCAGCAGCGCGACGGCGCTCAGGCTTCCGGGCGAGGTCTCGATCGCCCGCCGGCTGATCGACGCCTGGGCCGAGCGGGGCGGTCGGCGGCTCGCACCGTGACGT
>JAJYHG010000229.1:1787-25103 GCA_021784895.1 Actinomycetes bacterium
CAGCGGGGCCGATCGTCGCCCGAGCAGAAAAAATAGGTTTCCTGACCTGTCGTGAGTGGTGTCACCGGGGCGGCGTGGACACAAATCGGCTGGCCGCCGCGACGTGCGAGCCGACGCCCCTTCAGCGGCTGAAATGCGCGATCACGCGGCGCAGCTCCGGTGCCTCGAGCGGCCCCAGCGCAGCGCTGAATGGCATCGTCAAGTGGTCGCCATCGTGCGTCGTCAGCATGTGATCGACCACGCTTGGACAGATGTTGTCGGCGCAGAACCACTGCACGGTCGGGATCCACTGCAGGTGGCGTGTCACCAGCATCGACTGGATGTGGTGCACCAGGTTCTTGTAGGAGGCGGTCTCCGGTGAGGAGCAGGTGCGCTGGGTCGCACCCGGAGCAGTGATGCAGGCGGCCGTCTTCTGCGTCTGCCCCGGAGGATCCTCGAGCCAGACGCCGTGCCGGACCGTGCGCATCACCGAGCCGAGCTCCGCAGTGGTCGTGACCGGGTGATCCTCCAGGTAGCCGCCGGAGAGCTTGAAGGCAACCAGCGTCGCCACCGGATTCAGCTTGCGATCCTGCTGGATCGCCCACCTGTACCAGTCGGCGCACGGGAAGCCGGGCAGGTTTGTGTGCACGCGGTTCACGAAGCAGCCAGGCTTGTCGAGCACCACCACCGCCAAGTGCTGCGCCCTGGCGACGCGCAGGAGCCCCGGCACCCACATGCCGCCGTGCGAATCACCAACGATCGCGACGACCTTGTCCGACGTCGGGTCACCGAGCTTGCAGATCTTGCTGGTGATACCGGCGCCGAACGACGGCTGACAGCCGTGCGGGATGTCGTAGCTGATCAGCACGTTCTCGCGCGCAAGGGTCGCGCCGTCGGGCACGAGCACCTTTGGCAGCGGCGCGTTGCGGCGCACCGCGGCGGCCGCCTGAACCAGGGCGGGGATCGGCTTGGCAGCCAGCAGGCTGATCGGGTCGGGTTCGCCCGCGGCTGGCCGCAGTGGCGGCACGATCACCTTCTGAGCGGCCTGCGCCTCGGCCACCAGCGTGCCCTCGACGACCACCGCCGGCACCATGATCGCCGTCACCGACGTGCCGATCGAGATCGGCACGAGCGCCACCGTGCGCCAGCCGCGCAGCCAGCGCGCAAACCGCAGCGGGTTCTCGTAGAAGTGGAAGGTCACGGCCGACAGCGCAAAAGCGCCGGCCAGGAGCGCCAGGTTGTCGCCAACCGGGAGCACATGCCCGGCCGCCTGCCAGGCGATCACGAGCGTCGGATAGTGCCAGAGATAGAAGGTGTAGGAGCGGTCGCCGACGTACGCTAGCGGCCGGATGCCGAGCACGCGGTCGACGCCGCGGCGGGTCGCGTGCAGGCCGGCCACGATCAAGAGCGCAGCCCCGAGCACCGGCAAGAGCGCCGCGTAGCCGGGGAAGATGGTTGCGCTCGTGAACAGGAGCGCTGCCGCCAGCACCATCGCGAGCCCGGTCCAGCCGAGCACCACGCGCAGGGCCGGCCGGAGCCTTGCCGCGGCCGGGGCGAGCAGCGCCATCAGCCCGCCGAGGCCAAGCTCCCAGGCGCGCGCGAAGGGCGAGAAGTAGGCGCTCTGAGGACTCGTGTAGCTGTCGTGGATCGAATAGGCGAGCGAGCCGGCGCACACGAGCACCAGCACGATCCCGACCAGGCGGACCGCGCGGCGGCGGTCGAAGGCGCCGTGCCGGCGGGAGAGCAGCAGCACCACCGCGAGCAGCGACGGCCAGACCAGGTAGAACTGCTCCTCGACCGACAGCGACCAGAAGTGCAGGACCGGCGAGGGCAGCCCCGCCGCCGCGTTGGCAAAGTAGTTGGTGGCGGTCGCGGCGAAGTGGATGTTGGCGTAGAAGAGCGCGGCCGCAAGCTCGTCCAGCAGCACCGGCCTGGTCGCCAGCACATCAGCCCGCCAGACGTCGTAGACCAGGTAGACGACGACCGCAGTGACCGCCAGCGTCAGAGTGGCTGCGGGCAGGATCCGCCGCGCCCGGCGGCCGTAGAACTTCGGGATCGATATGCGGCCGGTGGCCCGATCCCCGGCGCGGCCGTGCTCGCCGCCAAGGCCCTCGCGCAGGAGCAGGCCGGTGATGAAGTAGCCCGAGAGCACGAAGAACACGTCGACGCCCACATAGCCGCCCGGGAGGAAGGGCACGTTGGCGTGGTTGAAAGCGACCAGCAGCACAGCGAGCGCCCGGACGCCCTGCAGGTCTCGGCGCCGCTCGGTCGCCACCGACGCTGGGACGACACGCGAAGCGGCCTCACCGGTGCCCGGCCCGCCGCCGCCGTGGGGGTCGTTGCTCGATACTGGTGGATTGTTCCCGAACAGCGCGCGGCGCCACATCGGCCCCTGACCCCCTCGCCTGACGGTTCCAAGCTGCATTCGCGATCCCACCTGTTGAGGTGACTTGAGATGAAGGCGACCCAACCCTCTCTCAGGTTCCATACTAGCCCCGGTAGCCGCCGCTCAAACATCGGTCCGTGGCTCGCGGCGGCCCGGCGGCCGGCTAACAGCAGTCGTCGCCCTCCCAGGTCTCGATCCCTTCGTGAACGGCCAGCGCGGCGATTCCGAGCGCGACCAGCGGGTCAAGCCACCAGGCGTGAACCGTGACGTTGGCGAGCAGGCCCATGAGCACACCCGCGGCCATGTAGGCACAGAGCAGGTTCTGCATACCCTCACCGGCCGTCGCCGCCGAGTGGAGTTGCCCGCCGATGCGCTGCTTGGCACGGCCGAGCGCAGGCATCAGCACGATGCTCGCGAGTGACAGCCCGATCCCGACCCAGCTGGTCGAGGCCCGCTCGCCGCCGATCAGCGCGCGGACCGCATCCTGGGCGACGTAGGCGGCGAGCAGGAAGAAGCTCGTCGCGGTCAGGATCTGGGCGCGACGCTCCGCGGTCTCTGAGGCCAGGCGCTGGCCGGTGAAGCGCCAGATGACTATCAGCGCCGCAGCGGCCTCGATAGCCGAGTCGATCCCGAACGCGAGCAGCGCGACCGAGCCCGCGCTGAGCGCGGCGATGATGCCAACGGCGCCCTCGATCGTCATCCAGCCGAGGCTGAGCCATGAGAGCATCCTCGCGCGGGCAGCGAGCGCGTCGCGCTCGCTGCGGCTGTCCTGCTGAGCCACAGACACAGGTGCGGCTACCCTCCTGGCCGTTGCTCGCCGGGGCTGGGCTTGTTGGGCCTGGGCTTGCGCAGGGTGACGCGGACCAAGCGCCGGGGCAGCGGTCCCTCTTCAAAGCGTTCGTCCGCAACCAACTCGAACCCCTCCGAGAGCCGCTCCACGGTCGCTGGGGCGAGGAAGTGCACGATGAAGCCACCGCTCTCGTAGAGGTTTTCGCCGTGATACGCCCCGGTTCCATAGTCCGGATCGTCAGTCGTGCGCGCGGTGAAGATGTTCAAGCCGCCGGGACGCAGCACGCGCCGAATCTCCGCCGACAGGCGGCGGAGCTCGACCTCGGTAAAGGCCATGCAGTAGAGCATGTGCGAGTAGCAGGCGTCGAAGGTCTCATCGTCAAAGGGCAGCGGCTCACGCAGGTCGTGGCTCTGTACCTGCACGTTCAGGTTGTGCACCGCAGCCTTGGCGGAGACCGCCTCAACGGCGCTGTCGGCGTAGTCGAGCGCAACGACGTCAAAGCCCGCCTGAGCGAAGCGCAGCGTGTCGCGCCCTTGGCCGGCACCGAGCTCCAGCAGGCGCCTGACGCCGGCCGCGTGGAACGCCTGCGCGGCAGCAGCGGCCGGAGCGCTCGCATCGGCCCCGAAGCGCTCCGGGCTACTGGCCAGGACCCGGGCCCAGTGGTCGCGCTGGCCGTCGAGGGCGACGCGGTCGGCGATCTCTATCACTGCTAGCAATGGTACGGACCCAGCCAGCCCGCGTCACCAGCGTCTGTGGCCGGCGTTCTGCGGGGGAGCGGGCGGGCTAGCTGAGGTGATGTGTGTACGGGGTCTGCCCTCAGCGCCCGGCTCCCGGTGGCGCCCCGGTCGCCCAGCAGCGCGGGGGCAGGCACCCGCGCTGGGTCGGCGGCGATGGTGCCGCGTCAGGGACGGTAGACGCTGCCTCGGACGTGACCGTGTCCTCGACGCGATCAGCCGCACGGAGGCGGCCGAGCTGCGGCAGACACCAACAACGAAAAGGCGGCCCGGGGGCGGCGACTGTGCCTGCTCTCGCGCGTAGCCTGCGCACGGAAAAAGCTCTGTCGCTCGCCGTCGGGAGCCGCCTCGCTTGGCTTTCGCGGGCTGCGCTCCCTCCCGAACCGCTGAGTGAGAACTTACGGGCGTCCGGGCGCGAATGCAAGTGGCGGCGCGGGCAGTCTTCGCAATTTGCAAACAAATGCGCGCGCGGACGGAAAGCTACCGGTCGAGCACGAGCCGGGAGCGGGCAGCGACACGCAGGCCGCCGTGGTCACGAGCACGATGAGCGCTCCGCCCAGCATCAGCCGGGACGGGCCGACGACTGCGGCGATGGGCCCCGCGAGCCCCATGCCACAGGCGGGAGCAGTGTGCAGCCGATGCTGACGGCAGCGGTAGCGCGCCCAAAAGATTCACTCGGGAGGTTGGCCATCATCGTGCTGCTGATGAGCGTGTTGTAGAGCGTTGTCTCCCCACCCGCCAGCGGCGCGGCGGTGAGGATCAGCCACAGGGGCACCCGCAGGCCGATCAGCGCAATCTGGGGCGCGAGCACACTGCTGACGGTCAGGGTCGCTAGCACCGGCGGCTTGGCGCCCACCGATAGGTGACAGCCGCGGGGGTGAGCCTAGCTCTTATTGCGATCCCGTCCCCGGCTAGCGCTACATGCTGTCGCGCGGCGGCAGCAGCGGCAACGGCCGTGAAGCCGGCAGGGCCTCTGCTCGGGCAGGCCGCGCCGCGGGCTTGCGTGCGAGAGCCTGTGCGACCGCCGGGAACAGCAGGCACTCGCGAAGCGGCCACTCTTACTCACAGTGGCCGAACGGACGTGTCGACGGTCGGCGGCGGAGCTCGTCGATTGCGACACTGACGGCGCGGCCGATGCGGGTGTGCTCGTTCGGCTCGCGGATCTGGAGCGCCGCGGTCCCGGTGATCTGTAGGTGCCGCCCACCCGAGCCGGGGATCACCGGCCCGACCGAGGGGTTGACGAGCAGCCACCGGAGCAGCGGCCTAGCGTACATGCGGCCGTCCTGCTTGCCTTGGCTGGTGTGTTGATCGCGTGGTCTGTGGCCATCACTCGGCACCGCAGAGCTTGAGGACGGCGGCTCACTCGGTGAGCGGTGGCATTACGGCGCCGTCGCGCCCCAGGCCGGTCAGGTCCCCGAACACGGCCACAATGGTGGCCGGGACGGGTTCGACTTTGACGTCGGCACCGGTGTGGGGCGTCGACCATGACGGCTTGGCCGCCGTCGGTGGCGACGTACAGGCGGGCGTGGGTGACGTCCTCGGCGTGATCAGGCGACGGCGGGCTCGTGCTGTTACGCGAGCCGCGATTCAGCTGCCGCCCAACAAGCGCTTCCAGTTCATCGAGCTACGACCACCTGTGAACGTCCACTATGCTGCGGGGCCATGAATATCCGGGTACCGTACATTTCGTGCTTGAGCAAGCCCCGCGGGCGCTGATCATGACCCGACCGAGCACCGCTAGCCGGGGCGGAGCCGGCGATAGAGCGCAGCCATCTCGCCAAGAGCTGATCGAGCGGTTCCTGGAACTCCGCCCGGCGTTGGCCCGCCGCTTCGCCGCGGCGAGGTCGCCGGAGCTGCGAGGAGAGCTCGGATCGGTGACCGTGCATCAGCTCGAGGTGCTCCACGGTCTCGCCAGGGGAGACGTCACCATGTCGCAGCTCGCCAGGCGGCTCGACATCAGCGAGAGCGCGGCCACCGACCTGGCAGACCGCCTCGTACGCCGGGGCCTGGCCGAGCGCCAGGCAGACCTCCGGGACCGGCGCGTGGTGGTCCTTGCCCTGTCGGAAGAGGGTCGCCGGATCATCGGGCGGATCGAGCGCCAGCGGCGGAAGATGGCCGAATCGATCCTCGGGGCGCTGAGCGACGCCCAGTTGCGAGAGCTCCTGGGGCTCATAGAGGTGATGGTCGCCGGCGCGCCGACGACGGAGTCGGCCCCGCGATGAGCCGCCTGTTCACCCGGCTCGGCCGCTTCACTGTCCGCTTCCGGTGGGCAATCCTTGCCGTGTGGCTGGTAGGGACGGTGGCGGCGGTGGCGCTGCTGCCGTCGCTCGGGTCCCAGGTGCAGGAGCAGAACTCGTCGTTCCTGCCCGCCAGCGCGCCGAGCGAACAGGCAGCCGCGTTGGCGACCCCGCTCGAACACAAAGGCGTGACGCCGGTCCTGGTGGTGGCGACCTTCGCCTCGGGCCGATTCAGCACCGCCGACCAGCAGGCTCTCGCTCATATCGCCTCCTCGGCGCGGACGGTTCCCACGGTGGTGAAGGTCTTCGACGCCGGCCTCGCACCCGACGGCAAGGCCGCGGAGCTGATCGTGCGGTCCGATGTCTCCCCAAAGGGCGCGCCAGCGACGCACCTGGTCGACAACCTCCAACACGTGGTCGACACCACGCCGGCACCTGCGGGGTTCGCCGCCCATCTGGCCGGCAACCTGGCTATCAACGTCGCCAACCAACACGCCTCAGGCCACCAGACCAAGCAAGCGCAAGCCCTGTCGGTCGTCTTCATCTTGGTGCTGCTGTTCCTGATCTTCCGTTCTGCGCTGGCACCGTTCGTGACGCTGCTGCCCGCCGCGCTCGTGCTCGCCTTGGCAAGATCGGTCATCGCCTCGACCGGCGTGCCGGTCTCGAGCTTCGCCCAGATCCTCCTCGTCGTCCTCGTTCTCGGTGCAGGCACCGACTACGGCCTCTTCCTCGTCTTCCGGGTCCGCGAGGAGCTACGCCGGGGACTCAGCCCCGATGACGCGGTCGCCCGCGCGCTCACCAGAGTCGGCGAGTCGATCACCTTCTCGGCAGGCACGGTCATCGCGGCGCTGCTGTCGTTGTTGTTCGCGAGCTTCGGCATCTACCACGACCTCGGCATCCCGCTCGCCATCGCCATCGCGTTGATGCTCCTCGCCGGGCTGACCCTGTTGCCGGCACTGCTGGCCATATTGGGAAGGGCTGTTTTCTGGCCATCGAAGGTCACCCCCCGGCCAGACCGTGAGGGCATCTGGCATCGGATCACGACTCGCCTGCTCCGGCGACCAGCGGTGACGCTCGGGGTAGGGCTGGTCTTCTTCGGGCTGCTCGCCATCGGCGTCGCCGGCTACAAGCCGTCGGGCTTCGGCGGCAACACCTCCGCCCCGCCCGGGACCAACGCCGCGCTCGGGCAGGCTGCACTGACGGCGAACTTCCCCAAGGCGTCCGCCAACCCCACGAACCTGATCTTCGAGCTGGCAAGACCCGCGTGGGCCGATCCCGGGGTGCTCTCGTTGCTGCAGGCGCACCTGCGGGCCTCGGGCCAGTTCACCCGGCTGCTCGGACCGCTCGACCCCAACGGCACCGCGCTCAGCCCGCGCGAGCTCATAGCCCTCCACCGCCGGCTCGGCCCGCCTGGGTCGCTCCCGGTCGCCCCGCCCGCCGGAACCATCGTGCCGCTCGGTGCTTATGAGGCCTACCGCTCGACCTCCCAGCTCGTCAGCGCCAACGGCCGCACGATCCAGTTTGAGGCAACTCTCACCGCCGGGCCGCCAACCACCACCCAAGCGATGTTGGCGGTACCAGCGATCCGCTCGGCGGTGACCGACGCCGCGCGCGCGGCCGGAGCGCGAGCGAGCGGCGTGGCCGGCGAGGCGGCCGGCATCTACGACGTCAACCAGATCTCCTCCAGCGACCTGCTGCGCATCGTGCCGATCGCGATCCTCCTGATCGGCCTGCTGCTGGTCCTGGTACTGCGCAGCCTCGTCGCGCCGCTCTACCTGATCGCCAGCGTCGCCATCTCCTACCTCGCCGCGCTCGGCCTCACCGTGCTGATCTTCGTCGACATCGGCGGCCAGGGCGGCCTCGTGTTCATCCTCCCGTTCCTGATGTTCATCTTCCTCCTCGCGCTCGGCGAGGACTACAACATCTTGGTCATGACCCGGATCAGAGAGGAGGCCGGGCACCTTCCGCTCCGACAAGCGATCGCCAAGGCGATCGGCGCTACCGGGCCTACGGTGACCTCTGCCGGCCTCGTCCTGGCGGGAACCTTCGCGGTGCTGGTGATCGTCTCAGGCGGTGGCGCCAAGGCGAGCCAGTTCCAGGCGATCGGCGCCGGGCTGACCCTCGGCATCCTGATGGACACCTTCCTTGTCCGCACCGTCATGGTTCCCTCGATGGTGGCGATCCTCGGCCGCTACAACTGGTGGCCCGCAGGGCTCTCCTCGAGCGACGACGCAGGCGGGCCAGGAGAAACTGCTGTCGGCAAACCACCCTCCCGACGGGCCACAGCAGTCGCGAAGCAAGACCCTCTCGCGCCGCCACCACCGCAGCCACCGGCGTCGTAGCCGCGGCCGCCCCCGGTGTGAGCAAAGCGGAGCCCGCCGCGTGCCTGAGAGCAAAGCGAGGGCGCCGGGGCAGTTTGCTCGTTTGAGCTTGCCGGCGGCGCCGGCCCGGCTCAGCTCAGCAGGCCGCGAACATCATCGGCGGTGATCTCGCCGGCGAACAGGTCGCCGTCGTCCATCACGCCCTTGAACAACACCGCCTTGCGCTGCGCGAGCGCCAGCACCTTCTGCTCGATCGTCTCCTCGGAGATCATCCGGTAGACCATCACCTGGCGGGTCTGGCCGATGCGATGGACGCGGTCGATCGCCTGGTTCTCGGTGGCGGGGTTCCACCACGGGTCGAGCAGGAAGCAGTAGTCGGCCTCGGTCAGGTTCAGGCCGAAGCCGCCGGCCTTGAGGCTGATCAGGAAGACCGGATCATCACCCGTCCGGAAGCGCTCGATCACCTTCGCCCGCGCGCGCGTGCGCCCGTCCAGGTAGCAGCAGCCGAGCCCTTCAGCCTCCAGGCGAGCCCGCGCCAGGGCGAGAAAGCCTGTGAACTGGCTGAAGACGAGCGCCCGGTGGCCGCCGTCGCGCACATCGGCGAGCTGCTCCGCCAGCGCGTCCAGCTTCGCCGAGGCGACCTTCATGTGCTTCTCCTCCACCAAGCCGGCGTGCAGGGCCAGGCGCCGCATACGCGTGATCGCGGTCAGCACCGTGAAACGGTTTGAGTCAAAGTCGTCGAGCAACCCGAGGATTCGCTGGCGCTCGCGCTGCATGTGGGTGTCATACAGCTTGCGGTGCCGGGGTGTGAGCCTGACCGACAGAACCTGCTCCTGCTTGGCCGGCAGCTCGGCGGCCACCAGCTCCTTGGTGCGGCGCTTGACCAGCGGCCGGATCCGCTGGCGCAGCCGCGCGAGCCGCTCGGCGTCGCCTTGGCGCTCGATCGGGCGAGCGTAGAGCTCGTCAAAGGCGGACGGGTCGGGGAACAGCCCGGGCGCGGTGATCGACAGGAGCGCCCACAGCTCGCCGAGGTGGTTCTCCATCGGCGTGCCCGTGATCGCCAGCTTGAACGGCGCGCGCAGCCGCCTGGCCGCCAGGTGCGTCTTGGCGTTGTGGTTCTTGACGGCCTGGGCCTCGTCGAGGATCACCCCCGCCCAGTCGGCGCTCGCGTAGTGCTCCTCGTCGAGGCGCAGGAGCGCGTAGGTCGTGACGACCACGTCGGCGCCGTCGGTCAACTGCGCGATCGTCGTACCGGCCCGGCCCAGCGTGTCGGTCAGCGCGCGCACGGTCAGCCCCGGCGTGAAGCGCTCGGCCTCGGTCACCCAGTTGGGGACGACGCTCGTGGGGGCGACCACCAGGAACGGTGTGGTCCGCCCGCTGGCCAGCGGGCCAGCGGGCGAGTCGCAGCCTGCACGGGCATGGCAGACCAGCGCCAGCGCCTGGAGCGTCTTGCCGAGCCCCATGTCGTCGGCGAGGATGCCGCCGAGACCCAGCTCCCAGAGACTCGCCAGCCAGCGGAAGCCGTCCAGCTGGTAGGGGCGAAGCGACGCCTTCAGGCCGTCCGGGGACGGTAGCTGGGCGAGCTGCTCGAGCCCGAGCAGGCCCTCCACCTGACGACGCCAGGCCTCCGCCTGCTGGCGCACCACGCCGATCGCCACAAGCTCCTCCCAGAGGCCCGCCTGGTAGCGGCTGATGCGCAGAGCGTCAGGGCGCCCGGGGTCCTTCAGCGAGCGGGCCTCCTCGATCAGCTGGCGCAGCGTCGCGAGCTCCGGGGCGAGCAGCGAGAAGTGAGCGCCGTCATCGAGCAGCATCCGCTCCTCACCGCGCGCGATCGCGGCAAAGACCGGGGCGAATGGCAGCGCCTGGCCTTCGATCGTGATCGTCACGTCGAGGTCAAACCAGTCGTGCTCGCCGTCGATCGCGGCGGTCGCGACACCGATCTGGACCACGTCGTCAACGTCGCGGTAGGCAAGCGGCGAGCCACTGACCTCGACCCCGATGCCCGTCGCGCGCTCCAGCACCGGCAGCGCCTCAGTTATGAAACGGACCGTGTCGAGCCCGCGTAGCGACTGTGTGTGGGCCGCTGGACGGCCGTCAGCGTCGAGCAGGCCGAGCTCGGCGAGCCCGCCGCCGGCCGAGAGGTCGAGCGCGTCGAGAGTTGCGCGCTCGGCCTCGGCGTCGCGCAGGCCGCCGGCCGCGTCCGTGGCGCCGAGCACATACTCGACCCGCTCTGCGCCGACCGTGTAGACCCAGGTCCAGGCCAGCTCGGTGAGGTGGTCCGGGGCGTGGTGGGCGCGCAGGATCAGCTCGGGCGCAGAGACCTCGGGGAGCGCGAAGGACCCGTCTGAAGAGACCACGGGGGCGACGTGGCGCAGCGCTGGGGCGATCTGGGTCGCGAAACGGGGCAGGTCGGCGGCGGGGATCGTGAGCTCACTCGAGTCCAGCAGCATGCGTTGCAGCTCGCCGGGCGTGTCTCTGGCCAGGCGGATCAGCCGCAGCTCGGCGCCGATGTCCTGCCCCCGCTGTGCCCGGTTGGTGCGGCTGGCGCTCGCCGTGGAAGCTGACCGGGCCAGCACCAGTCCATGGCCGCCCTGACCCAGGAACAGCGCTGGCTCGAGCCCGTCCAGGTCGCCGGCGCCGTCGATCCGCAGCGCTGGGCGCAGGCGCCGGGCGCCCTGCGCGGTGGCGGTCACATCGAGCACCAGCTCGGCACGGCGGTAGCGCGGCACCTCGCCCAGTCGTCCGGCGGCGTGGATCGTGATCATGCCGATCTGCGCCGCCCGGTCAAGCAGCGACCACAGCTGCGAGGCATCCCAGTCGCCGATGTCGAGCGTGCGGTCGCGGTCGCCGTAGCCGTAGTAGTAGCGGCTGCTCGAGGCCTCCCGCGCGCGATGCACAGCCTGAAACTCTCGCGCCAGCGCGAGGTGATCCTCGCGGTAGTTGCCCTGCCGCAGGTTCCAGGCCTCCAGCGAGGCCCAGGAGAGCGAGCCGTTGATCCAACCGCCGCGGGCGCCCGGCCGCATCAGCCGGGCCCGGAGCCGGGGAGCGCCCGTGGTCGAGCCGTATCCGCTCGAGCAGAGGGCCAGCTCGATCGCCAGCGCGTCGCCGGCGGTGCTCAGCGCAGGCCGGGCGATCATCGCCCGCAGGGGCGCCTCCCAGGCTGCGGCCGGGGAGTCCCGCGGCCCAGCTGTTGCAGACCTGGCGGCGCTGGCGGCGCTGGCGGCGGGGAAGGCACTGATCACCAGTGCCGCGACGTGCTTGCAGTCCCAGCCCACCGGACAGGAGCACTCGCCCTCGTCGAAGTCGAGCGGGCCGTCACCCTCGGGCTCGTCGTCGTAGCGCGAGAACTGGGCTGTGGTCTCATAGATAGCCCCGTTGCCGACCACCTTGGCGTGCAAGGTCAGATTGCCGTCGTCCCAGGTGGGTGAGAGCACCCGGTGCGCCCGCGCATAAACCAGGCCGCGCTTGAAGGCGGCGGTTCCACACGCCTCTTCCACCTCGGCGAGGGTGACGTCGATCGCGCTCGCTGCCGTGGCTGTCATGGGCGGAGCAGATTACGCGCAGGCGCGGACAGGAACCGGTGCTCCAGGGACCGGTGCCCCAGGATGCGGCGCCCCAGGATGCCCCCGCCCAGGAGCAGCGCCACCGGGCCCGGCCGAACATCGAAGAGCAGCGATCTTGCGCAGGCACTGCCTCCCCGCTCGATCACCCTGGCGAGCGCTCGGGCTCCCGTCACGGCCACACCACCACAGCCAGCCTGAGTGCGGAGCGTCTCGGCGGCGTAGTCGTCGCCTGGACATGCGCAAGACGCCAGAAGAGCGGGATCTGATCGATCCGGGCTGTAGCGGCCACAGGCACGGACCCGACGGACTTCGTGGTCACGCGTGCCTCCGATGCAGCCCGTCGGGTGGTGGCCGATCGTGGCCAGTTGGTCCTCGACGCGTCGGCGCCCGAAGCGTGGGAGGAGATCAACGCTCGTCCCGCAAGGGATGTGGTGTTGCCGCCGCGTCCTGCTCGCCTGCGCTTCGCCACGCTTGCATCGTGCGCGCCACCTGATCACGGACCTGTTCGCGCGCGGCCTCGCGACCCGCACCGGACACAAGCAGCTCGTCGTAGCGAGTGTCCTGGTGGCGGATCGACGCCGCAACAGCCAGCTCGAGCGCCCGTTCCTCGAGCGCTCGGCCTGCCGCACTGCGGCCGACCCAGCCGCTGCCGCGGGCCGCGGCGTGATCGGCTATCTGGCGCGCGCGCTCCGGCGGGCAGCCGGGGAACAGCCGCTGGATCTCAGCGGCCATCTGCTGCTGCAGTCCGAGGTCGAGCCTCGCCCGCCGAGCCTGCTCTCGCCCGCGGCGCCGGGCCCGTGCCTCCTCATCTGCGAGGCAGCTGGCCTCTGCCCGCCCGAGCGCCTGCTGCTCGACCAGGATCCCCTGCCGCTCATAGCGCCGGCGGGCGCGACTGAAGCGCACCACCACCGCCCAGAGGCGGCTGCCGGCTTTCGCCCGCCGCGTCAGCGCCGCGTCACCCGCTGGCAGGAACACGAGGTGGTCCATGTCGGCGCAGCTCATGCACGCCGGCCCGGGCTCCTGCATGATCAGCAGGCCCTGCTGCTCGGTGCCGCAGATCGCGCAGGTGAAGTCCTCGAGCGGCTGGATCACGACCAGATCGGGCGCACGGCCCTGGCGTTCCAAGAGCCGCTCCCGCTCCCGCGCGGTGAGCTTTGGCGAAAGCCATTGGATTCCGAACGCGCGGTCGATCACCTCGTCACCGCGCGCTGAGAAGCGCAGCGGCACACGGGCAGGAGAGCGCACCGGGTAGGCGATCGCGGCCGGCTGTAGCCCGGCTGCGCTCGCCCAGTCAAACAGCAGCTCGAGCGCCAGCCCCACCCTGTCCGGCCCGACCTGGATGAGCTGCTCGAGGTCGGGCACGCGCCCCTTACGCCAGAGATCGACATGTGCGGGGTGAAGCCATCCCAGGCCGGTCAACAGCTCGAGCGCCGTGACCAGCCCCTGTCTGGCCAGGGCCTCCTCCGCTGCCGCCGCGACACGCCGCTTGAGCCGCTCGTCGTTCTCTGTCATGTGATCTCGGCAGAATTGATCTCGGCAGACCGTAGCGCTCTGTCGAGAAGATGCTCGTCTCTCCGTCTGCGTTTGTGCGCCACGCGGCGGACAGAAGGCGGGTACGCTCTCGGTCATCGACCAGGATCGGGGATAGGGCGTGGGCAAGTCAAAGCGCAGGCGGCCGAAGCACGGCCACCAGCCGAGTGGCCATCCGGCCAAAGCGGCGCCGGCGCCATCCCGTGGATCGCTCCACGTTGACGCGGAGCGGCTCGCCGAGCTGGCAGAGGCCGAGGCTCGCCGGCGGGCGGAGGAGGCGCTATCGCCAGCGACGCCGCCCGAGCGGGTAGCGGCGTTGGTGGTACAGGAGTTCGAGGATCTTCCCGCTCCCGCGGGGTTGGCGGTTCGGCTCACGCGTGAGGGATCCGAGGAGAGAGCAAGGGCTGTCGCGGCCGAGCTGGCACGGCTCGCGCCCGGGAGCGTGACCGCGCTGACATTCGCGGCCGAGGTGGCAGGCGAGCTCGACCACGACAGTGCCCGAGCCAGCGACCTGCTCGACGAGGCGCTCGACGCCTCCGTGGATCCGGACGGGGCAGCCTCGCTTGCCGAGCACATGCTCACCGCGGGCCGCTGGCTTGACGCGCTCGAGCTGGCGCGGGAGGCGTTGTTCCAGGACCCCGAGGACGAGGACGCCAACGAGGTGTACGGCCTGGTAGTCGAGCAGTTGCATGAGCGCGCAGCCGCTGGGGAGAAGCTGGGTCGCGCCGAACGCGAGGAGCTGGCGCAGTTCGCGGACCGCTCGGGCGTGTACTCGCTGCGCGACGCACTGCGCAGCCTCATCGAGGAACGCCGGCCGGAGCTGCTCGAGCCGGTTTCGGCGAGTGTCCGCGAATGGTTTGAGGAGCTGCAAGCCGCCCAGGGCGAGGAGTCCGAGGATCCGTTCGGGCTTGCAGATGAGCGTGAGAACGAGCGCTCTGAGGCACTGCTCGCGTTCGCGATGGAGCACGCCTGGCTGATGGAGCCGGCCGCCCACGTGGGCAGGCAGCGTCGCGAGGCGCCGTTGGACGACGAGTGGACCCCGTCCGGGCTTGATAGCCCGCTGGCCATGCTCGTGGATGACCCTGAAGTTCCCGAGCCGATCTCGAGCGCGGCGGAGGAATGGCTCGAGACGGTGACCTACGGCCTGTGGCAGGTCGCCGACCCGGTCCCGGGACCGGGGCTGTGGCTGACCGACATCGTCACCGGCGCTCGCCGGTATGCGGCGATCCCGCCGGAGCAGCTTCCTGGCATGAGCCGCTGGAGCGTGCTGCTCGGGGCGCTGGTGTCGCTGGACGGCATCTGGCGGAGCACTGGCGCGGTGGTGCTGTTGCGCCCGTCCGAGGGTGACGGCGCGGCCGAGCTGGTGCACGAGGCGAGCGCCGCGATCGCGAAGGCACTGGCCGGCAAGCGCGCACGCCGTCCCGGCCGACGTCGCGAGCCAGAGCCACACGGCGTGCTGGTCGAGGCTGCCGAGCCGATGGACCCGGCCGTGGCGGCTCTGATGAGCCAGGTGCTCGGCACCCTGCTGCCCGGAATCATCGGCGAGGTGTGGCGCCGGCGTGCCGCCGGTCCGAAGCTCACCAACACCGATGGTCACCGCCTGCGGATGATCACGGCTGATGTGGCGGTCAACGATCCCGCCGCGGTGATAGCGACGCTCACTGCGCACCCGGACTTCCGTGCCGAGGACGAGGGCGGGCTCAGCTGGTGGGGACGGGAGCTGACCGGAGTCGAACGCGCCGGGGCGCTGGCGCAGATCCACGCGCTTGTCGGCAACGAGGAGCCCCTCGAAGAGGCCGATCAGCCGCAGCGCTGGCTGCGCGGGCGGCTCGACCCCCGCGCCGAAGGGTTTGAGCTGTCGGTCAACTCCGATGAGCGGCTGGAAGCGCTCGTGCAACTGCTCCGCGAGCTGGGGGCCGAACCGAGGATCGGAAGGAAATTGGTGATCGACCCCGAACAGGACATGCCGCCGATCAAGCTGGGGGGACCGATGCCGTTCGGCGCCTCCCAAGACGCGATCGATGCCTGGCAGTCGCTGTGGCCCGACGAGCGAGTCCCGGCGCTCGGCGGCGCCACCCCGCGTGCGGCCTCACGCCGCCCGCGCAGCCGACCTGTACTGGAGGCGGTGCTCAGAGAGTTTGAGCACGACGGCTACCCGCTGGTGCAGGCTGGTCGGCCCGCTCCTGACATCGGCAAACTGCGCGCCGAACTCGGGATGGAAAGATGGTGGGAGCCAGCCACACAGACGCGCGCGTGAGACATGAGAGGGTGGGATGAGAGGGTGGCCGCCTTGCTCAGCAGGCCGGGCGCATCGCTCACCAGCCACACGCCTGGCGCCGGTGTCGGCGAGCGCAATGCAGACGGCGTCGCAACCCGGCTCCCGTGAGGCTTTCGATCCCCGGCTTGGAGCCACAAGACCCACTCACCGGGCCGCAGTTGGTCGCTCGCATCCGGGACGTGAGCGACAGCGCTGGCTGGGACGTCGGGAAGATCAGACTGGGCGCGAGGGTCGTTCCCTGGTCCCGATCGTCGCACGCACCGCTAACTCACAGAATGACCGCTACAGAATTCTGTTCAAAGGCCCGTGACGCCATCCAAGAAATAGAGACTTTGCAGGGACTTATTGTATGGCGAGACCCGGACTTGAACCGGGGACACCGCGATTTTCAGTCGCGTGCTCTACCAGCTGAGCTATCTCGCCGCGCGCAAGGATGCTAGCGGAGGCGAACCGGCTGAACACAAGCGGCGCGGCGCCAGGTGGCCACCCGCCTCAGCGGGCCCGGAGCACGCCCAGGACGGCCGCCGGCGCCCCGAGGCCGTCACGGAACGCCCGCCCGGCATCCAGGCCGGCGGCATCCGCCGCACCGCCGATCACGACGTGGACCAGGCCGCGCGCGGCCAGCGCAGTAGCCAGCGACCGCTCAGGCTCCTGCCCGGCGGCGATCACCACCGTGTCGGCCGCGACTCGCCGCTGCGAGCCGTCCTCTAGGCGCACCACCACGCCGCCGGGCTCGATCCGCTCGTAGGCGACCCCGGCCAGCAGCTCCACGCCCGCGTCGCGCAGCTCCTGCACGACCACCCAGCGGGTCGAGGCGCCGATCCCGTCCCCGATCCGCCCGCCGCGGCGCATCAGCGTCACCTGCCGCCGCAACTGCACCGAGCTGGTGGGCCAAAGGCACACCCTGGTGTGCCTTTGGCCCACCAAGTCAGGCTCCAAGCCGTAGCGGGCGTAGAAACTCTGGCCGCGGTCAAGGGACAGGAGGTGCGCTACGTCCACCCCGATCCCGCCCGCGCCGATGATCGCCACGCGCTCGCCCACCAGCTCGAGTGGATCGCCGTCCGCCGCCAGCAGCTGCGCGTAGGAGAGCACGTGCGCAAGCTCGGCCCCCGGGAGCGCCACCGGCCGCGGCACGACGCCGGTCGCCACCACCACGGCGTCAAACCCCGCCAGCGCGTCGGCACCGGCACGCGCACCCAGCCGCAGATCGACCCCCAGCCGCTCCAGCTCGCCGGCAAAGTACTCGCCGGTGAGCGCGAAGTCCTCCTTGCCCGGTATCCGGCGGGCCATCCGGAACTGGCCACCCAGCTGCGCGGCCGCCTCAAACAGCGTCACCGCAAAGCCGCTCTCAGCCAGCGCCCGCGCGGCCTCCATGCCGGCCGGCCCGCCGCCCGCGACCGCCACCGAGACGCCGGCGCCGTCGACCCGGGCCGCCGCCTCGAACCCCGCCCGCGGGTTCACCGCGCAGGAGACCCGCCGATCGAAGATCGAGGCGTCGATGCACTGGTTGCAAGCGATGCAGGCGTTCACGCGTCGCCTCGCGCGGCTGCGATGCACGAACTCCGGGTCGGCCAAAAACGCCCGCGCCAGCGACACGAAGTCGCACACGCCCTCACCCACCAGCGCGTCCGCAAGCGCTGCCGTGCTGACCCGGTTTGAGGCGATCACCGGCACGCTCACGGCGGCGCGCACCGCCGCCGCCCACGGCGCCCAGGCCCCGTGCGGCACGACCGCCTGCACGGTCGGGACGCGCGACTCATGCCAACCGATCCCGACGTTCAGTGCGTCGGCTGGCCCGCTGGCCAGCCGACTTGCAAGAGCGCACACCTCCTCGGCCGAGGCCCCGCCAGGCACCAGGTCGGCGCCGGAGATCCGGTAGACGACCGCCCGCTCCGGGCCGACAGCAGCCCGCACCGCGGTCGCCACCGCCAGCGGGAAGCGCATGCGGCCCTCCAGCTCGCCGCCCCAGCCGTCCTCGCGCAGGTTCGTGACCGGGGCCATGAACTGGCTCAGCAGATAGCCCTCGGAGCCCATGATCTCGACACCGTCGAAGCCGAGCTCGCGGGCGCGCGCAGCGCCGCGGGCGAAGTCGTCGATCGTCTCCAGGATCTCCTCCTCACTCAGCGCCCGCGGCTCGCAGCGCGAGTAGCGCGAGTAGACCGCTGAAGGCGCCACCGGCTGCAGGCCAAAGGCTTCCTGAAGCGCGTAGCGCCCGGCGTGGAAGAGCTGCAGCAGGACACGCCCACCGGCCGCGTGGACGGCGGCCGGAATGGCCGCCAGCCGCGCCGCGTCCGGCTCCTCGTTGATGAAGCTGTAGCTGGCGCCGCCGGCGCCGACGCGGCTGACCGCCGAGCCCCCGGTCACGATCAGCGCGGCGCCGCCGCGCGCACGCGCGCCGTAGAAGGCAGCGAGCGAGCGCCCGCCATCGTCCTCGCGCTCCAGGCCGAGGTGCATCGCCCCCATCACGAGCCGGTGGCGCAGCTCCAGCGGGCCGACGCGGCCGGGCTGCCAGACGTGCTCCAGCACGCCGCTCAGCGCAAGAGCTCGCGTGCGATCGTCTGCTTCTGCACCTCGACCGTGCCCTCCTCGAAGCGCTGGGCGCGGGCGTCGCGGTAGACGCGCTCGATCGGGCTCTTGAAGAACCCGATCCCGCCGAAGACCTGAAGCGCCCCGTCGGTGACGCGCTGCAGCATCTCGGAGGCAAACATCTTCGCCATCGACGACTCAGCCGCGCCGCCGCGGCGCTCCTCCCAGGTGCGGGCTGCGTAGAGGGTCAGCTGGCGCGCGGCCTGGAGGTCGGCGGCCATCTCCGCCAGGCGGAAGGAGATCGCCTGGCGCGTGGCGATCGGCTTGCCGAAGGTCTCGCGCTCCTTGGCGCGGGCGACCGCCAGGTCAAGCGCCTTGCCGGCCAGCCCGACGCAGGTCATCGCCACCGAGATGCGGCTGGGCACCAGAAAGCCGCCGACCGCCACCTCGAGGCCATCACCCTCCTCGCCGAGCCGGTTTGCGACCGGCACCGGCGCGCGGTCGAAGATCAGGTGCGCGTGGTCGGTGCCGGTGACACCCATCGTGTCGGCCATCAGGCGGTTCTCCACGCCCTCGCCGTGGGCCGGCACCATCAGCGCGACCATCCCCTCGGCGCCGCGGGTCCCCTCCATGCGCGCGGCGAGCAACAGGTAGTCGGCGCTGTTACCGAATGTGATCATGTGCTTCTGGCCGCTTAGGTAGTAGGTGTCGCCCTCGCGCACGACCGACGACTTGATGTCGGCCCCTGTGCCCGCGTCGGGCTCGGTCAGCGTGAACGCGACGCGCAGCTCGCCGCTGACCTGCGGCCTGACGAAGCGCTCCACCTGCTCATCGTTTGCGTACGGCAGCATCGCCCGCCAGAGGCCGTTTGAGACGTGCACGATCATCCGCAGCGAGGCGTGCGGGCGCGAGAAGAGCTCGATCAGTTCCAGGTAGCGGGCGAACGGCAGGCCGCGACCACCCAGCGAGCGCGGCGCTGCGAGGCTCAGGTAGCCGCGGCCGCGCAGCTCGTCCCAGAGGTCTGTGGGGACGCGGTGCTCTGCCTCGATCAGCTCCGTCCAGCGCTCCCCCTGGTCCTCCACGTAGGCGCGGACCTCGTCCTTCAGGGCCGCAAACTCGGTCTCGTCCACCGGCGTCGCTTCGGCATCTATCACCGCTGCTGTGGTCATCTGGGTACCGCCTTTCTCTCCATCGCGAGCTGGTCGCGCAGGACGAATTTCTGAATCTTGCCGGACGGCGTGCGCGGGAGCTCGTCGACCAGCTCAAGCCGCTCGGGCCAGTAGGGCTTGGCAACCCGCTGCGTCTCGAGGTGGCGTTGCATCGCGTCGAACTCGAGCTCCCTGCCCGGCTCGAGCACCACAAAGGCGCAGGCGCGCTCGCCGAGGCGATCGTCTGGCATCGCCACGACCGCGACCTCGCGCACCGCCGGGTGAGCGTAGAGCACCTGCTCCACCTCCACCACCGGGACCTTCTCGCCGCCACGGTTGATCACGTCCTTGACGCGGCCGGTGATGTGCAGGTAGCCGTCCGCGTCGATCCGGGCGAGATCCCCGGTACGGTAGTAACCGTCGGCGGTGAGCGCCTGGGCGGTCAGGTCGGGGCGGTTCAGGTAGCCCTTGAACAGGGTCGGGGTGAACAGCTCGAAGTTGCCCTCCTCGCCGGGCGGCAATACGCGGCCGTGATCGTCGGTGATGCGCAGGGTGATCCCCTTGAGCGCACGGCCGTCAGTTGACCAGGCGCGCTCCGCGTCCTCGCCGGGCCGGAACGCGGCGCCGAGGCAGCTCTCGGTGGTCCCGAAAGCGCCGCCGACCTCGGCCCCGAGCGCGGCGCGCGCGCGGCGCGCCAGCTCGCGCGGGATCGCCGCGCCGGTGGCAACGAACGTCCGCAGCGCCGGCAGCCCGCGCTCGCGCTCTGAGGTGACCCGCACCAGGTCGGCGAGGAACGGCGTTGCCGCCTGCACGAAGCTGGCACCGGTGGCCGCCATCGCGTCAAAGGCCGTCTCCGGCTCCCAGATCGTCTGGATCACCTGCGTCGCGCCGAGCCGCAGCGCGATCCACATGCCGTAGAGGAAACCGGTCTGGTGGGCGAGCGGCGAGGGGACATAGATCACGTCGGCGCCGGTAAGGCCAAAGTGGCGGACGTGGATCGCGGCCGCGCGGTCGAGCGAGGCGTGTGTCTGAAGGACACCCTTGGGCTCGCCGGTGGAACCGGAGGTGAAGAGCAGCTGTGCGGTCATCTCCGGGCGCGGATCGGTGAGCGACGGGGTGGCGGGCGGCTCGGGCGGCATGTCGTCGAGCGCGACGACATGCCGCAGCGACGGCAGCTCGTCACGCAGCGCCGTGGCCGTTGCCGCGTGGTCGTGGCCACGAAACGTCCCCGGTACAACCAGCACGCGGGCGCCGCTTGCGCGCAGCATGAAGGCGAGCTCGCGCTCGCGGAAGATCGGCATCAGCGGCTCGCAGACAGCGCCAAGCATCAGCGTCCCGAGCGAGAGCGCGGCGAAGTCGAGCACGTTGGGGAGCTGGTAGGCGACCGGCTCGCCGGCGCGCACGCCGAGCCCGGCGAGGGTCGCCGACCAGCGCCGGGCGGCTGCGTCGAGCTCGGCGAAGGTCCAGCTGCGTTGGCTGCCGCCAGGGCCGACCTCGATCACTGCGGCCGCGGCCGGGCGCTCGCGCGCGTAGCGGGCGACGCTCGAGGTGATCGGGACGCTCACGGCGTGCGTGTGACCTCGCCGCCGACCGCCACCGGGATGCCGATCGCGTTCATATGATCGGCGAACTCGGGATAGGAGATGCGGTAGGCGTGCGGGTAGGAGAGCTCGGTCACGCCGCTGGCGGTGGAACCGGCCACGGCCAGCGCCATCAGCACACGGTGGTCGTTGTAGGAGGAGAGCGCGGCGCCGTACAGGCGGTCGACACCGTGGAACTCCAGGTCGTTGCCGTCGAACTCCACGCGCGCGCCCATACGGCGCAGCTGCAGCATCGAGGTCACACGGTCTGACTCCTTCAGGCGCACGTGTGAGACGTGCGAGAGGACGGTGTGGCCGCGCGCGCGGCTGGCGAGCGTCGAGAGGATCGGCACCATGTCGGGGATGTCGCGGCAGTCAAGGCGGCCCGCCACTGGCGGCGTGCCGTCGTGGTCGATCGTGATCGAGAGCCCGTCGGGCGCGAAGCGCATCGGCACGCCGACGCCCTGCAGCTCGGTCAGCACCGAAGCCTCGGGGTGGCCGTGGATCGGCACGTGGCTCCTGAAGGTCACGTTCGAGGGGTGCAGCGCGCAGGCGGCGAGGCCAAAGGCGGCAGAGCCGATATCGGGCGGCAGCAGATAGCTCTCGCGCGGCCTGGCGGTCTGGTTGGGGGCAACGGTGAAATGCCGCCAGTCCTCACCGACATTGACCTCGAGCCCGAAGTCGCGCATCATCCCGACCGTGAGCTCGAGGTAGGGACGCTCGTTCAGCTCCCCCACGACCTCGATCCGGGTCTCCTCGTCGGTGGCGAACGGCGCCAGCATCAGCAGGCCCGAGATCCACTGTGAGAGGGTGCCGTCGATGCGCACGTGGCCGCCGTGCGGCCGGCCCGGGTGGACGGTGACCGGGAGCGTCTGGTCGTCGTAGTCGAGACGGACGCCGAGGCGCTGCAGCGCGCGCAACAGTGGGCCGATTGGGCGGCGGCGGAAGTAGCGCTGGCCGGTGATCGTGACCGGCCGGTCGCTGAGCGCCGCCAGGCCAATCAGGAAGTACAGGGTCGTGCCGGAGCTCCCGACCGAGACCTGGCCGCCGCGGGGCGAGAAGCCAGCGGCGCCGTGCACGCGCCAGTGGCGGCCACTGGCGCTGATTTTGACGCCCAGCTCGCGCAGCGCCTGCACCGTGAACTGGACGTGGCGGGCGTCGGTGCGGTCGGCGATCGTGCTCTGGCCCGGCGCCAGCGCCGCCAGCATCAGCGCCCGGTGAGCGTGATATTTGGAGGGCGGGATGATGATCTCGCCCTGGAGCGGGGCCGGAGCGCCGCCTACGAGCAGATGCATGCGGCGTGTCCCAGCGGGCTCATGGCCGCGAGCTTAGCTCGCGCAGCTCGGCCAGGCGTGCAACCTGCGCGAGCGGTTCCGGGGAGAGGGCGGTGAGCACGAACTCCTGCACGCCAGCCGCCGCATACTCGCGCAGGCGCTCCGCGACCCGCTCGACACTGCCGACCGGCGTGTAGCGCTCCACGCGCTCAAACGCCATCCCGTACATCGCCTTGATGTAATCCTCGGCCTGCTCGCGCGCTCGGCCCTCGTTGGCGTCGACGTTGACGCTGACCGCGAGGCCGAGCGCGGGTCGCGGCCGGCCGGCTGCCGCCGCGAGTTCGGCCAGCTTCTTGCCGGCCTCGGCGATCCGCTCCGGGCTCATCCACGTCGCCAGCCAGCCGTCGCCGGCGCGCGCGGCTCGTCTTAGGGCGGCGTCGCTGCGGCCGCCGACCCAGATTGGCGGCAGCTTCGACATGGTCGGCGCGAGCACGGGCGCCGAGCCCCCGGTGAGCCAGTCCGGCAGCGCGGCGAGCGCGTCGTCCAACAGCCGGCCGCGGCGCTTGACGTTCAGACCGAGCGCCGCAAACTCCTCCGGGAACTCGCCGCCGACGCCGACGCCGAGCAGCAGACGGCCGGGGGCGAGCGCGTCCAGGGTGGTGATCTGTTTGGCCACCCAGGCGGGCTGGCGCAGGCCCAGCAGCATCACGGCGAAGCCGAGCTGCAGGCGCGGGGTGACGGCGGCGACCGCCGCCAGCGCGACGGTCGCGTCATACACAGGTGCCGGGCTTACGAGGTGGTCACCCACCCAGACCGCGTCAAACCCGGTCCGCTCGGCGGCCTGAGCGACCTGCACGAACCTGGGCGGACCGCCAACCCGCAGCGGGTCGAAGGTGGGGAGGTTCAGGCCGAGGCGGACCACGCGGGGCAATCTAGCGGGCCGGGGTGGCGCAGCGAGGGTGCCAGAGTC
>JAJYHG010000226.1 GCA_021784895.1 Actinomycetes bacterium
AGGGCAAACTCGAGCGTCACCGCCGCCGGCGGCCGCGGAAACACCTTCAGCGAGAGCTCGAGCATGATCCCGAGGCGCCCGATCGATCCGACCATCAGCTTGGGCACGTCGAACCCGGCGGCGTTCTTCACGACCCTACCGCCGGCTGAGATCGCCCGCCCGGTGCCGTCCACGAACCGCACCCCGAGCACGAAGTCACGCACGCCGCCATAGCGCCATGCCCCTGAGCCCGATGTGCCCGCCGCGACCACGCCACCGATCGTCGCGCCGGCCGCAGCAAAGGGCGGGTCAAAGGGCAGGTACTGGCCGTGCTCGCCGAGCGTGGCTTCAAGCTCAC
Organism: Actinomycetes bacterium; assembly: GCA_021784895.1. Classification (GTDB taxonomy): domain Bacteria; phylum Actinomycetota; class Thermoleophilia; order Solirubrobacterales; family Solirubrobacteraceae; genus Palsa-465. The sequence continues at coordinate 338 of JAJYHG010000226.1, forward strand.
GTATGGGTGTCCCCGCTCTGGCAGTGAGTGTCAGCTCGGCCGGGTCGTAAGCGATGATCCCGTGCAGCGCACTCACGTCGATCAGCGTCACGTCGTCGCGGGTGGCGCTCGAGAGGGCAGGCTTGGTACCGCCAGCGACGGGTAGGAGGTGCTCGCCCGGGGCGCAGGAGGCCACCGCCGCCTCCACCTCGGAGTCAGTGAGTGCTGTGAGTGTGGTCATGGCGCGACGAGCATCTTGCCCCGGTTGCTGAGCTCGGCTGGATCAACCGCGCGGCGGACGCGGCGCATGAAATCCATGTCGTCCGTCGAGAACATCAGTGGCAGGTAGTCGCGTTTCTCGAGCCCCACCCCGTGCTCGCCCGTGATCGAGCCCCCGAGCGCGATGCACAGCCTGAGAATCTCTCCCGCCAGCGCGTGAGCTCGGTCTGCGGCACCCTCCTGTGCGCCGTCGTAGAGGATCAGCGGATGGAGGTTGCCGTCGCCGGCATGGAAGACGTTGGCGATCCGGATCCCGGTCTCCCGGCTCCGGCGGTCGATCTCGGCAAGCGCATGCGCAAGCTGTGTCCGGGGCACGACGCCGTCCTGCACGAGATAGTCGGGTGCGAGCCAGCCAACGGCCGAGAACGCGCTCTTGCGGCCCTTCCAGATCAAGGCGCGCTCGCCTGGATCCTCGGTTGTGTGCACATGTGAGGCGCCTGATTGCGCGAGCAGGGAGTCAAGCACGGTACGGTCGGCGCTCACAGCCTCGCGCTCACCCTCGAGCTCGACGATCAGTAGTGCCGCACACGGTGGGTAGCCCGGCTTCACGGAGGCCTCGGCAGCCTCGATCGCGAGCGCGTCCATGATCTCCATGGCGACGGGCAGCAGGCCCTCGCGGACTATCCGCGCCACGGCGTCGCCGGCCGCCTGCAGGCTCGCGTAGCCGGCCAGCGCGGTGCAGACCGCCTCGGGGATGGGCACCAGGCGCAGCGTGACCTCGACCACGATCCCGAACAGGCCCTCAGATCCGCAGAACATGCCGACCCAGTCCGGGCCTGCGCTCCCCGTCGCCTGGCCGAGTTCAACCATCTCCCCGTCGGGAAGCACCACCTTCATCGCCAGCACATGGTTGCTGGTCATGCCGTGCTTGAGGCAGTGGGCGCCGCCTGAGTTGAAGGCGACGTTGCCGCCGATCGTGCAGACCGACTGGCTCGACGGGTCTGGTGCGTACTGCAGATGGTGCTCCGCGGCGGCGGCGCTCACGGCGAGGTTGATCACGCCCGGCCCGACGACCGCGGTGCGGGTCACTGGATCCACGCTCAACACCCGATTGAGCCGGTTGAGGCCGATCACCACGCCACCGGGGACCGGGACCGACCCACCTGAGAGCGAGGTGCCGCTGCCGCGCGGGACGAACGGGACGCCAGCCTGGTGGCAGGCGCGGACGACCGCGGCGACCTCGTCGGCCGATTCCGGCAGCACCACCGCGAGCGGCCGCTCGCTGAAGGCCGTGAGCCCGTCGGAGACGAACACCGCCAGCTGCGCGGGGTTGGTCAGCAACCGCTCGCCCAGCCCCAGGCGCTCGAGCCGCTCGAGAAACTCTGTTCGCGGGGGCGCCGCGGCGACCATCAGATCCCCGCCGTCGCGGTGGTGGCACTGGTAAGCCCCGGCACAGACGCCGGGATCAGCGCTTCAGCAGGCCCAAGAGCCCTGCAGCTGCATGTACGTGCATCCCGTCCCGGGACGGGGAGCGTTCGCCTCGACAGCGAGTTGGCCACACCCGAACTCTACCGGCAATACGGTGAGCCGGCCCTATGGCCAGCCGCCGCTGTGCTCGCTCGGGCCCTGCCCGAGCAGCACAGCAGACGCTACCGTCAGCGACGGCTCGGGCTCAGCGCGAGGCGCCGGCTGAGCTTCCGCCCATCAGTCTCGAGAACAGCCCGCCGCCGCCGGAACGGGGCTGCTGCGCGTGGCCCTGACACCACTGGGCTGCCGGCACGGAGCGCCGCACCTGCTCAACGTGGCGGCCGCACCCGGACCAGGTTGTTTTGCCGCATTGCCTGCACTTGACCGCATGACACATCGGGTCACTCCTTGTCGTGGTGGTTGGAACGCTGGGAGGGAGAGTCCAGCGAGCTTATTCGATCATATCCTACGTTACACAACGATGTAGTAGTCAATGGCTGGAGCGTCCGTCCACCTGAACGAGGCGCCCTCGGCTGGCTACACAACCACATGCTTGTGCTAGAGTAGCTGCTATGGCCGCGTTCCACTCCATCGAGCCGCCGCCGCTCACCGAGTCGCTGGTCGACCTGGTGGCACAGCGCTTCAGGGTGCTGGGTGAGCCGATGCGGATCCGGCTGCTCGACCGTCTGCGTGAGGGCGAGGCGACCGTCGGCGAGCTTCAGCAGGCGCTCGGAGCGTCCCAGCAGAACGTCTCAAAGCACCTGGGGATCCTGCATGCGGCTGGCATGGTGAGCCGCGCCAAGCGCGGCACCAGTGTCGTCTACACGATCGCCGACCCGGCGGTGTTCGACATCTGTGACCAGGTCTGCGGCGGCATCCGCCGCCAGATCGCCGGACTCGAGTCGATCCTGCAGACATCCCTGCCCGCGTAGCCCGGCACCCCGCTGGGGCCGCGCGGGACAGGTCGCTGTGCACTGCGTCGGCCGCTGCCTGCGGACGCTCACGCCTTGTTCGCGATGAAGATGCAGGCGCGCGCGCCGGTGCGCAGCGGGCCGGGGAGATCGCCCACGCGGCTTGCCAGATGTGAGCGGCTCGGCGAGCGGCTGATGTAGGAACGCACGGCCTCGGCATCAGCGACGGTCACCCATGCCTCGACAGCCATGGCTTCGACGGCGGCGAAGTGGCGCCGCAACGCCCCGGCGCCGTTCTCGGCGGTGAACGGCAGCTCCCAGCGCTCCTGGTCGGCCAGCGCCCAGAGCTCGCTGAGGTGGCGTTCGCTGTTGGTCGTTGCGATCAGGCACCCTCCCGGCCTCAGCACGCGCGCGACCTCTGCCAGCCCGCGGTGCAGGTCGGGAACGTGGTAGAGCATCCACGCGGCGATGACGCAGTCAAATGCGCGATCGGCGAACGGCAGCGCCTGGATGTCAGCCACCTGTGCGGTGATCCCGCGCTCGCGCGCCAACTCGACCATCCGGGGCGAGATGTCGATCACCTGGTAGTCGGTGATTCCGGCGGTGATCAGCTTCGCGGCGAGTTCACCAGTGCCCGGACCGACCTCCAGCACGTGCTCGGGCGCTCGCCCGAGCACGGCTCGAAACAGTTCCTGCTTCACGTCCGGGCCGTCGACCGTCTCATAGAGTGACCGGCGCGCCTGCAGCCCGGCCTCGCTCGAGTACTCGCGCGCGACTGCCCGCGGATCGTTGAGCCTCGCCACGATCCGAGACTACACGGCGGCAGCGCAGCGCGGCCGCGACCTCCTGCGGGTAAGCTCGCCCGGATGTCTGAGTGCGCGGTCGCAATCATCGGCTATGGCCTGGCGGGCCGTTTCTTTCACGCGCCGCTGATACGGGCCACAGCCGGGCTGCGAGTGGCGGCAATAGTCACCGCCGACCCACAGCGCAGCGCACAGGCCGCGCACGAGCATCCCGACGCCGCCGTGATGGCAAGCACCGACGAGCTATTTGGCCGTGCCGCCGAGTTCGACGCGGTGGTGATCGCCACGGCCAACGACTCCCACGTGCCACTCGCCACGCGAGCGGTCGACCACGGGCTGGCGGTCGTCGTGGACAAGCCACTCGCGCTCACCGCGGCCGAGGCGGAAGACCTCATCGCCCGTGCACGGGCCGCCGGCGTGCTGCTCACGGTCTTTCAGAACCGCCGCTGGGACTCCGATCAGCTGACGCTCTCAAGGCTCATGGCGCAGGGCGCGCTCGGCCAGGTGCTGCGCTACGAGTCGCGCTTTGAGCGCTGGCGCCCGGAGTCGCGCCCTGAGGCCTGGCGGGAGCGCACGCCACCCGCGCAGGGAGGCGGTGTGCTGCTCGACCTCGGAAGCCACCTGGTCGACCAGGCGCTCGTTCACTTCGGCGCGGTCACAAGCGTCTACGCCGAGGTCTCAAGCCGTCGCGGCGCGCCCGCCGACGATGATGTCTTCATCGCGCTCACCCATCGTTGCGGCACGATCAGCCACCTGCGCGCCTCTGCTGTGACCGCCGCGCCCGGGCCCCGACTGCGGGTGCTGGGCAGCGAGGCGGCGCTGATCGTGCGCGATCTCGACTCCCAGGAGGACCGCCTGCGCGCCGGTGAGCGGCCAGACACGGTAAGCGACTGGGGCGTCGAGCCCAGCCACGCCCACCCGCGCCTGATCACAGGGGAGCAGAGCGTGCCGCTCGTGCCCGAGCGCGGCGCCTGGCAGACCTTCTACGCGCGCCTGCGGGATGCGCTCGTGGCCGGCGGGAGCGCTCCGCCGGTGCCGCCTGTGGACGCCTCAGACGTTGTCTCGGTGCTGTGCGTTCTGGAGGCGGCGCGTGCAAGCGCCTTGTCGGGTGAGGTCGCGAAGCTCGCGTAGGATGTCCGCGATCGTGGTTATGTAGCAAAGCAGTCACTGGAGGTACAGGATGAGTGGTGTGGTGTCGTGGGTGAGGCGGCGGATTGGCGTGTCGGCCTCGCTCGCGGTGGTGTTGCGGCCACCCGGCCGGCGCCGAGGATCTCGGCGTGCGTGCAGCGCCGCACGGGGGTCATGTACTCAGCGCGGCGCTGCCGGCGGGGTGACCGGCGGATCGTCTGGAATGTGCGCGGGCTTCAGGGTGTGCGGGGCCTACGCGGGCCGGCTGGCCGCCCGGGCGTGACCGGGGCTACCGGCGCGACCGGTCCTGTTGGCACGACTGGGTCTGCCGGTCCCGCTGGCCCGGCTGGCCCGACCGGACCCGCTGGGCCGGGGGCACAGTCGTTCACGGCTTCGGGTAGCTACACGGTCCCGGCCGGCGTGTCGATGATCGAGGTCGAGGCCTGGGGCGCTGGCGGTGGCGCCGGCGGTGTCGTGCCCGGCATCGTCGGCGGCAGTGGTGGTGGCGGCGGTGCAACGGCGACCGGCCTGATTACCGCGGCGGCCGGCTCCACCTGCGCGGTCACGGTCGGCACGGGTGGCGCGGGCGGTGCTCTGTTCTTGAGCGGCTCGGCAGGCACGGCCTCTGCGGTGGCGTGCGGGTCAAACACTGTGACGGCGGGTGGCGGAGGATCCGGGGCCGCCAACGGCGGGCCCGCCGGCGGCCCCGGCGCCGGCGGCAATGGCGGTGGCGGCGGTGGCGGCGGTGGCGGCGGTGGCGG
>JAJYHG010000101.1 GCA_021784895.1 Actinomycetes bacterium
ACGCACTCTCCTACGCGGCCTTTGGCGATCATGGCACGCGCGAGTTCTTCACCCACGTGCGCTTCCACAAGCACGATGAGGACCGCATCGTCGTGCATCTGCTGGTCGAGCTCTACGCGCGCGCCGCCGAGGAGGCCACCGAAGTCCTGGAGGGCGCATCGCGCGGGACGCTCACAATCACGTCGCTGGCGGAGGAGTCGCGCCCCCCCGCCTCGACCGGTCGCAGCACACACTGACGATCACCAGCGCGAGCGCGACCGGGACGGTCGCTGGCAGGTTCTGGACGACCAGGAACAGGAGGTCGAAGATCCCCGCGACTGCCAGTGTCACAACCGCCGCCAGCCGTTGCACCGCGGTCCGGGCGGCGTAGATACCACCGAGCAGGGCGGCGACAAACAGATCGCCGTAGCCCATCGAGATGCTCCCAAACTGCTCGCTCTGCAATTGCGGCAGGCCGCCACCGGGGCGGGCCGCGACCAGCACGCTGTTGGGTCCCTGCAGCTGGCCGGTGCTCACCAGCCAAACATCGGCGCAGGCCATCGCGATGATCCCGAACTTCAGCCAGCCCCGCGGGGTGACCGCCGCGAGCAAGACGCCCAGCGTCACGCAGCTCAACGCCGACAACGAAGCTCCCGCGGCCTCGCCCGCAAGGCCGTGGGGACTCACCCAGGTGAGCACGAACAGACACGGCACCAGCAGCGCCAGCCACGGCCGCGCGCCGCGCCCAACCCAGCCGAGTGCAAGCGCGGCCAGGACCGGCACGGCGATCAGCGCCAGGTACGTCAGCCAGGTGGCGGTGGCGGAGAGGTAGCGGATCGCGAAGATGACGGCGATGATCGAGGCTGCTGGAAGCAGCGCCCAGCCGCGGCCATGCAGACGGCGCAGGCGCCGCGCCAGGCCCGGATCGAGTGCACGCGGCGCCGCAACGACACCGGCCTGCAGCGCAAGCAGACCGGCGTCGGATGGGATCAGCGCGAGCGTGACCGCCTAGCTCAGCCGCTGCTCGAGGCTCGTGAGCTGCCGGTGCAGCTCGGCCGGGAGCCGCTCGCCGAACTTCGCGTAGTGCGCCTGAATCTGTTGGATCTGGTCCTTCCATCCGGTAGGGTCGACGCTCAGCAGCGCCGCGAGCGCGCCCTCAGCCAGCTCCATGCCGCTCACGTCGAGTCCACCGTCGCCGAGCTCCGGCAGCAGCCCGATCTCCGTCTCCACGGCGCCGGCACGCCCCTCGCAGCGACGGAAGATCCACTCGAGCACACGGGAGTTCTCGCCGTAGCCGGGCCACAGGAACCTGCCGTCGGCACCCTTGCGGAACCAGTTCACGTAGAAGATGCGCGGAAGCTGCACGCCTTCGCGGGCGCCGAGGTTGAGCCAGTGCTGCCAGTAGTCACCCATGTTGTAGCCGCAGAAGGGCAGCATCGCCATGGGGTCAAAGCGCAGCGCGCCGACAGCCCCGGCCGCTGCGGCGGTGGTCTCGGACGACATGATTGAACCGAGGAACACGCCGTGCTCCCAGTCACGCGCCTCGTGCACCAGCGGCACCACCGTCGCCCGGCGGCCGCCGAACAGGAAGGCGTCGATCGGCACGCCAGCGGGATCCTCCCACTCGGGCGCGATCGACGGGCACTGCGCCGCCGGTGTCGTGAACCGCGCGTTGGGATGGGCGGCCGGCGTGTCGGCGTCGGGCGTCCAGTCGTTGCCCCGCCAGTCGATCGCGTGCGCCGGAGGCGTGCTCAGGCCCTCCCACCAGACATCGCCGTCGTCGGTGAGGGCGCAGTTGGTGAAGATCGAGTTTCCGGCTACGGTGGCGATCGCGTTCGGATTGGTCTTCGCGTTGGTTCCAGGCGCAACCCCGAAGAAGCCGTTCTCCGGGTTCACGGCCCGCAGCCGGCCGTCGCCGTCGAACTTCATCCAGGCGATGTCGTCACCGATCGTCTCGACCTTCCAGCCGGGCAGCGTCGGCACCAGCATCGCGAGGTTGGTCTTGCCACAGGCGCTCGGGAAGGCGGCCGCGACGTACTTGACCGTACCCTCAGGCGAGGTCAGCTTGAGGATCAGCATGTGCTCGGCGAGCCAGCCCTCGTCGCGTGCCATGACCGATGCGATCCGCAGCGCGAAGCACTTCTTGCCCAGCAGCGCATTTCCGCCGTAGCCAGAGCCATAGGACCAGATCTCGCGCGTCTCGGGGAAATGCACGATGTGCTTGTTGTCGGGGTCGCAGGGCCAGGGCACGTCCGGCGCCCCCGGCTCCAGTGGCATCCCGACCGAATGCACGCAGGGCACGAACTCGCCATCGTCGCCGAGCGCATCGAGCACCGGCTGCCCCATGCGAGTCATGATCCGCTGGGAGACGACCACGTAAGGCGAGTCGGTCAGCTCCACGCCCACGTAGGAGATCGGCGAGCCGAGCGGGCCCATGCTGAATGGCACCACATACAGGGTGCGTCCGCGCATGCAACCCTGAAACAGACCCTCCAGCGTGCGTCGCATCACGCTGGGATCGACCCAGTTGTTGGTCGGGCCCGCGTCCTGCTCGAGCTCCGAGCAGATGTAGGTCTGGTCCTCCACCCGAGCCACGTCACTGGGATCGGACAGGGCGAGGTAAGAGTTCGGGCGCTTGTCCTGCGCCAGCCGGACGAAACTGCCGCCGTCGATCAAGAGCTGCGCCAAGCTGTCGTACTCCTCGGCCGACCCGTCACACCAGTGGATGTCATCCGGTTGCGTGAGCGCGGCGATCTTTTCGACCCAGGCACGGAGTCCTGCATGTCTGGTCGGCGCCGGCTGTCTGGTAACTGTGTCGGTCATGTCGGGATACTGCTCCTTCCTGGTGCTGCGGCCAGCAGGGCTGTGAGCGATACGGCATCCTAACCCAGTAATTCCCGTAAACGAACCGTGAACAGCGCTACCCGATACGTATTCGTGATATGAGTTATTCGCGCAATCTGATGCTGGAACTCGAATCCGAGACCGTGGGCGTGGAGCTGCGGGAGCGCATCGCGTGGGTGACGCTCAACCGCCCCGAGTCGCTCAACGCCTTCACACCGCAGATGGGGCGCGAGCTGCTGGGGGCGCTCAACCGGGCCGCCGCTGACCGCGGGGTGCGCGTGATCGTGCTACAGGGCGCCGGGCGCGCGTTCTCCTCCGGCGCGGACCTCAGACAGGTAGCGGACTGGGGTCCGGACGGCAGCGCGGACCTGCTCACGCCGCTGCGTGAGGTCTTTCACCCTCTGATCCTGAGGGTGCGCACAACCCCCAAGCCCGTGATCGCATCGGTACACGGGGGCGCGGTTGGCTTCGGCTGCTCGCTGGCGCTGGCGGCGGACCTGGTGATCGCAGCGCGCTCCGCTTACTTCCTGCTCGCCTTCGCGAGCGTCGGCCTGACACTCGACGGCGGCTCCTCGATGCTGCTCGCCGGCCGTGCCGGCCACGGCACCGCTTCCGAGATGGGCCTGCTCGCCGAGCCGCTGGACTCAGAACGCGCGCTGGCGCGCGGGCTCGCCAACCGGGTGGTGGCTGACGATCAGCTGGCCAAGGAAACCGCCAGCCTGGCCGAGAAGCTCGCCTGCGGCCCGCCCGGCTCCTACGCGGCCACCAAGCGAGCCCTCAACCAGGCTGCCTATCCGCGGCTCGAGCAGCAGCTGAACCTTGAGGCTGAGCTGCAGCAGGAGTGCGCCCGCTCAGCGGACTTCGCCGAGGGCGTGGAAGCGTTTCTGCGCAAGCGGCCAGCGCAGTTCACCGGCGAGTGATCCAATATGAGGAGAGAGGCATGAACCTGGCACAGATTCTCAGCGATTCCGCCGCACGCGGCCCGGAGCAGCCGGCCGTGAAGCTGGACGACTACGCGCTGAACTACACGCTGCTCGAACAGGCCGCCATGCGGGTTGCCGGAATGCTGCGCGACCGCGGCATCGGCCCGGGTGACCGTGTCGCGCTGATGCTGCCCAACGTCCCGCACTTCCTCGCGGGCTACTACGGCATCCTGCGCGCGGGGGCGATCGCCGTGCCGCTCAACGTCCTCAACAAGCGCCGCGAGGTCGAGTACTACCTGCGTGACTCTGGGGCCCGGCTGCTGTTCGTGTGGCACGACTTTGCGCAAGAGGCGACCCCGGCTGCGGCCGCGGCCGGCTGCGAGTCGATCTCGGTCGCGCCCGGAGAGTTCGAGCAGGCGCTGTTCGCTACCGATCCGCAACCGCAGATGGCCGATCGCGACGAGCACGACACGGCCGTCCTGCTCTATACGTCGGGCACCACCGGCACGCCCAAGGGAGCCGAGCTCACGCACACAAACCTCTTGCGCAACTGCGAGGCGGCGCTTGACCTGTTCGACTTCGGCCCAGGCCAGGTGGTGCTCGGTGCCCTGCCGCTGTTTCACTCCTTTGGCCAGACGTGCGCGATGAACTCCTGCGTACACGCCGGGGGCCTGCTCACGCTGCTGCCGCGCTTTGACCCGGTGAAGGCAATCGAGATCATGGAGCGCGACCGCGTGAGCATCTTCCAGGGGGTGCCGAGCATGTTCGGCGCCATTCTCAACGTGCCCGGCCGTGAACGCTACGACACATCGACGCTGCGCGTTTGCGCCTCGGGCGGGGCAGCCATGCCGGTCGAGCTGATGCGTGGCTTCGAGCAGGCGTTCAACTGCAAGGTCCTCGAGGGCTACGGCCTCTCTGAGACCTCGCCGGTAGCCTCCTTCAACCACCCCGATCGTGAGCGCAAGCCAGGCTCGATCGGGACGCCGATCGTCGGCGTGGAGATGCGCCTGGTCGACGACGCCGGCGCCGACGTACCGCCCGGCGAGGTCGGTGAGATCGTCGTACGTGGTCACAACGTCATGAAGGGCTACTGGAACCGTCCCGAGGCCACAGCCGAGGTGCTGCGCGACGGCTGGCTGCACACCGGCGACCTGGCCCGGGTGGATGCCGACGGCTACTACTTCATCGTCGACCGCAAGAAGGATCTGATCATCCGCAACGGCCTCAACGTCTATCCCCGGGAGGTCGAGGAGGTGCTCTATGAGCACCCCGCTGTGCGCGAGGCGGCCGTGATCGGCATCCCACACGAGGAGTACGGCGAAGAGGTCGCAGCCGTGGTGTCACTCAAAGCTGACGCGGCCGCGAGCCCCGACGAGATCCGCGACTTTGTCAAGGATCAAATCGCTGCCTTCAAGTACCCGCGCCGTGTCTGGATCGTCGACGAGCTGCCCAAGGGCCCGACGGGCAAGATCCTCAAGCGCGAGATCAAACTGCCGGTGGAGAGTTGAGCGCGGCGCCGAGCGTCACCATCCGGCCCGCGCGGCCGGGCGACGTCGAACTGATCCACTCGCTGATAGTGGCGCTGGCCGAATATGAGCGGGCGCCGCAAGCGGTCGTCGGGACGCCGTCCGATCTCGGCCGCTGGCTGTTTGGCGAGGCACCGGCGGCTGAGGCGCTGCTTGCGGAGGTGAACGGCACCACAGCCGGCTTCGCGCTTTTTCATGCCACCTTCTCAACCTGGGAGTGCCAGCCGGGGCTATGGCTCGAGGACCTCTTCGTCCTGCCGCAGTGGCGC